>CAZDWA010000015.1:14594-37204 GCA_964509065.1 uncultured Lentimicrobiaceae bacterium
TATATAATGACACTCCTTTGCATCGTGATAATTTCCTTAAGCTGATTCGTCAAGGATGGTATGATGACAGTCCATTCCATCGTGTGATAAACAGTTTTATGATTCAAGGTGGTGGAAACAAAGAAGGTAAAACTGATCCGGGCTATACTGTTGATGCTGAGTTTAAAACAAATCACATTCATAAAAAAGGCGCCTTGGCAGCTGCCCGCATGCCCGATCAAATAAATCCCGAAAAGCGTTCGTCCGGCTCACAGTTTTATATAGTACAAGGACGTAAGTTTAGTGCTGCCGATATACAAATGATGAGCCGCCGAAGTGGTATTACCTATACGGAAGAGCAAATCAGAAGCTATTCAACACTTGGTGGAACACCCCATCTTGATGGCGATTATACCGTATTTGGTGAAGTGATTGACGGATTTGATGTGATTGATAAAATTGCTGCCGTACAAACCGGGCAAGCCGATCGACCGATAAAAGATGTCACGATGAAAATCGAGATTTTAGAATAATTTTTCTTTTTAGAACAAAACCTCATGAAAGAAAAAATTGCGCAGCTGCTGGAACAAGCGCTGCAAGCCGAAATTCAAAATAAAGAGCAGCTGGAGGCTTTTAGAAATAAATACCTCAGTAAAAAAGGACTGATTCCCGCACTTTTTGGCGACTTTAAATCCGTTGCCCCCGAAGAGCGTAAGGAGATTGGGATGCTGCTTAATGAGCTGAAACAAAAAATTCAACGTATTGTTGATGAAAAGCAGCAGCAGTTTCAGGCTGTAACACAAGAAACTGTCAGCATCGATACCAGCCTGCCATCCATTCCGCATGGAGGTGGCAGACATCCCTTGTCGGTGGTACGCAGGGAAATAAACAGTATTTTTGAACGCCTGGGCTTTGTCATTGCCGAAGGTCCTGAGATAGAGGATGATTTTCATAATTTTACCGCACTCAACTTTCCGGAGGAGCATCCCGCTCGCGATATGCAGGATACTTTCTTTATTGAAAAAAATCCCGATATCGCCTTGAGGACGCATACATCGAGCGTGCAAGTGCGTATCATGGAACGAAATAAACCGCCCATACGCATTATTGCACCCGGGCGCGTATTTCGTAATGAAGCTGTTTCGGCTCGCGCACATTGTATCTTCCATCAGGTTGAAGGATTGTATATTGATAAAGATGTGTCATTTGCCGACCTGAAGCAAACCCTTTTTCATTTTGCTCGTGACTTTTTTGGCGCGGAAACTAAAATACGTTTTAGACCATCTTATTTCCCCTTTACGGAGACATCAGCCGAAATGGATGTTTCCTGCAATATCTGCGGTGGAGAAGGATGTAATATCTGTAAATACAGCGGCTGGGTTGAAATACTTGGCTGCGGAATGGTGGACCCGAATGTGCTTGAAGCCTGCGGCATCGATTCTGAACTATATAGCGGCTATGCCTTTGGCATGGGAATTGAACGTATCAGCATGATGAAATATCAGATTAATGATTTGCGCTTGTTTTTTGAAAACGATATGCGCTTTTTAAAACAGTTTAAAAGCTTTGTGTAAAAGGCACTCTGTCTGCACACATCCTTGAATGAAATCATTTAAAATCAAGCAGTTAATCTGTTATATAAACAGTTTGTACCATGATTAAAAAGCTGTTGGCTGCCTTATTTGTTCTATTTAGCTTGCATGGATTATTGCCGGCGCAAGAAGTGAATACGCTTTTACACGACAAAACACGCAATCGTGATATTTTGGTCAATCAAATTGATCGGGAGGGATTGAGTGCCTTTTTGATGGGAGATGGCTTTCAAGTGCTTTATAATGCGTATCAGCCCGAGAAAGCTGCGGTGGAGCAGCTTCAAAGTTTGATGGATAATCTTTCAATTCGCATTATTTTGGCGACATGGTGCGGAGACAGCAAGCTGCAGCTGCCACGTTTTTTCAAATTGTTGGATGAGCTTAATTATCCCTCTGATGAGGTGTATATGATTGGTGTGGATTTTGAGAAAAAAGCAACGACTATTGATGTCACAAACTACCATATCAAAAGGGTTCCTACGTTTATTTTTTACAAAGATGAAAAGGAGATTGGGCGTATTGTCGAATCACCCACAGAAAGCCTGGAATCCGATATGCTTAAAATTTTGACCCGCTAGGTGTCAGCTAACCTAAAATACGTTTTCAATACTGATGATTATTTGTAATACAGTCCGTGCAGTTCGTGAAGAGCTTGAGCTGCAGCGAGATAAAAACAAAACAATAGGTTTTGTTCCCACAATGGGGGCACTCCATCAGGGACATCTTGAGTTAATGGAGCGTGCCAAAGCCGAAAATGACTTGCTTGTTGTGAGCATTTTTGTAAACCCGATTCAGTTCAACAACAAAAATGACTTGGAAAGCTATCCGCGCGTGATGGATGAGGATATTGCCAAGTTGCAAGCAATAGGATGTGATCTTTTATTTGCTCCTTCCGTCGAAGAAATGTACCCGGAACCAATTAATGACACCTACGATTTTGGTGCGTTGGGAAATGTAATGGAGGGAGCCTTCCGTCCCGGACATTTCAATGGAGTGGCAATTGTTGTGCGGCGATTATTTGAGATTGTTGAACCGCATAAATCCTATTTTGGCGAAAAAGATTATCAACAACTTGCGATTATACAAGATATGGTGCAGCAATTGGCAATGCCTGTCGAAATTATTCCTTGTCCTATTGTCCGCGAAGGTGACGGACTTGCCATGAGTTCACGGAATCGTCGATTAACTGAATCTGAGCGTCAGCTTGCCCCATCTATTTATCAAATCCTCAAAAAAGGAGCAAGCTTACGTAATGTGCTTAGTCCCGAGGAGTTACGATTGTGGGTGCGAGCACAAATTGAAAATACGGAAGGATTTTTAATCGACTATGTGGAAGTGGCTGATGATACCTATTTGCAGCCTTTTGAACATTGGAACGATGTGAAAGGAGCCTTGATATTTGTGGCATTGTTTTTGGGGGATGTTCGTTTAATAGATAATATAAGAATATTTTAATAATTTAGCCGCGCCTTTTAGTGCGATTCACCTATTTATTGCATGATGAATATAGAAGTGATGAAATCAAAAATCCATGGGGTCACCATTACGCAGGCCGATTTGAATTATATCGGCAGTATAGCTATTGATGAGGACTTGATGGATGCGGCCAATCTCATTGAGAACGAGCGCGTACATGTTTATAATATTACCAATGGCGAACGTTTGGATACCTATGTAATCAGAGGTAAACGCAGCAGTGGAGTGATATCGCTCAATGGTGCCGCTGCACGCAAAGCCGCTGTTGGTGATAAAGTTATTATTGTTTCCTATGCTAGCATGGATTTTGAGGAAGCAAAACGCTTTAAGCCGCATGTAATTTTTCCTGACGATAATAATAAACTTTAATACCTTTCTTGAAAAAGCTGTGGCAAAACATAATTAAATACCTTGGTTTTTTATTTCTGGGTGTTTTTTTGTTTTGGTTGAGTTTTCGTAAGCTTGACCTGCAGCTTGTTTGGCAAGAGCTTTTAACCGCAAATTATTACTGGGCTGCCTTAGCCTTGGCATTGGCAGTGGTTTCACATATTTTCAGGGCGCTTCGTTGGAATTTATTAATTGAAAGCATGGGATATCGCACCCGGCTTTCTACGACTTTTAATGCGGTAATGGTTGGTTATATGGCAAATACGGCTGTGCCGCGCATGGGTGAATTTATGCGATGTGCCGTATTGTCAAAAAAAGAAAATATCCCCTTTAACTCACTTTTTGGAACTGTAATATCCGAACGGATTTTCGACCTTATGGTGCTTATTTTGCTGTTGTTGGCGGTTATTTTTGGGCAATGGACCTTATTGGGTGATTTTGTGATGCAGTGGTTTTCTCCATTAATTGCAAAAATCAGCAGTAATATGTTCCTGCTATCATTAACAACGCTGATGCTCATTGCCATCCCTATTGTACTCATCAAGTTATATTTAAAATATAAAACACAACTGCATCGCATGCCGGGCTTTGCCAAGCTGCACGGACTCCTAAGCGGTTTAGCCCAAGGCATTCGCAGCATTCATCGCATGAAACATAAAGCCTTATTCCTCATATATACTGCAGCTATTTGGGTGTTTTATGTGCTTATGATGTTTATTCCGTTTTTTATGTTTCCCGAAACTTCCAAGCTTAACCTGATGGCAGGCATTACTTTGATGACAATTGGCAGCTTGGGAATTGTAGCTCCTGTGCCGGGAGGTATTGGGGCATATCATTTTATCACCAAAGCCGGCTTGACCGGATTATATAATATTTCAGGCCATGTGGCTGGAAGCTTTGCAGTGATTACTCACGCAGGTCAAACAGTTTTGAATCTTTTGGTTGGCGCTTTCGGCTATATAAGCTTGTTTTTTATTGACTCAAAAGCTCCTTTAAATGACAAATAGCGACTTTATCAAAAATCGAATTTTTAGCAATAAACAACTTTCTGCACAAATGGCGGTCTGGAAATTTAAAGGCAAGCGTATTGTCTTTACCAACGGCTGCTTCGATATCATCCACCCCGGGCATATCGCCTATTTGAGCAAGGCAAAAGACTTTGGCGATATACTTGTTATCGGCTTGAATTCCGATGATTCAGTACGGCAGTTGAAAGGTGAAAATCGCCCGATTATTCCTGAAAAAGAACGCGCTTTTATGCTGGCTTCCCTTCGTTTTGTGGATGCAGTAGTGGTTTTTGACGAGGAAACTCCTATCAATTTAATTGAAATGCTGCAGCCTGATGTGCTGGTAAAAGGAAAAGACTATAAAGCCGAAGAAATTGTGGGATACGATATCGTTAAAGCCAAAGGGGGTACTGTAGAAACCATTGAATTGGTTGAAGGTTTTTCTACCACATCCTTGATTGATAAGCTGAAGCAATTATAAAATAGCGCTTTATTTCGTTTTCTTCTCCGGCAATCTCGACATTACAAAAGTGCCTATAAGCCCGATGGCAAAAAGCAGTATGCGTATGGGCCAGTTTTTGATGAATACGAAAGAAGATATAAATATCATGACCCACATCAGGCTGATAGAGCGTATTTTTGTTTTTACGCTAATACCTTCTTTAAACTCTTTGATATAACTGCCTAATAGTTTGTGATTTATCAATTTTTGGTAAAGCCTTTCCGAGCTCAATGAATAAAAATATGCTGTTAACAATAAGAATGGTGTAGTGGGCAATCCGGGGATGAATACACCCAACACCCCCAATGCCAGTGCAATAGTTCCAAGTAGTAAAAAAAGTAGTTTTTTTGCAGTCATAATTTAAAACCTGCTTAATTCATGAATTTAATTTTGAGAAATTTTCAGGCGTGAGCTGTGAAGCTGTAGCCAACTATCGCGAACAACTCATAACGTAAAAATTGCCAAATAAAAGCCTGAATCAAATCAAGCTTTTATTCGGCAATTATCGTTTATTTATTTTTCGAAATGCTCCACAGGCATTTCAAAGCCTATTTTCGAAAACAAATCACACTTTGCTGGATTTTTCATAAATCTCCATAAATTCGGGACTATGTTCTGCCATAAGTGCTTCTGCTTTTTCAACCATGGAGCGGCTGCCGATAAACAGCGGCGAGCGTTGGTGGATATGCTCCGGTTGTATGTCGAGTATTCGTCTGAATCCGTCGGAAGCTTTAGCGCCGGCTTGTTCGGCAATAAATGCCATGGGAATACATTCATACAGCAGTCGTAATTTTCCTGATGGATTTTTTCGGGTGCCGGGATAAATATAAATTCCTCCGCGTAATAGGTTTCTATGGAAGTCGGATATGAGCGAACCAATATAGCGTGTTGTATAAGGGCGGTTCGTTTCCGGATCGTCAACCTGACAATATTTAATGTATTTTTTCACTCCTTCAGGGAAATAAATATAGTTTGCTTCATTAATTGAGTAAATATTTCCCGGGTCTTTAATCTTCATATTTTCGTGCGAAAGTATGAAAAGTCCGCAAGTGGGGTCGTAGGTAAATCCATTTACACCATCGCCGGTGGTGTATACCATCATGGTGGATGAGCCGTAGATGATATATCCACCGCAAACAAGCTCGGTCCCGGCTTGTAGAATTTCTTCCATCGTAATGGTTTCGCTGATGCACTTGCGGCGATAAATTGCAAAAATGGTTCCTATAGGTACATTTACTTCGATATTTGAAGAGCCGTCAAGCGGATCGATTGCCACAATGTACTTTGCACCATCGGCAATATTATCCTCAAAAATGATTACATCGTCATTTTCTTCCGAAATAAGTACCGCACATTGTTTACCGTTGCCCAAGGCCTTAATGAATTCATTGTTGGCAATTACATCCAACTTTTTTTGATGCTCGCCTTGTACATTGGTTGAGCCTTCAAGTCCCAGTATATCAGCTAATCCCGCTCGATTAACATCACGGTTTACGATTTTTGCAGCTACGCTGATATCGTTCAAGAGATGGGAAAACTCACCTGTAGCGTTTCCGAATTTTTTACGCTGTTGCCAAATAAATTCTACTAATGTTCTCATATAAATACCTGTTGGTTTTGATTCATACTCATTCTACAGCAAATGTATTACTTTTGTTTCGCTAAAACAAACTTAAAATGACTGCAGGCTATAAAGTGTATAAATTTGGAGGAGCATCGGTAAAAGATGCAGAATCCGTGAGAAAAATTGCACATATTTTAAGACAAAGCAACCACGACCGACTGCTTATAGTTGTTTCGGCAATGGGCAAAAACACCAATGCTCTGGAAAAAATCCTGGAAACGACAAGGGCTTCTCAACAGATAGATTTGCAGTTATTTAATGAATTTAAAGATTTCCATTATTCAATCTGTGCCAATTTATTTGAGACATGCCCGAGCGGACTTACCGAAAGTTTGGATATTTTCTTTAATCAGCTGCAGGCGGCATTACTCCGCCATTTGACTGATTCCCACGATTTTCATTACGATCAAACAGTGGTATTCGGCGAATTGATTGGAAGTGCAATTGTATCAGCATATTTGAAACAAGCAGGCTTCGACATTGAATTATTGGATGCAAGGCAGTTGCTTTTGACCAATGACCGTCATCGTGCCGCACAAATTAATTGGAAACTCACATCTTCAACCGTGCAGCAGGCTATACAAAACAAGAATGCAGAAATTATTTTAACCCAAGGATTTATTGGAGGTACGGAGAATGGGCTTTCAACCACCTTGGGAAGGGAAGGCTCCGATTATAGTGCAGCAATTATTGCCTATTGTGTAGATGCAGAAGAAGTGACAATTTGGAAAGATGTGCGCGGACTATTGAATGCCGATCCTAAAAAGTATAATGCAACGGTGAAAATTCCTCGAGTCTCATACAGGGAAGCCATTGAATTGGCATATTATGGTGCTACAATCATACATCCCAATACTTTAAAGCCTTTGCAAAACAAGGCTATCCCCTTGTATATACGTTCGTTTTTGAATATTTCGGAAGCCCCCAGCGTAATTCGGCAAGAGCGTGATTGTGATGATAAAGTGACTTCTTTCATAGTGAAGGACAATCAAATGCTGTTGAGTGTGCGTCCTTTGGATTATGATTTCATGGATGAACGACGCTTGCACCAACTGTTTGGCTATTTAAATGAACTGGGTATGCACGCCTTTATGGTGCAGATTTCTGCCTTGAGCTTATCCATTTGTTTGAACCATAACGAAAAGAAGTTTCAAGCCTTGAAGCAATTTCTTGGAAGCGCTTATTCGATAAAATACAATACCGGCTTGCAACTCATTACGGTACGACATTATAATGAGGCTGTATTGGAGAAATTATATAATGAAAAGGAGATTTTATTGGAGCAGCGCTCGCGCTCAATGATTCAACTGGTTGTACGTCCGAAGGAAACGGTTGAAAATAGTTAAACCTTTTATGAATCTAACTGCTTTGGAATTTCTTCTAAATCAGCATAATATAAGTCCATTACCACAATTAATGCCATAAGCCCCCAAACGGGGATGGACAATTTATCGGTATCTAAAAAGTTATTCAGAAAGCCGTGTACAAAATAGCTTATCAATGCTAAAGTAGCGGATAATGACAGTATTTGTGCTTCTTTTGTTTTCGCCTTTTGATAGGTTTTAATGCCCCTGTATATCATCACGGTAACCAAAACAAACACGATGAGCATGCCAAATAGTCCCATTTCGGATAAAGGTCCTATATATTCACTGTGTGCATTACCCATATCACCGGCATTTGTGCTGATAATTGTTTT
This sequence comes from uncultured Lentimicrobiaceae bacterium, assembly GCA_964509065.1. Taxonomy (GTDB): domain Bacteria; phylum Bacteroidota; class Bacteroidia; order Bacteroidales; family F082; genus JALNZU01. Next base: position 22,861 of record CAZDWA010000015.1, read on the forward strand.
TTCTTTGGCGCGTTGATATGGTCCGTATACAAACTGATATGTTCCTGGTCCCCAGCCAAATACGGGACGTTCTTCAAAAAGGCGGAATGCTGCCTGCCAACGGTTGATGCGCTCAAGGTTGGAGGCATCAGACGAAATATTGTAAATCGATTGTACGTGCTCAATCAAGTCGGCCGATGAATCTTGTTTATTCTTCTCCATCAAATCGATAATCTGATGTTGGAAACTGAAAAAGATACCGGTAAACAAAATCATTCCCAGCGCAATCCATCTGAACTTAATACGCAATTTAATAATGATAAATACGACTAAAGACACTGCAATGCTTACCCAGCTGGCACGGCTGACTGACATGATGGTGGCAGCAATAAGCAACACACTCATAGCTGCTATACCCAGGCGTTTCATCTTGCTTATACCCGGATAAAACAAATAACCGACCGTCATTATTAAAAATATACCGAGTGCTGCTCCATATGCCGTATGGTCATTATAAAAGGGCGACATCACCCAGTGTGCCGACCTTTCGGAAAAGCCGAATTGGGCATGATGAATAGTCGTATAAATGATAACTATTACCAGTGCTGCATTATAAAGCCAAATAAATCGATGGATATTGGAAATACGTTTAAATACCAATGAACCAACAAAGTAGGTCGGAATTACAAACCATAATCTAGCCATGATATATTTGACGGAAACGATGGGCAGCTCGCTCGTGAAGGTCGTAATCAACATCCAAAAGAACATTACATATATCACATGTGAGATAGGATGATTCGCCACTTTCATATCGTACTTTTGGTCATATAGGATTTTGGCAATAAACAAAATCATAATACCAAACAGCAAGGGCTCAACCGGCAAACTGATACCCAGACCTATATCCATATCTTGAATATCAATTGATAAAGGAGTGAGAAAGCTGACCAAGAGTAATACTTTATCCAACGAGAAGACGTAAAGCAGCAATACACCCAACAAGAGTGGGAGCGCATACATATAATAAATGCCTTTTCCTATCATCAAATAGAAATTCACAGCAAGAAACAATGCTGCAACCAAATAAACCCAGGCTATTTTATTACGTTCGCTCAATGCAAGAAGTTTATGATTGCTTCGATGTGAGTTTATGTCTGTTTTCAATAATGAAAAGCACGACTACTGATAATAGTGCTGCGCCTACGGCAGATAACAACCCTATGACCCAACGTACCGGAAATACTTTTTTGTCGGCAGCATAAGGTTTGCTGATAATGTTTGAATAGCTCAGTGTAACATCTAAAAAGCGTTGTGAGGTTTCGGAATCGAGCTTGGCATCAGCATATGCTTCGGCTTCTGCTTCCAACAATGCGGTAAGTTTCACCATTTCGCCGCCGTACATACCCAAATTCTGACGCAATTCTTCCACAGCTTTGCTGTTGACAGCAGCTCCTCCTGTTATCGTACGCAAATAACCGCGCATAACCTCTTGAGATTGATAGCTGAAATCTACCAGACCGTATTCGGTTCCCAACACCATCATGCGCTCCTGAATTGAATCCATAGTGGCTTTTTTGTGCTTCAGCTGTTGCTGATACATATTATTTACCTCACGGAATTTGATTTTGTGCAGATAGTCTTGTTTGAGGTCGTATTGCCGAAGAATTTCATTGACCATTGCGGCAGCTCTTTCCGGATCTTTATCACGTACCGTAATGGATACAGCGTCGTAAGGAGTTTTCTTTATTTTCACATTCTGTGAATAAAAGTACATCATGGTAGAGTACATATACTTGTAGTTCGGATCCACTTTGTACACTTCCAATAAGTTAAATTTGTTGATGAGTGAATCCTTAATATCTTGACCCTGAATAACCTGCAGCATTTGCTCGGTGACGCTTTCATCCGAATTGGGCATGATGTTGGCAGGATATGCAATGGCTTCCGACTTGAAAAGCGGGGTGATAAAGAAAGGACCTGAAAAAATGGCTCCCAATATCGCTGCCACGATTGTGATGATTACCAAATGTTTTCGCCATTTAATAATCAAATTGACTAATGAGGTGTTGTTAAAAAAGTTATCCATGATGCTCCAATGTTGCGATTTGTTAGGTTTTAAGGCTCTTATGAATGTTTGTTTTATCCAAATTAATTTTGTTTGGCTCTTGTTTGAATGATTTGAAGTTTTTTTTTTGAGTGCTTTGCTGCAACTGATCAATATAAATGACAACAAAAAGTGCTATCAGTAAGGTAGAAACCACGCTGACAAGCATTATAAGCCATCGTATGGGATACGACTTACGTTCGGCTTCAAATGCCGAGGTGACCACAAATTTATGAGGTAGATTTTCTGTTGCATCTACTTTTGCCTCCTCATACTTGGCTTTTATTTGCGACAATTGTTTGCGTTCGTGTTCCAGCATATCACGTAATGAAACATAGGTTCCACCATATTGGCTGAGCAGCTCCAGCTTATCGTTTAATGATTTAATTCCGCTGCTGTTGTTGCGTGCCAATTCGATGGCAAGCTGCCTGTTAATCATTTCGGCTTGGCTCTCATAATCGTGAATTCCCATCTTACGAATCACATCCAATGAGTCTTCCATGGCTTTTACCTGATCGCGTAAGTTAAGGTACTCGCCTTCGACAATGCGAAATGCTTTGCTTGCCACCTCCTTTTGCATGATATTCATGGTGGAATCGAATAGCTCCGCGATATCGTTGGCAATATTGGATGCAACTGCAGGGTCTTTGTCAAGGACGGTTATTTTTACCGCCATATATTCGGTGCGCCGGAATTTGATTTTGCTGTCATATTCCTTGTAAAGCTTGGTGAATCGATAGCTTGAGCCGGGCGGAATGGCATAATGCTCCATCAAATTGTATTTTTCAATGATTCGATCCCTGATTTTATTGGAATTGAGTATCTGCAGCATGCGTTCCGTCTGCTCGTCTTCACCAAATTCAAGCAAATCTTTATTGCTGTTAAAGCTTGTGCTTAAAAGCGATTTGGAAATGGAATTGGATGAAGTGGGGTAAAGGATTACCGTTGATTTATACAGTGGTGTAATAAATAATGGACTACTGAAAACAAGTGCCAATAAGGCTGTGGCAACAGCAATGATGATGAATGTTATTCGATGACGTATAACAAGCTGTACAAGACTGAAGTTCGAAATATCTGCTCCGCTGGAATTATGCATTTTTTTCTATCAAAAGGAGGTCAAAATTAAACAAAAATCTTTATGTCTGATAAATTAGGCATAAAACTTATCAATTCGGTTTGCTTTTATCCTTTTGCATTGATGCTGTTGCGGTAAGCAAAAGTTCTTTCAGGTTCTTAATATGAATCATTCGCGTAGCAAAAATCAATACGAAGGCTACTAACGTTCCAAGTAAGAAATTAAGTTTCCAGTCGAATGGCAAAAGCTTGCTCCCGAAGGCAACAGCAAACAGCAGCGCTGCAAACAACAACAACTGTCCTAAAAATCCTTTGTCAAAATTTAGATTGAAAAGCCGCTTTGCAATGAAGAATTGAATGATTGCAGTAACAGATTGTACGCTAAAACTTGCCCAAGCTGCACCAACCGCTTGAAAAACAGGGATTAAGCTGAAATTTAGAATCAAATTGATCGCAACGCCTGTGGCGGCTACCGTGTTTAAAAGTTTTAAATTTCCGTTTGCAGTAAGTAAAGTGCCAAAAATATAGGTTGTGGAAATTGCCACAAAGCTTCCCATTAACAAACGAAAAATATGTGCCGATTCGTGTATCCGCAAACTAAATTCAGATAGGCTTTCTCCTTCACGCATGCCGTATAACAGCGCCATCAGCTCATTACTGAAAGCTACCGAAATCACGGCAACCAAAAGCGACATGCTAATCATAATTCGAAATGACAACTGCACCAACTGATTCACCGATTCATTCTTTTTTATCATTGAAGAAAACATCGGTAACAGCAACACTGAAAATAGCAGCGAGATATTATTTCCTGCATCCATCAGGCGGAAAGCTTTTCCGTAAATTCCCGTTTGCACATCACCTATCCCTTTTGGAAGAAGGCGTTCGATAAGTACCGGCTCTAGGCGGTTGTAGAAGCTCATCAGCAGCACCAGCAACGCAAAAGGCAAGCTTTTACGCATAATCATCAGCATAAACGGATAATTCAGCCGCAGCCTGATTTTGCCCGAATGCTTTAATACAAACAGCAGGGCAGCAATGAGGGTGATGAGGTATGCGGCGGTTTGTGCATATACAAACCATTCGATTTGGAATTTGCCCGGCATAATACCCGACCACAGTAACACGCTACAAATGAGAATCATTAAAAGGCGGTCCAGTACCGAGAAAAAACTATCGACACTAAATAGCAATAAGCCGCTTATGTTGGAGCGCAGATACAAAATAAACGAAAGTAATATTTGATTGAATCCGAGCCAAGCAAGCAGATAAAGCTGCTGCCCCTTGTAACCGATTGCCAAGCCAATCACAAAAATAACAATGCCGTACAGCAAGCTTAATAGGATTTTTAAACCCGAGATGCCGGCAAAATGCTTTGAAAGTAATTGGCTGTTTTGGGCGATATTTCGGTTGTTGAAATTTGTAATGCCCATGTCCAATACAATGGTAAATAAGAAGCTGAAGCTTAAAATCGACAAATAAATACCGTATGCGCTATCACCTACAATATTTTGCACACTCCTGTCAATGCCTAAAATCCAAAATGGTTTTATCAGCAGATTAAGTGATAACAGCAAAATAAGATTCTTGATAAACTGCCTTTGCATAATGCCTGCCGCTTCGTGCGATTTTATACCTATTTCCCTTTGTTCCGCAGAAATGAGATATGATTTTCAATGAGAAAGTTGCATCTCATCCGCTTTTAAATTCGAATTCTACTGATTAATACTGTTTCAGATGAAATGAATTTCGGATATTTGCCACAAAGTTATGGTTTATTCAGTTTCATCAGCTTTAATTTTTCATTCTTGAAGATTGCCGTAAATACCAGATTGCTCTTGCCGAATCGTTTAGAAGGCATTGGATGGTTTACTTTTGAAAACCTGAGCAGGATAGTAGCGTCCAATCCGCAGCATGAATTTTATTTTTTCTTTGACAGGCAGCCTGATCCGAAGTTTATTTTTGCCGAGAATGTAAAAGCAGTTGTCCTTAAACCGCCTGCGCGACATCCGTTTTTATTTATTGTATGGTTTGAATGGTCGGTGACACGGGCGTTAAAGAAAATTAAACCGGATATATTCCTTTCTCCCGATGGCTATCTGAGCCTGCAAACCAAAGTGCCGTCCATTGCTGTATTTCATGATTTGAATTTCGAACATTTTCCGAAAGATATTCCCAAGCTTGTACGTTGGCATTATTGTTACTTTTTTCCGCGCTTTGCTCGCAAAGCGGCGAGAATTGCTACCGTATCCGAATATTCAAAGCAGGATATTGTGGAACAATACGGCGTTGAGCCCGCAAAAATTGATGTGGTCTATAATGGTGCAAACGAGCGTTTTACTGCTGTTTCGGAGGAGGTACAAACCCAAATCCGTGAAGAATATACCCAAGGCGCCCCTTATTTTTTATTTGTGGGGGCACTGCATCCGCGAAAAAATTTAGTACGCTTATTTCAAGCCTTTGACCGCTACAAAAACAAAACGGGCAGCAAGGTGAAACTGTTGATTGTAGGTGAAAAAATGTTTCGCACCCAATCCATTGAAAAAACCTATGATGCCATGAAATACCGTGATGAGGTCGTATTTTGCGGACGCGTCTCGAATGATGCATTGTATAAGATCGTGGCTTCGGCTTTGGCTTTGACATATGTCTCTTATTTTGAGGGCTTTGGCATTCCGATTGTAGAAGCTTTTCGTAGCGCCACGGCGGTAATTACGTCTAACTGTACCTCTATGCCGGAGGTGGCAGGCGATGCAGCCCTCTTATGTGACCCTTATAATGTGGATTCCATCGCGGAGGCAATGGAACAAATCACATATGACGATAAATTACGCGAAGAATTGATAAAAAAAGGCTTGGAACGCAGTCGAATCTTTAGCTGGGATGCGGCAGCCGAGCGCCTTTGGAATACTGTCGAACGAACATTGGAACAATCGAAAAACAAAAGATGATGAAGGTTTTATTACTGGGCTCGGGAGGGCGTGAACATGCGATGGCTTGGAAGCTTAAACAATCGCAAAAACTGAAGAAATTATATATTGCACCCGGTAATGCCGGCACTTCCGCATTAGGCGTAAACCTGCCGATTGATGTTTCCGATTTTTCGCAGCTTCGCGAGGCGGTCATCGAAAAAGATATTAATCTGGTTGTGGTGGGTCCCGAGCAGCCGCTCGTAGACGGCCTTGCCGATTATTTTTTACAAGATAAGCTATTGCGTGAAATTCCTGTCATCGGTCCGGCTGCCGAAGGAGCTAAGCTGGAAGGGAGTAAAGCATTTGCCAAAGCATTTATGCAGCGCCATTCTATTCCCACTGCCCGCTATTTGGAGGTAAGCAGCGAGAGCTTGGAAGAAGGTATTGCCTTTTTGCATGAGCTTGAAGCCCCTTATGTGCTTAAAGCCGATGGGCTGGCTGCCGGAAAAGGGGTGCTAATCATTGACGATAAGGAAGAGGCGGAGCAAGAGTTGAAAAATATGTTGGCAGGGAAGTTTGGAAAAGCGAGCCGCGTGGTGGTCATAGAAGAATATTTGAGCGGCATCGAGCTGTCATGCTTTGTGATTACCGATGGCAGCTCATACAAAATGCTGCCTTCTGCAAAAGATTATAAACGTATCGGGATAAATGACAGCGGTCCGAATACCGGAGGAATGGGTGCTGTATCACCCGTTGTTTTTGCTGATAAGGTGTTTATGGAAAAAGTGGAAAACTCCATCATTATCCCTACCATCGAAGGCTTACAGAAAGACAATATCCCGTATAAAGGATTTATTTTCTTTGGCATTATGAATGTGGATGGAGCGCCTTATGTAATTGAATATAATGTACGTTTGGGCGACCCGGAGGCAGAATGTATCTTACCCCGCATAAAAAGTGATTTTGCTGCCTTGTTAGACGCCTGCGCCAATGGCAGTTTAGACCAGTATATGCTTGAAATTGATGATGCAGCTGCAGTAACAGTAGTTATTGTTTCGGGAGGCTACCCGGGCGATTACGAAAAAAACAAGCCGATTGAAGGCTTGGAAGATATTTCCAACTGCTTGACATTCCATTCCGGTACTTCCGTGGATGTGAGCAGCGGCGGATATAAAACAAATGGAGGAAGGGTGCTGGCACTAACGGCTTTGGGCTACAGTATTGAAGAAGCAAAATGGCTGGCTATGGAAAATGCCGAAAAGATTCAGTTTGAAGGGGCTTACTTCCGAAATGATATTGCAGACGACTTGTTACGTTACCGAACTATTTAACCATGTTGATACGCTTTTTTCGGTCGAACTTTATTATTCAACAGCTAATCATCACGATTACGGCGCTGCTGCTGTGGTTTCCTGCCTTTTTGAAGCCGGTCGCACCTCAGACCTCAGATTCTTGGCAGCCCTTGTATAATTGGCTTGCATCCTGGCTATCATCTTTTCCGCTGCTTTCGGTGATACTTGCGTTTATCATATTGGTTTTAAGCGCATTTTATTTGAATTTAGTGCTTGCCAAAAATGGTTTTGTCGGAAGGACGGCATCCGCTGCAGCCTTTTTATTTGTGATATTAAACAGCCTTTTCCCTACTCAAACCTATCTGAGTAGTTATATTTTGGCATTACCGATACTGGTGTTTACACTTTCAGTGCTGTTTAAAATGTACGAAGAAGCTGAAAATGAATTCAATTTGTTTAATGCAGCTTTTGGCATTGCCCTGCTTGGTATTTTGGATTTTTATTTGGTCACCCTGCTGTTTTGGCTGTATGTTTCCCTTTTTGTGTTACGCATGGTCAAATTAAACGAATGGCTTATCCCGATAATCGGCTTTATCACACCGTTTTTCTTTGTGGCATCCTATTTTTTTATGCGAAACAAGCTTGTAAGTCAAGCCTTGCTGTTACAAACACATATTGACGCCTTTTATTTTCAGCTCCCTGAAATGCCATCGATTTTTATGATTGTCGGATTGGTTTTAATTGTGCTGATGTTTATACAATCGGTTCAAATTGTTGCCTCTCCTGTTTCGGATCACGGTATTTTTATGCGTAAGAAAAAAGCCATTTTAAATGCCCTTGTCTTTTTCGGTTTTTTATTTCTTTTCTTCAATGAAGAAGCACTGCAAAACATTCAGCTGATGCTAATTCCTGTTACTGCATATATCGGCTACAGCTGGATGTTGTATAAACGCTATCTCATGCCGCAGCTGTATCTTTTGCTGTTGCTTTTATTTGCTGTTGTGAATCAATATGCGGGACTGATTTCATGAGTCAGCTTTTGGCATATTTTCAAAGCGAACTGCTCGAAGCCGGCTTGGATGAAGCCGGTAGGGGATGCCTTGCGGGACCTGTGGTAGCTGCTGCCGTAATCCTTCCGCACGATTTTGACCACCCTCGCCTGAACGACTCCAAAAAGCTGAGTGCCCTAGATCGCTTGGAGCTTCGTGAAGAAATTATTGCCCATGCCATCAGCTATGGGATTGGGCTTGCAAGCGTGGATGAAATTGATGATGTCAATATATTAAATGCTTCCTTCCTTGCCATGCATCGTGCTTTGGAGCAGTTGCAACAAAAGCCGGAGCTGCTGTTGGTGGATGGTAACCGCTTTCGAAATCAAACCGAAATACCGTATCAATGTATTGTGGGCGGTGATGCAAAATATCGTAGCATAGCCGCTGCCTCCATATTGGCAAAAGTGGCACGCGATATACTGATGGAACAGCTTGATAAGGAATTTCCGCACTACAATTGGAAGCAAAATAAAGGCTATCCCACCAAAGCACATAAACAAGCTATTGCAGCCCATGGCAGATGCATACATCACAGGCGAAGCTTTAATGCAGGCGAACAACTGCGTATCGAAATCTGATGAAATTTGCTGTTGCAGTTTGTTTTTTTAGTGTTGTTTATCTATATATTGATCTGCTAAATTAAATTTATCAAATCAAGCAAAATTTAATTAGAATTCGTATCCATGTTATTGAAAAACTGTAAATTTGTAGCATAAATAAAACCTAGTAGAACATTAAAAATCACCAAATTATGAACAAACAGTTAATGAAAATGATTTCGCTTTTGTTAGCGGCTTCAGTTTTTCTGGCAAGTTGTGGAAGCACGACCATGATTCACTCCGATCCAAGTGGTGCCAAGCTTTATCTAAATGGTGAGCCGGTGGGAACCACTCCATATACCCACAGTGACACCAAAATAGTTGGAAGCACCACGATGGTAAAATTGGAAAAGGAAGGATATGAAACTTTAAACACCTCATTTTCAAGAGATGAGGAGGTGGACATAGGTGCGATTATTGCTGGTTTTTTTGTGTTGGTTCCATTTTTGTGGACCATGAAATATAAGCCGACACATACCTATGAATTGATCCCCGGCTCGAATTACGAACACTTACAAATTGAAACAGATTTACAGCAAACAGAATTCAGATCAAAAGCTGAAAGGCTAAGAGAATTAAAACAACTTCTTGATGAAAACATCCTCACTCAAGAAGAGTATGAAAAAGAAAAAGCAAAAATCTTGCAAGAAGACGAGATCTAAATCTTGATTAAACAAAAAAGAATCCCGATTATTCTTGAAAAAGGACAAGAATAATCGGGATTTCTTATAAAATGAGTTTCAATAGCTCGGCTTAAATTTCTGTTTTGAATTTTGGAGGCTTTATTTCGGTAAAAGTTGTAAATTAGTTGCTGAATAAAATGCTATATCGTATGCAGGGAAAGAGCTGGATATCCTTGTAGCAAAAATAAGAAAGGAGTAATAATGTCACTTATACCAATAGTTGGACTAATTGAATTTCCGTTTTCTTTCATATGCTCAAAAGAAGTTTTGGGCGAATCAATAAAAATCTCAATTGGTGAAATCTCAGCAAAAATCACATTCCCTTCATATCCCAATTTGGAAGACGATAAAATTGACCGACTTAGTCGACCTCTTGACCCACCCAATCAGTACAAAGACTGGAGAAGGGGGGATGAATCTCTCAAATGGGGAAGTATTGTTGTATTACCAAGGGGAAGTTCGATAGTTGAAAGAGTAGCTATAGAATTTATGGTGCCAAGTGAGCAAGAGGGAGCCGTTTGCAAAATAGTTTATACTGAATTTGAAAAATGGTTAGAGTTATTTGAGCAATATGTTCGGTTATTAACAACCCAAACTACAAGGCACAATTATAATACTTATAATGGTTATGAGAATGCCTTATTATTATTTTCTAACTCAGAGAGTTCTCCAAGATATATACCAACAACAAGAACTACTAACCTAAAAGGAAGTTGGCCTGATGAAAAAAAGGATCTAACTTTAGAAAGACTGAAAGAATGCTGCCGGTTAGCATCCTTAGGGCGATTACCTGTATTTGAATATAAATTATTATTGGAAGCCTATGATGCTCGAAGTAATAATGATTATCGTAAAGCTATTATTGAAGCTGCAACTGCACTGGAAGTATGTTTAACTAATAAAATTTTAATTGAATTAAGTGCTAATAATAATATAAATTCCAGTGAGAAATTACTTAAAAAGAATAGGACGCTAGGTGGAAGATTTACACTTTGTAAGAAAATAGGAATTCAACTCCCTTCTAATAATTATAAGAAAATGATACTTGACCCAAGAAATGAAGTTATTCATGAGCCTAAACTTCCTACTAATAGACAAAATGCAAATGAGGTGATTTCCGAGGTGGAAAAATATTTACAAGCATTTTCTCCTATCCTTCATGAAGACACTTAAAACACATCTTAACAGCAGCCATAATGAAACTTTCTTTATTTTTACAGAAACTTATACTGTACAAAGTGTTTTCAGATGATGTTAAAACTTTTAAAGCCGAGAAAGGCATTAAATAAAGCCTTTTTAAAACTAAAACCTGTACGAAGCGATATCGAGCGCTTTAAAACGAACCTGATTAACTTATTAGACAAAATCAATGATGCCGAAAGCGAAGAATATCATAAAAACTTGCTTTCCGACTTCTTGAAGAACACCTATTACGAGCCGGCACATTTTATCAATACCAAAGGGCGTAACGATTTGGTGATTCATAACGGGAAAAGCCCTACCAGCACGGTGGCTGTAATTCTGGAAACCAAAAAGCCTACCAATAAATCTGAAATGATTAGTGCTACCAAGCTGAATGTAAAAGCATTTCATGAGTTGGTACTCTATTATATGCGCGAGCGAATTCAGTTGAAAAACTTGGAGATACGGCATTTGATCGCAAGCAATATTTATGAATGGTATGTATTTGATGCCACTGATTTCGACCGCTTATTTACACAAAATAAATCCTTTGTACAACAGTTTACCGATTTTGAAAATGGCAGATTGGCGGATACGACCACCGATTTCTTTTATAACCAAATTGCAGCCCCTTTTATTGATTCTATAGGTTCAGAAATACTATGTGCCCGCTTTTATTTGCCTGATTATCAGGGGTTGTTGCATGGGAGCGACAAAGAAGGTGATAAAAAACTGATTGCATTGTATAAGTTGTTATCTCCCGAACATCTGCTGAAGCTTCCTTTTGTGAATGACAGCAATACCTTGGATAAACGCTTTTATGATGAGTTGCTTCATATCATCGGGCTTACTGAAACCAAAGATGGCGGTAAGAAAGTCATTGGTCGCAATGCTGAAGCTAAACGAAATCCGGGCTCATTATTGGAAAATGCCATTGTACAATTGGACAGTCTTGATAAAATCAGCCGCTTGGAAAAACCTGCTCGATATGGCGATAACTTACAAGAACGCTTTTTTAATGTGGCGCTTGAGCTTTGCATCAGCTGGATGAACCGTATTTTGTTTTTGAAACTATTGGAAGCGCAGCTGCTGAGCTATCATAATGGCGATGCATCATATGGCTTTTTAAATAGCGATAAAATCCAAAATTATGACGATTTAAACAGCTTATTTTTTCAAGTGCTGGCACGCAAATACGAAGATAGGGACAGCGAAGTGTTGAAACAATTTGGCAAAGTTCCTTATTTGAACAGCTCTTTGTTTGAGCCTAGTGAATTAGAACATGACACCCTGTTTATCAGTAATCTTCGTGATGAGCGTCAGCTGCCAATTTACGGTTCTACCGTTTTAAAAGACAGCTTGGGACGTAAAAAGACCGGCAGCTTAGCGGCTTTGGAATATCTTTTTGAATTTTTGGATGCATACGACTTCAGCAGCGAAGGCTCGGAAGATATTCAGGAAGAAAACAAAACCCTGATTAACGCATCGGTGCTGGGGCTTATTTTTGAAAAAATAAACGGTTACAAAGACGGCTCTTTCTTCACGCCCGGATTTATTACCATGTATATGTGCCGTGAAACCATTCGCCGTGCCGTGCTGCAGAAATTTAACGAAACCAAAGGCTGGAATTGCAACGGATTGGATGAAATTTACGATAAAATAGAAGACCGTGATGAAGCAAACCGGATTGTTAACAGCATCAAAATTGTGGATCCTGCGGTAGGCTCCGGGCACTTCTTGGTTTCGGCACTAAATGAGATTATTGCTACAAAAAGCGATTTAAAAATCTTGCAAGACCGTAACGGCAGGCGGCTTAAAGAGTATCATGTGGAAGTGGTAAATGATGAGCTGATTGTTACCGATGAAGATGCTGAACTGTTTGAATACAACCCCGGCAGCCCCGAAAGCCGGCGCGTGCAGGAAGCCCTTTTTCATGAAAAGCAAAGCATTATTGAAAACTGCTTGTTTGGCGTGGACATCAATAACAATTCGGTGAAAATATGCCGCTTGAGACTATGGATTGAATTACTGAAAAACGCATATTACAAGCCGGAAACCTTGACAAGCGGCGGTCTTCCTCAGTTGGAGACCTTGCCAAATATTGATATTAACATCAAGCAGGGAAATTCTTTGGTAAGCCGCTTCGCCTTGGATGCTGATTTGCGCCAAGCCTTGAAAAAGAGTAAATGGAGCATTGAAAGCTATCGCTTGGCAGTGTCAAGCTACCGCAATGCGCGCAACAGGGAAGAAAAACGCGATATGGCAAGGCTGATACAAGCGATAAAGACCGACTTCCGCAGCGAAATTACCCGGAACGACCCTAAAGTAAAGCGGCTGTATAAGCTACGTGGTGAATTGGTGAATCTGACCACACAAACTGCGCTTTTTGACCTGGATAAGAAAGAGTTAGAACGTTGGAACAAGCAAGTTGAAAGCCTTAGTTCCGATATACAAAACTTAGAAGAGGAAATTGAAGAAATAAAAAGCAATAAAATTTACGAAAATGCTTTTGAATGGCGTTTCGAATTCCCCGAAGTGCTGAATGAGGAAGGCGATTTTGTAGGCTTTGATGTAGTGATTGGAAATCCGCCGTATTTCTCAATCAGTAATGACCCAGATCTTCTTAAAATTAAAAATCAATACCTTTCTTTCAATAATACGGGTGATATATACGCCTTATTTATTGAACTTTCCCAAAATGTTCTTAAAAAATATGGGCTATCCAGTTTAATTGTTTCAAATAAATGGTTAAGAGCGGGATATGGTAAGGAGTTAAGGAAATATATTTCACAACATACAAATCCTGTAAGCTTAGTTGATTTCGGACAAAATTTACTGTTTGAAAATGCTATTGTTCATACAAGTATAATCTGCATAGAAAATGCAAAAAACAGAGATGAACTTGATGCTGTAAGGTTTCCTGATGGTTATTTTGAGCAATCCAGTTTTAACTTCGAAGATTATATAATAAACAATACTATCAATAATCTTAAAGTTTCTGAAGATGTATGGAATATAATCCCCAGTTACTTATTTGAATTACAAGAAAAAATCGAATTAAACTACAAAAGACTTAAAGATTGGGACATTGATTTTTATAGAGGTATTTTAACAGGATTAAATGAAGCATTTATTATAGATGATAAGATAAAGTCTGAACTAGTCAATAAAGATATAAAAAATGAAAACTTACTAAAACCTATTTTGAGAGGTCGAGATACAAGAAGGTATTATTGTAACTTTAATAATACATGGTTGATTAATACTCACAATGGATATGCAAATAATGAAAGAATTGATGTTATAAATGATTACCCTGCATTATATGATTACTTATTAAAATATGAAGAAAAAGCAAAAATTCGATATGATAAAGGCAAGCATTGGACAAATTTAAGAAATTGTGCATATCTAGATAACCTGAATAATTCATAAAATAAAAATAAATGCGGGTAAATATA
>CAZDWA010000016.1:0-36978 GCA_964509065.1 uncultured Lentimicrobiaceae bacterium
GGGTTCGAACCTGGACTTTTCTGATCCAGAGTCAGACGTGTTGCCAATTACACCATCGGGCAGAACGAATGTGCAAAATTACAAAATCACTAATTAAATTGCTATAATTATTTTCCGGTATAATTCACCAATTCATAAGCTTGTCAATCTAATCTTATCGTATATGCTTATGATTATTGCGCTAGGAGATTCAAGCAGTAATTTTAAAACCTATTTATTACAAAATGAATTTTGATTTTATTTATTTATTCGAGCCCAATTATCTCGTAATGAAACAGTTCTATTAAATACAAGTGCGCCGGCTTTACTATCTTTATCAACTGAAAAATAGCCTAAGCGTTGAAATTGAAACTTTTCTTCATTTACAACATTTGCCAAAGAAGGCTCAAGTTTACAATTATTCAAGATTTTCAAAGAGTCCGGATTAAGAAACTCAAACATATCGCAATCTTTATGTCCGGCCGGGTCTTCATCGAGAAATAACCTATCATATAAGCGCACTTCGGCATTTATTGCATTGCCAGCTTCTACCCAATGCAGGGTGCCTTTAACTCTTGGCTGACTAATGCCCGTGCCGCTCTTGGTGTCAGCATCATATGTACAATATACCGTAGTGATATTTCCATCATTGTCCGTATCATAGCTTTCGGCTGTGATTACATAGGCTCCTTTAAGTCGAACTTGTTGCCCGGGAGCTAGTCGGAAATATTTTTTGGGCGGATTTACCATGAAATCATCCCGTTCAATATACAATTCCCTTCCAAAAGGCACCATACGATTGCCGCTTTCAGGATCTTCGGGATTGTTTTCCAGTTCCACCATTTCTATTTTGCCTTCGGGATAATTCGTGATAACCACTTTTATCGGGTCAAGCACTGCCATCACACGATTGGTGGTTTTATTTAATTCTTCACGCACCGAAAACTCAAGCAAGCCTACATCAATTACATTATCTCTTTTTGCCACGCCGATACGGTCTGCAAAATTACGTATGGCAGAAGCAGGATAACCTCTTCGACGCAATCCGGCAATGGTAGGCATACGCGGGTCGTCCCATCCGTTTACCACAGATTTTTGCACAAGCTCAAGCAAACGGCGCTTGCTCATCACGGTATAACTCAAATTCAAGCGAGCAAATTCGATTTGACGAGGTCGGTATTCTGTATCAATGAGTTGATCAAGCAACCAATCATAGAGCGGGCGGTGTACCTCAAATTCGAGCGTACAAAGGGAATGTGTTATGCCTTCCAAATAATCGCTCTGCCCGTGGGCAAAATCATACATCGGATATATTTTCCATGTATCGCCCGTACGATGGTGTTCAGAATGCAAAATACGGTATAAAACAGGGTCTCGCATATGCATATTCGGTGAGCTCATATCCACTTTTGCACGCAATACCCGGCTTCCGTTAGGAAATTCCCCTTCTTTCATTCGATTGAATAAATCAAGGTTTTCCTCAACAGTACGATTTCGGAAGGGGCTTTCAGTACCCGGACGCGTAGGTGTACCACGTTGATTCGAGATTTCTTCTTGTGATTGATCGTCTACATAAGCCAAGCCTTTGTTTATGAGCAAAACAGCCCAATCATAAAGCTGCTCGAAATAATCCGATGCATAATAAGGTTCGTTATCCCACTGAAAACCAAGCCAACGCACATCTTCCATAATAGAATCCACATATTCTACCTCCTCCTTATCCGGATTGGTATCGTCAAAGCGTAAATTACACTTTCCGCCATATTTTTCGGCTATACCAAAGTTTAAGCAGATTGATTTGGCATGACCAATATGTAAATATCCGTTGGGTTCGGGGGGGAAGCGTGTATGTACACGTCCGTTATGCTTGCCCGATTTATTATCTTCTTCAATAATTGCCTCAATAAAATTCAGTGAACGCTGTTCATTATCAGCCGGTAATTCCGTCTTTTGTGACATAACATCAAAAATTAAAGCTATACTTAAATTAGTCTGCAAAAATAAGCAGATTTTATTCAAAATCAGCTATCTCCAAAAATCCACTGAATTTATCGGTTAAATCAGCGGCTATAATACTTTAAAATACGTTTAACTTGTTGCGCATATCCGCCTCCAAACAAATTTACGTGCACAAGCAAAGGATATAAATTTACTAAATCAATGCGCGACTCCCAATCTTTCTCTAGTGGAAAACATTCATTATACGCATGATAAAAATCAGTTTGAAAACCGCCAAACAATTTTGTCATTCCAATATCCATTTCGCGTGAGCCATAATAAACAGCCGGATCAATAAGAACTGCTTCCCGCTTACTATTGCACAAAAAGTTGCCGCTCCATAAGTCTCCGTGCAGCAAAGCAGGTTCAGAAGGAGGCAACAAGTTAGACAAACGAGAAATAAACGCATCAAACAGCTTTATATCGGCTGTTGACAAGCGGGCAGCATCCACAGCCATTTTAAATTGAGGCTGCAGTCGGTGCTGAACGAAAAAATCTTCCCAGCTCTTTTCTTGTGTGTTATTTTGCGGCAGAGAACCAATAAAATTATCATGGTCCAGCCCATAAAAATCAGATGTATTTTTATGAAGTGCTGCCAATTGTCGACCAAATTCTAACCAAAATTTTTTGTCGGGATAGGCTTCTTCAACAAACTCAAGTAAGAGAAAGCTATGCGTGCCATCATCGCCTGTGCCAATAACTTGTGGAATTGAAATGCTGTTAGCTGCACGTAAAAGCTCCAAAGCACGGGCTTCTTTCAAAAACATATCAGGGTAGCGCTTCGACAAATTCCATTTCAAAAAGAATGAGGTTTCTGCATATTCCAGCTTAACTGCATGATTAATAGAGCCTCCGCCTACAACTTGGGTTGAAGAAATACGAGAAGCCATTCCGGTATAACTTTCAAGCTGTTGCTCCAGCTGACCAATGATAGCCATTGATATCATATGTTTTCCGTTTTTTCTGCAAGATAGGATTTAAATATCGGATACAAAAGAAAGCGATCGGCAAGAAACAGAAATAAAACAGCCGGAAACATTGCTTTAACAAAAAGTGGCAAATCCAGCACATAGCTTATCATTTGATGAAGTCGAATACGATAAAACAATCCTATAACAGCTTCAAAGCTGAAGTAATAATGAATTACAAACAAGCTTGCCGAAAACACTGCCAACAAGCTAAACATCAACATCCAACTATTTATCGCTGTTGAATGCGAAACAGTAACAGAATAAGGCTTTAGTTGACGGATGATTTGTTGTTTTAAATCTGCCGGCGCCTGATAGCTCTTTAAATCATTTAAAAGTTCATCAATAATATGTGGCTCTTCGGAATTCATAGTGTTCATTTTTAATCTGTATTGTTTTTTGTGAGCTTGTCTTTGAGTTTTTGTCGCAATCGAAATAGTTTAACTTTCAGGTTTGAAACGGTCAAACCACTTATTTCACTAATTTCAGATAATGTTTTTCGTTGCACATAATAAAGGCTAATCAGCAAATTGTCTTCGATTGATAGTTTTGCTATTTCTTGTTCAAGCTGCAGCAATAAATATTCTTTTTCGCTCAACTGTTTTTCTTCGTTTTCAGCATCCCATATATCATAATCAAGTATGTTTTGTTCGGAAATTTCGTAATAAATTATTTTCTTTTTCCGGTATTCACTTATTGCATGATTATAGGCGATGCGACTTATCCAAGTTCCAAAAGCTGCTTCCCCTTTAAATCGCGGAAGCGCTTCATAGGCTTTAATAAAAACAGTTTGTGCCGCATCGGCTGCTTCATCATCCCGCTTTAAAATTCGACGTAAAATCGTGAAAACAGCATCTTGGTATTTGTCAACCAAAAATCCGAATGCATTTGTATCCCCCTTTAGGCTACGTTGAATCCAAAGCAAATCATCTTCTGTTTTCATTTATAAATTGACGCAATTTATGTGGTCAGGTTACAATTTTCTGTAAATTTACGCTTTAATTTTGTTTGATATTATGAGAATAAAGCTTTTTCTACTTGCATTTTTGCTTGGTTTGTCGTTCAGCTCATTTGCAGATTTCGATACCCATTTTCACAATTACAGCTTACGTATTGATTATACACATTCCGGGACAGCTACAGATGAATATATTTCATTGGATAAAATTATCCAAGAAACTTATTGGGGTGGCTCAAAAACCATGCTGATAGATACATTTTACTATGGAAATCATTATGTGGAAGTGTTTGATTCTCAGGATCAATTAATCTATTCACGTGGATACAGCTCACTTTTCAACGAATGGCAAACCACCTTAGAAGCTAGGGAGCGTTCAAAAAGCTTTCAGGAAACAGTCATTATTCCATATCCTAAAAACAAGGTGAAGGTCGTCATCTCCTCTCGTCAGTGGGAAGGTGATTTTGTACCCAAGTTTCAAATTCAAATTGACCCTGCCGATTACTTTATACGCCCTGCTGTTCGCCCAAAATATGAAGTGTTTGAAGTGCAGTACAATCGCACTCCCGACAAAGCGGTAGATATAGTGCTTTTACCGGATGGCTATACAGCAGATCAAATGGAGTTGTTTAAAGAAGACTGTCGATTATTTGCCGAACGGCTTTTTTCTTTTGAGCCCTATGCCGGTTTGCGTGATTTATTCAATATTAAAGCAGTGCTTGCGCCTTCGGCTGATAGTGGGATAGCCATACCTGCAACAGGCTTTTGGCCCGAAACGGTGCTTTCGTCACATTTTTATACATTCGATAGCGAACGTTACTGCATGAGTGAACAGCATCACCGCATACGCGACCTTGCCGCACATACTGCCTACGACCAAATTTATATCTTGGCAAATACTGAAAAATACGGAGGCGGAGGTATTTTCAACTTTTACTGTTTAAGTTCGGCTCGCAATCAGCAATCTGCAGCAATTTATGTGCATGAATTCGGCCACGGCTTTGTCGGCTTGGCGGATGAATATTATGATAGTTCAACATCCTACAATGACTTTTACAATCTCGAAATTGAACCTTGGGAGCCAAACATCACCACTTTATTGGATTTTGACAATAAATGGGCTCATCTACTAGGTACTGACACGCCCGTACCAACGCCTGACACCCAAGAATGGGAAGGAAAAACCGGAGTGTTTGAAGGTGGTGGATATAGTGCAAAAGGAATATACAGACCTTCGCGAGATTGTTTAATGCATACGTTCAAAAAGCAAGAACTTTGTGCCGCATGCACCGAAGCGATTGTGCGAATGATTCGATTTTATTCGGATTGATTTTTAATGCGCAAGTCTTTTGATGGTTTTTTCATGGGCTCCCGGCCGTAAATTGTAGTCATTATTATCAAGTTTTATTGGCTAATCATACAGTTTTATGTAATTTTGCGGCATTAATGTTAATTTTTTCACACAAATAACTATAAATACTATTTTATGGAAATCAGAAAACTCGATCAAATGTTCGATGTGCTGAAAACCAGTACTAAAAAAAGATTGGTTGCAGCTTATGCCAATGATGAACACAGCATTAGTGCCGTAAATATGGCAATAGATATGGGGCTGATAGAAGCTACACTTGTCGGAGACGAAAATGAAATCAAAGCCCAATGCACTGCATTAGGAATTGACCCGAAAAAATTCACAATCGTTCACGAACTTGATGAGATGAAAGCTGCTTATAAAGCTGTTGAATTGATTAATGCAGGCCAAGGCAATCTCTTAATGAAAGGCTTGGTCAGCACAGATAAATATATGCGTGCCATCCTAGATAAGGAAAAAGGTTTGATGAATAAAGGGGCTGTTCTCAGTCATGTAACCGTGATGGAAAACCCAAATTACCACAAACTAATGATTGTAGGTGATGTGGCAATCCTTCCGGCACCCGAGCTACCGGAAAAAGTTGCTATTACCAATTATCTTATTCACACCGCAAAAGCATTAGGCATTGATAAGCCAAAAGTTGCACTTATTGCAGCTTCTGAGCAGGTTTCGCCAAAAATACAAGCTTCTGTTGATGCTTCCATTATTTCAAAAATGGCTGAGCGTGGTCAAATAAAAGATGCATATGTGGATGGTCCTTTAGCGCTTGACGTAGCAATTGATAAAGAAAGTGCTAGCATTAAAAAGCTTGGTGGTCATGTGGCAGGTGATGCCGACTGCTTGGTATTTCCCAATATCGAATCCGGTAATGTGTTTTATAAAGCCAATACCAAGCTTGCCGGAGGAGAGCAAGGTGCGATTGTGGTAGGAGCAAGAGTGCCTGCAGTATTATCCTCAAGGGGCGACAGCACAAAAACTAAATTATACTCTATTGCACTTGCTGCATTAACAGCATAAAATTTCTAAATCAAGCAAGGCTTATACTTATATGGCTGCAACTGAACAAATTTTCACTTTAACAATTAACCCGGGTTCTACCTCCACTAAATTTGGAATTTTTGTTGGCAACGACCCCGTTTTTATCAAAACAATTCGTCACTCTAATGAGGAGCTTGACAAATTTGACAAGATAACAGATCAGTTTAACTTTAGAAAAGAACTGATTCTTGAGCAAATTGCAGAAACGGATGTCGATATGCATCAAATACGTGCTGTAGTTGGACGGGGCGGTCTGCTCAAGCCTATCGAATCCGGTGTTTATGAGGTAAATGATGCCATGGTACGCGATTTACGCAACAGCCCACTCGGCGAACATGCGAGTAATTTGGGCGGTTTAATTGCAAAAGACATAGCCGATTCCTTGCCCAACGCACGTGCATTTATTGCAAATCCCGTTGTAGTTGATGAGTTGGAGCCAATCGCACGTTTATCAGGTCATCCGTTACTTCCACGTATTTCAATTTTCCATGCTTTGAATCAAAAGGCTGTAGCCCGTCAGCATGCCAAGTCTATTATGCGTAAATACGAAGAAATGAATCTTATCGTAGCGCATTTGGGAGGCGGTATTACCGTGGGGGCACACAAACAAGGCAGGGTGATAGATGTAAATCAAGGATTGGATGGAGACGGACCATTTTCACCCGAACGCACCGGAACACTGCCGGTAAGCTTACTTGTTAAACTTTGCTTCAGCGGAAAATATAGCGAAAGGCAAATATTACGAATGATTAAAGGTGAAGGAGGTTTGGTGGCTTACCTTGGAACAAACAGTGCGTACGAGGTTGAGCAACGCGTGGCAGCAGGCGACGAAGAAGCAGCATTGGTATATAACGCCATGGCGTATCAGGTGGCAAAAGAAATTGGATCAATGGCTACCGTGCTTCACTTTCAAGTTGATGCCATATTAATTACAGGAGGTATTGCCTACGATAAATATTTTGTCAATCAGGTAATTGAACGCGTTCATAGAATTGCTCCTGTACATGTATACCCGGGAGAAGATGAGCTTAAGGCATTAGCCATGAACGGTTTACGTGTTATAACCGAAGAAACAGTACCTAAAGTATACTCCTAATCCAAGAAAGAAAAGAAATATTCATTAGAGGCTGTCGCACTTGGTCGGCAGCCTCATTTTTTGCATAAAACCGCAAAAGTATCATAAGTTTAAACTTAGCAATTTTATTTTCCACGTATTCAGTATCTTTGTCAAAATTTTAATGAACTATGAGTTTGCATTTAAGTGAACAGGAAATAGTACGGCGTAATGCGCTGACTGAACTTTATCAGCTGGGAATCAACCCATATCCTCAAGAAGGTTATGAAGTAAATTCCAATAGCCGTAAAATCCTTGAAGGCTTTGAAGCCAATCCGGAAGCTTTTACAAACATAAGTATTGCCGGACGTATTATGAGTCGCCGCATCATGGGTGCTGCGTCTTTTGTCGAACTTCAAGATGCCGAGGGTCGAATACAACTGTATGTGAAACGTGATGACATTTGTCCGGATGAAGATAAAAGCTTTTATAATCATGTGTTTAAGCATCTGTTGGACATAGGTGATATCATTGGTGTTACGGGATTCATCTTCAAAACTAAGATGGGTGAAATTACCTTGCACGTACAATCGCTAAAAATCCTTAGTAAATCCATTCGCCCCTTACCAATTGTAAAGGAAAAGGACGGGCAGATTTATGACGCATTCACAGATGCCGAACAGCGTTACCGCATGCGCTATGTGGACCTCATCGTGAACGATGGCGTGAAGGAAACCTTTATTAAACGCACGGGTGTCATCAACAGCATGCGCAACTATTTCAATGCATTCGGATACCTTGAAGTTGAAACCCCTATTTTACAACCTATTCCGGGAGGTGCTGCCGCTCGCCCCTTCATCACACATCATAATGCTTTGGACATACCGCTTTATCTGCGAATTGCCAATGAGCTGTATCTAAAGCGCTTAATAGTTGGTGGTTTTGACGGAGTATATGAGTTTGCCAAAGATTTTCGGAATGAAGGTATGGACCGCACCCACAATCCGGAGTTTACGGTAATGGAAATTTACGTGGCTTACAAGGATTACTTATGGATGATGGAGTTTACCGAAACCATGCTGGAAAAGGTAGCCCTTGATGTAAATGGAAGTACAAAAACATTGGTAAATGAAACCGAAATTGACTTCAAAACACCTTATCCGCGGGTAAAAATATTAGATTCAATTAAAGAACATACCGGCTTTGATGTTTCCGAAATGAATGAAGCCGAATTGCGAGATACCTGTCGTAAATTAGGCCTTGAAACAGATGATTCTATGGGACGTGGCAAACTTATTGATACCATATTCGGAGAAAAATGTGAGCATCATTACATACAGCCCACTTTTATTATCGATTATCCCGTAGAAATGTCACCTCTTTGTAAGCGGCATCGCGACAACCCTGCCCTTACCGAGCGTTTTGAGTTAATGATAAACGGCAAAGAAATTGCCAACTCTTATACCGAGCTGAATGATCCCATCGATCAGCGTGCCCGCTTTGAAGAACAAATAAAGCTGTCAGAGCGCGGTGATGATGAAGCCATGTTCATCGATCAAGATTTTATTCGAGCACTTGAATTTGGCATGCCGCCCACTGCAGGATTAGGTATTGGAATTGACCGCCTTGTAATGCTGTTTACCGGACAAACATCCATTCAAGAAGTGTTGTTTTTCCCACAGATGCGACCCGAAAAATTACGTAAAGCTGCAAATCCACAGCCCCTTATTGAAGCCGGAATTCCCGAAGCTTGGGCAACACATATTTTCCAAGCAGGCTTCACGAGCGTGGAAGCAATGAAAGAAGAAAAAGCATCCGTGATTCAACAGAAGATGAACGGATACCGAAAAAAGAACAAACTTGAGCTTCCTGCTTTGCAGCTGGAAGAAATTGAACAATGGCTGAGTAAACTTTAATCCGCTTAAAAACACATAAACAGCAAAAAGCCGGATAATTATTTTACCCGGCTTTTTGCTTTCAAGTTGTTAGTTTCGTATCAATTTTTTGGATATTGTCTGCCTATCATCTCGATAATGCAGCACATACATGCCCTTTGGCAATGCGCTCCCATCATTACGGACAGCTTTCCATTCAAATTGTAAGGGCATCCCATCTTGATGCAAACTCACAAATGAATACACAGTATTGCCACTCATATCGACAATACGTATCGAAGCCGTACCATAAGCTGCAGGGATAGCAACAACAAGCTCCTCGGTAAACGGATTCGGAATAAGCTTCACATCTGATTTTTCTACTACCTCTGAAGCGAAGTTTATTAAATCATCCAATATTTCAATATGTACCGAATAACTGCCAAAAGAAGAGTTTATGGTGATCTCTTCTTCCACAAAACCTTCATTGAAAAGGGAATAATCGGGTTCGATAACTTCAACAAGCACTTCCAAAGAATCACCAACAGCCAGTGTATATGGGAATTCAGCTAAGCTATTCATTTGAACCAGCTCAGGATTTGAACTTTCAATTTGATTGATTTGAGCCTCTACACTGCTGTGATTGCTAATATAAAAAGAAGCCTCAACCAACTCCATAAAAACCAATGTGTCAGGATGAATTGTCAATTCATTTACAATCTTTTCTTCCATGACAAACATATGTGGGTCGTGTGCGCCCATAAACGGATGTTTAATGCTTCTTCCCGATTCATCGGCGGCAGCCAGATAATATCGGACGGTATCAAAACTGTCATAACCACCAATCCAAGCCTGCCAATTATTTGTTTCGTTAACAATTAAAGGCTTCGACAAATAAGGACCTCCATTGATGCTATAAAACAAGTTGAGACTGTCGGCAATCAAGGAGGCTCCGGAATAGGCTTTAATACCTGTTTCTATGGAAAGTGAATCCGACCACGCCTGTGTACCATATGTAGGCATATGATTCACATACAACATACCGATATCGGCAATTTCATGTGTGCGGCAGTGTAATGCATCTGTATTCAACCAATCATTAAAGTGAATTCCTACAATTTCATAACCCGGCATGGCTTCTTGGTAAACCTCCAATGCAGCATTATCATGCTGACTGCCACTGATGGGAACAAACACTTTATCATTCAATATCAATGAATTAGAATAAGGTGTTGGAGGATATGTACCTGGCATAAATACACGATATACTTTATACGGATAACCGTATGCAGAGGGAGTATTTGCAAAATATTCGGCCACAGATTCATAATCATTATACTGTGGATTTGATGGAGGAACTTCACCAATGAGGATTTTATCGGGGGCAAGATATTTTCCCCAACAGTCAATATGCTTTATGTATTCACCCTGAGGGTCAATCGTTACATCATAGCGGGTAATACCCAAATAGTCTTCAAATTTTTCAGCAAGCTGCTGAGGTGTAAGATTGTTTTCATCATATACCAAATCAGTGGAAGCACCATAAGTATAGCCGTCAGCCATCATATTTCCCCCGGTGTGCATCACATTCATACCGAATAAGTTAACACCCATTTGATTAGCTATCACGGGAATCACGTTATTATCATTTGGACGAGGGCGATTATATGGGAAATCCACAATACCGGGCTCATCATTTCCATCGAAAATAAACCATGGACCATAATCTCTTGTCCAATATGAATCAGTCGGCGCAACCAAAAAAGAACAGTTTTCCGTATTGATATTGTTATTGGTATACAAGTTTAATACTGTATTTGCTTGACTGTTACTTGATACCAGCGTAATTACTTCAATATCTTTTGCCATTTCGCGAATAAGGCTGTACGGTATACCCAAAGGATAGCGAATTAACACTGCCTGCATAGGCTCATATTCTCCTACCATACGTGCAATACCGGGTGGCGGTGGTGTTTCGGTGAAATTAATATCCCTTAATGGGGTATTCATCTCTTCTTCAGATAAATACCTCTTTTTGAAGTATTCCGGCACTGAATCCGGATGCCATTGAGAATAAATTGGTGTAGCTAAAACTAAAACAACTGCAAAAACACTGAGTTTCAAAAAAAATTTCCTTAAATACATCGTATTCCTTCCTAATTTAAAATATAGTCGTCAAAGATAATAAAGCCTGACAGACCAACGGCTAATTTTTATTGTATATTTGCAAGCAATTAAAAACATTTCATCATGTTAAGTACAATACTTTTAGGCATGCTTGGCCCAACAGAGATTATTATTATCGTGTTGGTAGTCCTTTTACTTTTCGGAGGAAAAAAAATACCGGAACTCATGCGAGGCCTTGGACGCGGTGTTCGGGAGTTTAAAGACGGGATTGAAGGAAAAGATGATCAGGATAAAAATGAGAATCAAAATAAGAAATCCTAAATTCTTTCGTTTATTACCGTATCATTTAAAAATATTTATAAATTCCGGCAGCTTTTTATAAAAAATTGACCCGGCTGCTAATGCTGTTCAATAAACAACATTTATTTTATTATGAATAAATTTAAAGTCCTTGTTCTGATATTACTTGCATTCCCTGTTTTACTACATGCACAATCCGAAAAAGATGAAATGTTGGATGATACCCTCCACTTTCAAGTTGCCGATACCAGCCAACAGATTTCAATTGAATTTCTTGAAGAACAAGTCGAGGATTTTCTTGCCGATGACAGCCCGATAGTTCGCATGCTGGACAGTTTGTACAAAATTCGATATTTTAGTGATAACAACCTTATTGTCGACACTTCTACCTTAAATATCTTTGGTTATCAACGAAATGAGGTGCCGATTTTTTCGGATAGTGTATATCAAGCACATATTGCAAATCTTAACCGCGAAACACCGATGGAGCTTACGTTTAACAAACATGTAAAAACCTTCATCGAATTATATGCTATTAAAAAACGCGGTTTAACAAGCCGTATGCTGGGGCTTTCGCACGTATATTTCCCTATGTTCGAGGAACTTCTCGACCGCTACAACATCCCGCTGGAGCTTAAGTACCTTGCTGTGATAGAATCAGCGCTGAATCCTACTGCAGGATCACATATGGGAGCCAAAGGTTTATGGCAATTTATGTATGGTACCGGAAAAGTATATGACCTAAAAGTCACCTCCTTGGTAGATGACCGTTTCGACCCCTATAAATCAACCGAAGCAGCTTGCCAACATTTGTTGGACCTTTATAATATTTACGATGATTGGCTACTTGTTTTGGCTGCATACAACTCCGGAGCAGGAAATGTAAATCGTGCCATACGACGTGCCGGCGGCGTTAAAAATTACTGGGGTATTTGGCCCTTTTTACCTCGAGAAACACGAGGTTATGTACCTGCATTTATTGCCGTTAATTATGTTATGAATTATGCTTCACATCATAATTTATACCCCGTAGACCCCGGCATTATGATGCATGGCACTGATACGGTTTCAGTAAAAGAATTGCTGTCATTCGAACAGCTTAACGAAATGCTTGATATTCCATTGGAAGATCTCAAGTTTTTTAATCCGCAGTTTAAAAAAGGAATTATACCCGCCACAAGCGAAAACCCATATATAATCCGGATTCCTTCAGAATTTGTTGGACCGTATTTAAATAACGAAACAGCTCTTTATGCCTTCAAAACTAAAAAAGGTGTTGAGCAAGAAACTTTAATCGAAGAAGTTAAAAAAATCAGCGATCAAAGCACACATATTGTAAAAAAGGGTGAAAATCTTAGTCTGATTGCAAAGCGTTACCGCGTTACAGTCAAACAGTTACAAACTTGGAATAATCTGCGTACAACCAATTTACGCATCGGGCAACGCCTTGTTGTATATAGCGCGGGAGGAGCAGTAGTTCAAGAAAGTGGTTCAGCCCCTGTGGCAAGGTCAACCCAATCCTCTACGCATGTGGTGAAGAAAGGTGAAACATTAGGTGGGCTGGCAAACCGCTATAAATGCAGTATCACCGATTTAAAAGAATGGAATAATCTTAGAAGCAATACAATTCATATAGGGCAAAAGCTACGCGTGTATCCACCCGAGCAGCTGGCAAAATCTACCGAACAAACCAATGGAAAACATATCACATATACCGTAAAACGTGGTGATACCTTATGGGATATAGCCAGAAAATACGACGGTGTGACAGTAGACCAAATTAAACGACTGAATAATTTAGGCAATAAATCAAAAATCACTCCCGGACAAAAGCTAAAGATTGCCACAGTAGGTTAATATATCGGACATTTAGGAGTAGCAACGGCAATAAAAATAATTATCAAGACGTTGGAATATTAAAATACTTGTTGTTATTGTAAAGGCAACAGTGTTTTTTAGATAATTTCAAGCAAATATTGAAGTATATTTGTGAATAAAAACTGTATAGCCATGCGTTCGATTCGTTTCTCTTTTGCCATTTTTTTTCTCCTTGCTTTCATGCTTGTAGCTTGTAATGAGCCGGAGCATCGTGTTGCCCGCTCAGTAGGTGCTACTTCTGAAATTTTGGTTGTCACACAAAATAAAAGTCAGTGGGATGGGCTGCAGGGAGATGCCATACGTGCATTTTTCGGTCAAGACCAATACGGATTAACTCAAAGTGAGGTCATGTACAAATTATCTCAAATTGAAATCGAGAATTTGTCGGATATGTTCAAGAAACACCGCAATCTTCTCATTATCGAAAACGATCCTCGCATGGAAGAAGCAGAAGTAGAAACCCGTTCTGACTTATGGGCAAAGCCTCAGCGAGTGATAAAAATTACGGCTCCCGACGCCAACACCTGGGTTGAAGCTTTTAATGCGCATAAAGATGGACTGCGGCTACTGTACGATCAATCAGAAAGAGACCGTCTGCTTACAATATTCCGCCCTACGGCAAATCCAAAAATAATGGAGGCTCTTGCAGCAAGTTTTTCAATTAAAATGCTTATCCCCGAAGGATATTTCATTGCCAAGAGTGAAGAAGATTTTATGTGGATACGTAAAGAAACCAACGACTTTAGTCAGGCATTTATCATTTACACATCACCTTATAAAGATACTGCCGACTTAAGTCCACAGAGTGTTATTTCTCGACGTGACAGAATGGTTCAAAAACATATACCCGGTCCGGTAGACGGCTCATTTATGTCAACTGATAAGGAATTTATACTGCCACTTATTACAAATACCGCCAATTATGTGACTGATTTCGCAGTAGAAAGCAGAGGCGTTTGGAATGTAGTGGGCGATTATATGGCCGGTCCATTTTTGTCCTATACCGTAATACATCCTAAAAACGGTCATCTTATCACCCTGGAAGGCTATGTATATGCGCCAAATAAGCCCAAACGAGATTATCTTCGACAGCTCGAGGCAATATTATATAGTATGGAATTTATCGACTAAAGCCGTGTATCCAATAAGCGTAAAGATTATTCTGCTTGCTTGGTATAAATGACTTTTATGGTGCCTATAGGGGTTTCCGATTCGGATTCTATTTTATCGTTTACCAGATTTCCTAATTCATACACATTCAGCGGGTCACCATCAAAAAAGAAAAAGATACTGTTATCTTGTTGATTCCAAAAAGCTTTTTGATTGGTTTCTCCTATTGTCAGGAAAAGGGTACTATCATCCGAAAAATTCAACTTGGTTTGTTTCTCGGTAGCAATCACCTGCTCAAGTGCAGCGGGATTTATCTTCGATTCATCAAAATTGGCATCTACATGCTCTACTTCCCAAATTCCAATCATTTTATTAACCGGTTTTTTATTGCAGGAAACAACAAATACCGATACCATCATTAAAATTACAAAAGCTTTGCTTATTACTGTTTTCATATCACCTTGATTTCAAAATACATTTTACTGGCATTGGAGCCGATATAACAAAAAAATCGGATACAATTGCAGCGCAAAAATATGCAATTGTATCCGATTGTATTACACAAATCAAAAAAAGACGGTTCTTAACGCACCATATTTTCAGGAGCTAATATTTTATCCAGTTCTTCTTTTGATAATAATTTTTGTTCGAGTACCAAATCATACACGCTTCTACCGGTTTCCTGAGCTTTTTTGGCAATTAGGTTCGAAGCATCATAGCCGATATATGGATTCAAGGCGGTTACCAAGCCAATAGAATTTTGTACCATTGCCAAGCAATGTTCTTCGTTAGCGGTAATTCCGACAATACAACGTGCAGTTAATACCTTCATTCCATTTTTCAGCATTTCGATTGACTGGAATAAGCTTTGTACCATCACGGGCTCCATCACGTTTAACTCCAATTGTCCGGCTTCGGCAGCCATCGAAATAGATAAGTCATTTCCAATCACTTTAAATGCAATTTGATTTACCACTTCCGGAATTACCGGATTTACTTTACCCGGCATAATCGTACTGCCCGGCTGCATAGGTGGTAGGTTTATCTCATTTAATCCGGCACGTGGACCTGATGACATCAAGCGTAAGTCGTTTGACAATTTCGAGAGCTTCACCGAAAGACGTTTCAAGCTGCTTGAATAACTTACCAAATCACTTGTATCTTGAGTGGCTTCAACCAAGTTGCGAGCCAGTTTGATATCCATACCGGTGATAATTCGCAGATACGGAATTACCTTGTCGCTATATTTTGGATCGGCATTAATTCCGGTTCCAATTGCTGTTCCACCCATATTTACTTCAAGGAACAACGAAGCCATTTTATTCAGCTGCTGCACTTCTTCCTCAAGTGTTACGGCAAAAGCACGGAAAGTTTGACCCAAAGTCATGGGTACTGCATCTTGCAATTGCGTACGTCCCATTTTTAGCACCGACTTAAACTCATCTGCTTTGTCGTGCATGGCTTTGATAAGGTCTTGTAAAACAAGTACCAGCTTTTCATTTGCCTTTATTAATGCAATTTTAATGGCAGTAGGATATGCATCATTGGTACTTTGTGATAAGTTTACGTGATTGTTGGGATGACAAAATTCATATTGTCCCTTTTCTTTGCCCATCAGCTCTAATGCACGGTTTGCGATTACCTCATTGGCATTCATATTGGTAGATGTACCGGCACCACCTTGTATCATATCCACTACAAAATGTGAGTGAAACTTATTATCTAAAATTTCTTGGCATGCACGGATAATGGCATTTGCCACTTCAGTAGTAAGCAGTCCTAGTTCATGGTTAGCCCTTGCTGCCGCCATTTTTACAATAGCCAAGGCATGTATAAAATCAGGGTAAAAGTTAAGGGTTATACCGCTGATATTAAAGTTTTCCATGGCGCGCAAGGTTTGAATGCCATAGTAAAACTCAGCCGGAACATCTCGCTCACCCAATAAGTCATGTTCGCGACGTGTTTTTCCGGATTCGTATTGGGTTGTTGATCCCAGCATTCGCGCATTGGCATAACGCATACGGCGTGAAACCACTTTGGTAATATTTGATAATACTACTAAAGCAATGGGACCCGATGAACGCCAAAGTTCCTTACTTAAAGTTAAAACTTTACTGGTTTCCAATGCTCTGGCCGAAGTGGAGTGCGGTGAGTCATCCATCAATGAACCTTCACCTAAAAAGTCATGCTTACCAAAGAGCGTGATGCGTTGCTCCTCACCAAATGGAGAGGTTTTAAACAGCTCTATTTTACCTTCGGCAACCAAGAAAATGTCTTGGCGGGGAGCGTTTTCGCTAAATAATAGCTCGCCCTCTTCAAAAACAGTAAATTCTGCTACCTTGCTAACTTGTTTAATCTCATCAGCACTTAATCCTCTAAACAATTCAATGTTACTGATTAAATCAAATTTCTCGTTGATATTCATATAGTTAAGTTATTAATAGTTCTATTGCTAAATTTTTCACAAAGGTATAAAACTTATGCATCCCTTTAGCAGCGCGAGTCTTAAAAATTTCAAACGAAAGCAGCTTAATGCTTAGTTTTTTGTTAAAAAATACGTTTTGGACTTAATTGCCTCCAGTTGCTTGTTATTTTCATCCTTTTACTTGTCATGTTTGGCTTTTTGCTTGTTTGATTTTATATTTGTCAAGTAATATTTTAAACCACTATTCTTATGAAACGATTTTATTATGTACTTTCCTTAGTGCTGAGCTTATCATTCCTTCCATTTTTGCTTACGGCTCAAGAAGAAGCAGTAAAAGAAAAGAAAGAAGGCTATGAGTTTACAATGGTTAAAGAGGTTCCTCATACACCGGTACCCAACCAATACCGTTCAGGTACTTGCTGGAGTTTTTCCGCTCTTGGATTGCTTGAAGCAGAAATTTTACGCAAAACAGGTCGCACGCTTGACTTATCCGAGATGTTTATTGTGCGCCAGGCTTATGTTGAGAAAGCAGATAAATATGTACGCCTGCATGGGCATATCAATTTCTCAGCCGGAGGCGGATTTTGCGATGTGACTTATGTAATGGATAAATACGGTCTCGTCCCCGAAGGAGCCTATACCGGCTTGGTGATTGGAGAAGAAAAGCATACACACGGCGAAATGGATGCCGTATTAAAAGCATATGTGGATGCAATCATCAAAAACCCCAATAGAAAGCTTACACCCGTATGGAAACAAGGCTTTGATGCAATTCTGGATGCTTATTTAGGTGAATATCCAAGTGAATTTGAATACGAAGGTAAAAAATACACCCCCGAAAGCTTCAGTAAAGAACTGGGCTTAAAAGGCAGTGATTTTATTCAGCTTACAGCATACAGCCATGTGCCCCTTTATAAACCATATATCCAAGAAATTCCGGATAACTGGCTATGGGAAGAAACCTATAATGTAAGCCTGGAAGAACTAATGGAAACATTGGATTATGCCCTCGATAAAGGCTATGCCGTTGACTGGGCAGCCGATGTGAGCGAAAGAGGTTTCTCATGGAAAAACGGTCTGGCAATCGTTCCGGAAGAAAGCTTAAGCGACCTGAGCGGAACAGAAAAAGAACGCTGGGAAGCACTAACACCGGCCGAGCGCAATAAAGCAATGTTTAGCTTCGATGAAATTGTTCCGGAAAAGAAAATTACAATCGAAATGCGCCAAAAAGCATACGATAATTACGAAACAACTGATGACCACGGAATGCTGATTGTGGGAATTGCAAAAGACCAAAAAGGAAATAAATATTATAAAGTGAAAAACTCATGGGGAGTAGATGACCATAAATACGAAGGATATCTCTACTCATCAGTTCCATTTATGGAATATAAAACCATGAATATTGCTGTAAATAAAGAAGCTGTTCCAAAACATATTTTGAAAAAGCTGGGATTTTAATCTAAGTGAAATAATATATCTCGAAAAGCTGCCTAATTGGGCAGCTTTTTTTGTGCCTATCGGATTTAATCTTGTCTAATAAAACAAAAAAGGGAGTACAATAATGTGTTGCACCCCCTTTGAATTATTTGTGTGACAGCTATGTCAATTAGCTGTTTTTAAGCTTGTTTCGGTAAAAATACTTCAGCCATCATACAGCGTGCACTACCTCCACCTTGGGTTTCAATGGTGTCAATATCTACAGCAATAATGGGATTGTATTTTTCTATGGTATCAATTTGTTCCTTGGTCAAAGATTCTAAGGCAGTTTGCGACATTACAAGATATTTTGAATCGTTGGCACCGCCCACTTGAAGCATGTTTCCTGCAAATTTATGCATTTGCTCCTCCGTGATATCAATAATTTCTTTTCCTGAGCCTTCCAATACATCCACTACCATTTTATGCTCATCGGCATTATCAATTGTGCTCAAACAAATCACGGCATATTCATCAGCTACACACATGACCACATTGGTATGATAAATCTGCATGCGCTCACCGTTTACTGTTTGATTTGACTCGAATGCAACGGCTTTATACTGAAAATCATCACAAAACTTTTCAAAAAGCGCTTTATCCGTACGAGGAGAAAGTGCCGCATAAGCAATTTTATTTACCCTGTCCAAAATAATGCTACCCGTTCCTTCAAGGAAAATATTATTTTCTTCCGAAGCAGTATAATCCACAAGCTTATCCGTGCTAAATCCGTGCTTGCCAAGAAGTTGTAATACCTCATCGGTGCGACGCTCTACACGACGATTTTGAGCAAACATGGGATATAAAGCCACTCTGTTGTCTTCGTGGAAAGTAATCCAGTTATTTGGGAAAATTGAATCAGGAGTGTGTGGGTTTGGTGTGTCTTGTAATACAATCACATTCACACCCTTCTCACGAAGCTTGGCAACCATATCGTTGAATTCACGAAGCGCTTTTTGCTGAATACTGTCGTGTGCCTCATCGGTTTGAATCTGAAAATAATTGTTTACAGCCGTTTCCGCATTAAATCGAAAATCAATCGGCTCCACCATAAAAATTGTTTGTGAAAATTGTTTCATCTTCATTTTAAATATATTATTAGAACATTAATTATCAGGCTTTAACAAAAAATTCATGCCTACAGAATTTTGTGCAAAATTACGAAATATTGCTTGATTATTCAAGCTGGATTGCCTGCCAAAGGAAACATAATGAAGCCTTTGTTTGATAGAATCATTCGCATTACACATTAAATCCAAAATAATTGGTTGAATGAAGTCTGTCAGGTCAAAAAATAATATGCATATTTGTTCTTTTTGACATCCCCTTAGCGGTTATTACAAATTGTTTTTCATGATGAACCATATAAAAATTAAGCGAGTATTTATTCCTTTATTCTTGTTTTTGGGCATTGCAGTAACTGGTCAGCCCCTTGAACGAGAACAGTTTAATAATCTACTTGATTTGCGCATTGACAGTATCCGGCCAAACTATATTCGGGTTAATATGTTCAGTGATTTGGGTGCTTGGCATGCCTATTCCCTCCCAAAATCCGAAAAGTTTTATGGCGGCTTCAGCGGTCCTTTGGTAATGGATTTAAACGGAAGATGGATTTCAAATTCGGCTGCCCTTTTATCGCTTTCAGAAAATGGAAAACCCATTGATTTATCAAAAGCAATCATTTCGCAACAGTATTTTCCGGGCATGCTTGTACAAGAGCTGGAAATTGATGAGTTACTGATAAAACAACAACTTATTTTTACAAGCAATCGGCAGGCAATGCAAAAAACCGAATTAATAAATCGTTCGGCACAAGAGCGTGAAATTGAAATTGGATTTACTGCCGAATTTTTTGACTTGGGACATTTAAAATCTTCCGCTTCCGGATTGGTATTCCAAATGCATGATTCAGACAATTATTTTAGTTTGGATTTTGATAGGGAAGTTTCACTTCAGCAGGATTCACTTTCATATTATGCTTCATTCGGGACTTATAGTTTAAAGCCGGAAGAAACACTATCTTTTGTGCTTTCACAACTGTTTCAACACGGAAACGATAAGCAAATAACAAAATTACCGGTTAATATTTCAAGTTTCGAAACTCAACTTATTGCCAATGAAATTCGCTGGAACGGCTATTTATCATCTTACTTTAAGCATGTTCCGAATCTGAATGATACACTTAAACCATTGGCTGTCAAAGCCATCATCACCTTGATTACAAACTGGCGCTCGGCTGCAAAAGATTTATTACACGATGGCATCTTCCCATCTTCCTCTTATCAAGGATTTTATGGCTTTTGGAGTTGGGATTCATGGAAACAAGCAGTCGGATTAAGTTATTTTCATCCCGAATTAGCCAAAAACACCATATTAAGCATGTTTGACTACATGAATGAATATGGTATGATAGCCGATTGCATTTATACGGATAAAGCTGAAAACAATTGGCGCGATACCAAACCGCCTTTGGCAGCATGGGCAGTTTTTGAATTATATCAAAGACAAAACGACTTGCAGTTTGTGGAAGAAATGTATCCAAAACTTGTCCGCTATCACCATTGGTGGTATGCGCAACGCGATAATGACGGAAATGCATTATGTGAATATGGCTCCACAGACGGTAGCCATATCGCCGCCGCTTGGGAAAGCGGAATGGACAATGCCGTTCGATTCGATAACGCGGAATTAGTACAAAATGCATCAAACGCATGGTCGTTCAATCAAGAAAGCGTTGACTTGAATGCCTATCTTTTTGCCGAAAAAAATTATCTCACAAAGCTTGCAGAAGTTTTAGAAAACAAAAAAGAAGCAAAAGCATGGGAAAAGGAAGCAAAGCATTTGAAAAGAAACATTATCCGCAGTTTTTATCATGAAAAGCATAATTACTTTTATGATAAAAAGCTGGGGACAAGCGAGTTAATTGTAGCGGAAGGACCCGAAGGCTGGATACCCCTTTGGGCTGAAGTCGCAACAAAAAAACAAGCTGAAGCAGTTATGCATACGATGCTAAACCCGAACAAATTCAATACCTTGGTGCCTCTGCCTACCTTTACTGCAGATCATCCGGATTTTAATCCTTTGCGAGGCTATTGGAGGGGCCCTGTCTGGCTCGACCAGTTTTATTTCGGCATCAAAGGATTACAAAACTATGGATTTGAGGATGCAGCAGCTTCGCTCTTTCACAAACTCCTTAAAAATGCAAACGGATTAACCGCCAACGGACCGATTTACGAAAATTATCATCCGCTGAACGGGAATGGGCTCAATGCATCTAATTTTAGTTGGTCGGCAGCACATATCTTAATGCTGCTCGACGAACAATAATAAACCACACTGCCGAATTCATCTATCTTGCATAATTCATGAATTAAGCAGGCTATTTCACGGCTTAGTCTTTTGTGTGAATTTTTACACGTAAAGCTTTGCTGTTGGCAGACATTTCCGGCGCATAATAGCTTTGCAGGTTTGCATATCCATGGGCAAAATCCCCTTGTTGCATTGCAATAAGATGATATTCCAATACATATTTCCCTTTTGGCAAATAATCAAAAAAGAAGTCGGTATATAAATCTCCAATCGCCTCATAATAAGATAATTCAGCATTCCATTTATATCCGGATAAGTTTGTTTTCGGCTCAAATGCCGCAGCACGCATATCACGCAGATGCACAAATTCCATATCACGATCTGTTTCTATTACCAAGCGTACTTTTATTCGATCGCCTGCATACAACTTGTGGGAGTTTATTACTTGCCAAACAGGAGCAGTTGCATTTCCCTTATTGATAAGCAATTCGCGCTTTATTTGAAGATTTGTTTGCGACTCCCTTACATTATCCAAGGATACACTATATTCCCTGAATAAACCACCCCAGCCCATTACC
Source organism: uncultured Lentimicrobiaceae bacterium (assembly GCA_964509065.1). Taxonomy (GTDB): domain Bacteria; phylum Bacteroidota; class Bacteroidia; order Bacteroidales; family F082; genus JALNZU01. The sequence goes on from CAZDWA010000016.1 coordinate 22,448, forward strand.
GGATTCGGATTCACAATTTCTACTTTACCTAATTCAGCTTTGATATCCGACCATTGCTTTTCCACAAAACCGGATCCTGCTTCGGCATTTTCAAAGCTCAAGGCATGCCCACCCAAACTAATTTGAGCCGGCTTCTGACCGTCAACCCATTGCGTGCCATTCTGAAGCAAAGCAAAAACCGCTTCGGAGGTAGCGCGCGCACTAGGCCAACGATTTGTCTGCTTATTTACCAACAACCACTGGCGTATACCATCAATCAAAGGGATATCTTGAGTTATTTCACTAAAGGCAGCAATCATTATCGCTTGGCTTTCAATTGCAGATGCAGTTCCAAACTTTTGATGTTTCCAGTACACACCCAAAGCTTCATTCGAAAGCGACTTCTCTTTTAATGATCGAAGCACTGCTTCGGCTTGTTCTTTTTTAGCACCCCTAAATAACACCAATGCCGCTTTAGCCTGATTGTCCAAGCTTAGTTTCAGCCATCCGGCAGAAAGCTTATCCATGAAGAAAACAGCTGCTTGTTCGCTCGATTTATCCATCTTATAGTTCGGGAAATAGCTGTAAATCATTAACTGATCCACCATATATGAGCTAATCTGATACGATTTTAACTGCTGTTCCTTTTCCAGCTTCTTATATGATTTCAGCATTTCTTCTGTAAGGTATTGCAATGCCTTATTGGTGACATTCTGCAAGACCGGGTCTTTAGCCAAATCCGGCATCAGATCCATCAAGCGTCCCAAGCCCAAAACAATATTTCGTGTGGTATAACTATTGCCCCGCATGCCCGGGAACCAAGGCCACGAACCATCCGGCAGCTGTGCGTCAGCAAGCTTTTGCAATGTATTTTGACGCTCATACTGCATGCGATTGATGTCGAACAATACCTTTAAAGCACGCTTTTGCTCGGATTCATCCGCAGCAGCCATTACCCAAGGCGTTTCTTCCAACACAATGGCTTTTAAGTCCGGGTTTTTCTCCAAATTGGATAATAATGCATCAGAACCCTCTGTTTCCCAGCTTTTTATCAGCTGCATCAAATTTGGAATTGATGCGGCAACATAGGATGAAAGGCTATTGGCATAAAAGCGGTTAAACACTAGGTCAATGGAAGCGTTTTCTTGCTGCTGCAGATAAGGCAATGCTTGAATGGCATACCATACCGGATGATTGGTATATTGCAGCACAAGGCGTAAATTATTTTCTCCATCAACAGGATTTGTGATGGACTTAAAGTCGAAGCTGCGGCTGCTGTTTGCGGGTACTGCCATCGGCAAGCTTTCTCTTGCAATAATTCCCGAAGGAAGCAAAGGAATCCATTGTTCTTCGCTATCGGCATATGTTCCTGCCGAAACACTATATTTCACGGCAAGTAAACGCGAAGATGCACTTATTACCGCCTTCCATTTGATTTCTTTGCTTTGGCCCGCTTGTAGATTGGCAACCGCTAATTGTTGTTGGGTTTGAACAAGGGGCAATAACTCATTGGTAACAGCATCTCTCAGCTCAATACTTGCAATGCCATTCAGGTTTTTATCACCCATATTTACCACTTTGGCAGCAAACCAAGCAGTATCGCCTTCGCGATAAAAGCGGGCATGATTAGGCACTATCATCAAGTCTTTGGATGCTTCAAATGTATAGGTGTTAAGCCCTGATTTTAAGTCTTGTGTATGTGCAAGTAACATCAACTTCCACTTTGTAAGTGCATCAGGCAGCTTAAATTCAATACGAATATTGCCATTGGCATCCGTGCGCAGTTGTGGATAAAAGAAAGCTGTTTCCCTAAAATCGGAACGTAACATATGCGACTGCGCCTCTTCCAGCTCTTCAATGGCTTGGCTTTCTTCTTCAAATTCGGCTGAATCATCCAATATTTCCTGCATTCCACTTGTTGATGATCGTAGTCCATCAGCTGCTTGCACGCTCATTTCCTTGCGCGCCATCATTGGAGCAATGCGACCATTACCCCACAAATACATATTATAGCTGTCTAACCCAAACCAATTCAAACGAATTTCATCCAAGTGATCAATATAATAATCACGTGCAATGCTGCTGTATAAGGGACGACTTGCATGCAGTAAAAAACCATTGTCATACATCCATCGGTAAGCTGCTGCTTTATGATTTATCGTGGAAAACTGCCATTGATGGGGTGTAAATTGATCCAAAGAGGCATCATACATAGACGCAAGCAGCTCAGCAGCTACTTTTTCTTTATCATTTCCTCGGATATGAAGTATCCATTTCTCTTCTGCACCCGGTATGAGCTTTTCACGCACTGTTTCAAGAGTGATATCCAAGTTTTTATTGCTATGAGGCACATCAACCATCGAAACAAACTGATGTTGCCTGTTATGACGTACCATTAAGCTTTGAAACTGAAGCTGTCCCCTGTCTTCTTCTTTTACAATATAGGGTATTGTAATTTTTCGCTTGTTTACGCGATGCCACTCGCTGTAGCGAATCTCATCTGCAGCAGTAATTTCAACTAAAACACGATTATCAGATGCTGCTGAGGCAATATACAAAGTAATGGTGTCTCCAGGTTCAGCGGTAGCTTTGTCCAAATAAAACCAAGCAGTTTCATTGCCGGCTACATTCTTAGATTTTGTATCGAACAATAAAAAGTTCTGCTCCAGCTTCACTTCCCTGCCTTTGTCATCATCAGCAACAAATTCCACAATATAGTTTCCTTCGGGCCATGAAGATATATCTTCCGGGAAAACCATTGCACTACCATTTACAAACTGCTTGCTTTCGTGAACAAGTTCTTTTTGCTCTTCTAGATTTTCACCTTTTAACACAAAATGATCGAGCGGAAAGAGCTTTTCCATCTCATCTTTACTTATATATTCTCTATCCGTTTCATCCAAAAGTGCAGGGCGCAGCAGTCGTTTTGGTGGTTTAACCAAATAAAAGCGCATTGAAACCATGGCATTTACCGGCTTATCCTGTAAATTTGTCAATGAAAGAGTCGCTTCACTAATCCGATCTTTCGGAACAACCTCTTTCAAGTTGGTTTTCATGAGCAGCGATACGTTTCCAACCCGTATATACGTTTGGCTGCTACGTGTTTCCCCATTCCGGTCAATTACATCGGCAGTGACTGTGTATGTATAGGTAATATGTTCATTTTTTGATGCTTCGGCATCCGGTGCGGCAACAAAACTGATTGAAAAACTACCATCCTGAGCTGTATGCGTCTTACCTTCCGCTATTTGTTTACTGCTTTGATAAATAGGCGGAAAGCCCCTCCACCAGGGCCAATATGGGAAGTTTTGCCTACGCTCCACGCTATAACGCACTTCTGCATTATCCAAACCATAGCCTGCAAAAGCTCTTGCTTGACCATATAAGGTGATTTGTTCGTTTAAACTGTACTGCTCTTCCGCTTTATCTAAAATAGTTTCAAAAGAAGGACGTTTATAGTTTTCGACTCTGATATATACCGAACCATATTCGTTTCGAAGCTGCATTTGTCCACTAAGCAAGTTTTGGGGGATTGTAAACATTCCTTCAAACGAGCCAAATTCATTTGTCCGAAGATTTTGAGTGCTGATTTCTTTATGATTGACATCTAAAAAGCGAACTTTTGTATTTTCCGATTTTTTCAATTCCCATTCGGCTTCACTTCCTTCTTTTTCAAGGAGGATGCCTTTGAAATATACGGTTTGTCCGGGGCGATAAATGGCACGATCGGTAAAAAACCACGACTTGGTTTGTGTGCGTGTGTTGGGTTTACGAACATACAAATCAAAGTAGTTATCGCTGTAGAGTGTGTCGTTTTTAGTTAATAAATCTACATAAAATGCCTGATTCGCAGGAAGATGAGTTCCGGGATTTACTTCAAAACTTCCATCTTTTTCGGTTTTCAGCTGCATACGCTTTACCGCGATATGCTTCCGTTTCGCATAATCATAATCACGCGTGATAATATGTACGTCAACATTGGCAAGGGCTTTTCCGCTTTCTCTATCCAATACGTAAAACAGATTTCCGTTGCTGCGTTTATTTTGAACAAAACTCAGTCGGCTTACTTGAAAACTACTAAATCCGACTGCATTTCCTAACACAAACTTAGATTCTTCGGCAGTAAGCAATAAATAAAGTCCATTTTGTAATGCAGGAAGTTCAATAATTGTAGAATGTGTGGCATAATCTGCTTCAAAATCAAACTCTAGAGACCATTCATGTAAAGGAGTCAAAGCAAGCATTTTAGACATGCGTATCTTTTCATCCGGCTCAGCCATTATAGCTTCTAAAGCTTCACTTTCTATCTTAATGATGCGAAATCCGGGCTTTGTAATATTACGGTATTCAAGGCGTGCGGCAATGGCTTGCTCGGGCAGCTCCACGCGCTGCATGCTTAGATACAAGCTTTTTTCCAAAATTTGATCTTTATAAACTCTACAGCGTTTTGCTCCCCTGCTCTCAGGGAATGCAATCATGGCTTGATCACATATTTCCAATGCTTTGGCTGCAGCAAGGCTATCCGGAACAAGAGTAGAAGTTTTTTGTAAAAGATAGGAAGCCCGTTCTGCTGCTACCATGGTAGAAGCCGCAATTCCTGCATTTCGTAATTGCAATTGTTCTAAACCGTGTAAATAAAGCGAATCAGCGGTTTTATTGTCATGAAAATGGTTTTTCAAATACTTAAAACGCTGTATTTCATTATAAATCAGTGCTTCATTTTGCTGTTGACGCAGATTGGAAGCTAATATTTGTTGAAAAATACTCAGTATGTGTTGGTGAGCCGATTCCATTTTTGGAAGCTTCATGGCGGCAAAAAATGCTGCCGATTGCCAAAGGCTTTCATCTTCCAAGGCTTTGTCGGCTATGGCATCTTGAAGGGCTGCATCTTTTGTCATATAATAGTTTAAAGCCCTTGAAGCAACGAAGCCAAACAAACCGGGTTGAATCTCCCATGCTTCCTCTTCAGCCTTGTGTAAAATAGGGCGATATTGTTTCAAAGGAACGGTATCTAATATGGCTTGTGAACCTAGGCTGAGGGCATAGTGCAATTCAATTGTATCGCGCAGACGAGTAATATCCCACTCTCGAATATCGGGCATATCCCCCATTGCAACCGCGCTTCTTTCAAGTAGTTTATATCTGTTTTGCTGATAGTAAAACCAATATAGCTCAGCAGTAATCGAATGCATCAGCTCTTTTGCGGGGCTTTCCAAAATTGGAAGAAGGGCTTGCGCATTTTCAATAGCTTTTATCAAATGGTCTTCTTCAAAGCTTTGAAATAATCCATATTGATAAATATTTGCTTTTATAAGTTGCGGATAATTCTTTTCTGCTGTGGCAAGCTGCTGAATGGCTTCTAACTTTTCCAAAGCCGATTTTGGTAATCCTTTTTGGTTCATAGATTCAACCTCTTTCCACAAACTTTCATAGTTTTTGGAGTTATCTGGACTATCAAAAGCAGGTGTCAGCATCATAATTATAGCAACTAAAAATCCGGTTTTTACAATAGAAGGGATATTCTTCATGTTTATTCACTTAAAAATATAACGATAGGGAAAGCAGTGCTTCCTTTAGTGTTTACGACAAAATTCAGGCCAAAAAATTAAAATCAGTCTCGCAGTCGTGCCCAAGGTGGGTTTTTCAGGTTTTTATATTCGAGCATTTCCATCTTTACGCTTCCGACAATCACTTTTGTTTCTGCCAAGATGGGTAAGTGATTTTTATCGTCCGTAACCCACACATACATTGGATAAGCATCCGCAAACACATTACCCGTTGCCATCATTGGTGCAAACTTCAGGCAGCGAAACGCACCTAATTCCGTACGTATGTTTTCAGTGCCCATGTATTTTATCTTGCTCACATAAACTGAGTCGTCCAAGAAAAAATCCACATAATAACTACTATCTGCATCAAAGTCGCTCAGATTAAGCGTACGCATAAAAAACAAAGCCGACACAAAATCATGGGTATTTTCGGGTATGGATTTGCGTGCGGTGCGGCTTATGGCAAGTTTTTGTTCGGGATAAAAATATACTTCGTCATCCTTTTTATAGCCTCCTTCGCGCGTACGGCGTACAAACAAAAAAGGTATCATCGCTTCTTTGTCGATATAGGATTCAAAGCGGTCCCTCACTTTAAAAAACCAATTAAAAGCTCCTTTGCTTCTTCCTTCGCCTACCACCTGCATTACCGGACGACCAAAAAACTCTTTTTTGCTTGCATTTACCGAAATAGTAGCTTCACCAGCAGTGACATTGCCGGTTAACAAGGAGCTGTAATACACTCTATATCGCAAAAATTCGTTCTCGGCAAATGCTTCATTGGGATGCTGACGATAGCTTTGTGCATTGGCTACAAGCGTAACCAGCAAGCAACTAGCAAGCAATAAAACAGTTTTTTTTAATGATATCATTGGATTTCTCAAAATCATCCAAGCACAATGTTAATAATACGTTGAGGTACAACAATAATTTTACGTACTTGTTTTCCTTCCGTCCACCTTTTTGTTTCTTCGGCAGCTAAAACAGCTTCTTCAATTTCCTTGGTACTCATATCGGCAGCAAGCTCGATTTTAAATCGTGTTTTACCATTGAATGAAACAGGATAAGAAACAGAATCTTCCACTAGATAGCGTTCTTCGCTTATTGGAAACTGTTGATTTACAACAGAATCCTCATTTCCGGCCAAATGCCATAACTCTTCGGCAATATGAGGAGCATAGGGAGAGACAAGAATCGTTAAGGGCAACAATATGTCTCGTTTATTACATTTTAAATCGGTGAGTTCATTAATACAAATCATAAATGCCGAAACAGCTGTATTAAATGAAAAACGTTCGATATCATCTTCTACTTTACGTATTGTTTTATGCAATACGCGCAACTCGGCATCGGTAGGCGCATCCGAAGACAAGAAAAACTCATTCTTTTCATTATGGAACAAGCGCCAAAGCTTACGAATAAAGCGAAATACTCCTTCTATACCTTGTGTGTCCCAAGGTTTAGACTGTTCAATAGGTCCCAAAAACATTTCATAAATACGCAAGGTGTCGGCACCATATTTATCAATTAGCTCATCCGGATTTTGCACATTAAATTTGGATTTTGACATTTTTTCAACCTCAAAACCACATACATATTTGTCATCCTCCAGCACAAATTTGGCGTTTTTCAGATGAGGCTGCCATTGTTTAAAAGCTTCAATATCTAATATATCATTAGTTACCAAGCTTATATCCACATGAATGGGTGTTGAATATTCTTCTCTGCCGGGAATGTTTTTTGAAACAAAAGCAGGAATCAGTTCCATGCCTTCTTTTTCAACAAAAGCAGCTACCTCCTTACCGGCAATGGCATCTTTAATTCGTTCAATAATGTTTTCACGCTGATCGACAAAGTCACGTATTGGAATTAAGAGCAAGCGATAATTGTTTTCCTCAGCCCATTTTTCATAGGCAAAAGCAACTTTTTCTAATGACTCTTGGCGTTTAATCTCGATAATTAGGCGATGCTCAGGTGCATGAAAGTCAAAACGCCTTGTCCCGGATTTAAAGCCTTTTTCAAATTTTGCGCCCAGCTTACCGTCTTTCAATACCTCCCAAAGCACATATTCAGCCATTTTTTCAGGATTGATGCGGTATACAAGGCTGGAGCGTCCTTGTATCATTCCTTGATTTATCAGCTTTTTAAATGGTTCTTCTTTCTTTGCCAAGCCGATATCATAAAGGAACATATTCCAAAAGCGGGAGTAAATAAGGTGTCCGGTAGCATGTTCGGCACCACCGATATAAAGGTCTACATTTTCCCAATAATCTACTGCTTCTTCTGAAAAGTAACGTTCATTATTTCGTGGATCCATATAGCGCAGATAGTAACCACTCGACCCGGCAAATCCGGGCATAGTATTGGTTTCCAGAGGATAACCTTCTGCAGATTTCCAGTTTTCGGCTCGTGCAAGCGGCGGCTCACCCGTTTCGGTAGGTAAAAACGCATCCACCAAGGGAAGCTCAAGCGGCAGCTCTTCCTCTTTCAAAGTATACGGCATGCCGTCTTTGTAATATACCGGAAAAGGTTCACCCCAATAACGTTGGCGGCTAAAGATGGCATCGCGCAGGCGATAATTGATTTTAGCCGTTCCGATAGCACGCTTTTCGGCTTCTTTAACTACCGCATCAATTGCATCGGCTACTTCCAAGCCATTTATGAAGCCTGAATTTATTGCAATTCCGTCTTTGGCATCATAGGAGTTCTCCCATTCTGCTGTATCTACAGGCTCTTCGCCTTTTTCCGCAATAACCTGAATAATAGGTAGTTCAAAATGACGTGCAAAGGCAAAGTCGCGGCTATCATGTGCAGGAACAGCCATGATTGCTCCCGTTCCATAACCCATTAATACATAATCGGCTATCCAGATTGGAATTGGCTTTTCGGTAAAGGGGTTTATGGCATAAGCGCCCGTAAAACAGCCGCTTACCTTTTTGACTTCCATCATACGTTCCCGTTCCGAACGGTTTTTTGTACGTTGAACATAAGCTGCCACCTCTTCGGCTTGAGCTTCCGAGCTAATTTTCTCTACAAGCTCGTGCTCGGGAGCAAGCACCATAAATGTGGCACCAAAAATCGTATCCGGTCGAGTGGTAAATACCTCAATTTGCTCATCAAAATCCTGAATAGGGAATGAAATAGATCCTCCGGTTGATTTTCCAATCCAATTTCGTTGAATATCTTTTAATGAATCACTCCAATCGATTGTATCTAAACCTTCAAGTAAGCGATCGGCATAAGCAGTTATACGTAATAGCCACTGTTTCATTGATTTACGCTCAACAGGATGTCCTCCCCTGATTGAAAGACCTTCGCTGACTTCATCATTGGCAAGTACTGTTCCCAAAGCAGGACACCAGTTCACAAGGGTGTCATCCAAGTATGCCAATCGATAATGCATCAGCTGCTCCTGCTGTTCTTTTTCTGACATGCTTTTCCATTGCTCTGCCGAAAAAAGCATGCTATCACCACCGGCTGCCTCCACTTTTGAATTGCCTTCTCGCTCAAAAATTTCAATCAGCGCTTCGATGGGCTGTGCTTTTTGAGTTTTTTGGTCATACCAAGAGTGAAACAAGCGAATAAATGTCCACTGGGTCCATTTATAATAGTCCGGGTCACAAGTTTGTACTTCACGGTCCCAATCGTATGAAAATCCAATTTTATCGAGCTGCTCGCGATAGCGCGCAATGTTTTTATTGGTGGTTATTACCGGATGCGTACCTGTTTGAATGGCATATTGTTCCGCCGGAAGTCCGTAGGCATCATAACCCATCGGGTGTAGCACATTAAAGCCTTTGAGCCTTTTGTAGCGCGAATAAATATCTGAAGCTATATAACCTAGCGGATGGCCCACATGCAAGCCCGCACCCGAAGGATAGGGAAACATATCAAGCACATAAAATTTTGGACGACTGTGGTCAATATTCACTTTATAAACTTTGTGATCTTGCCAGTATTTCTGCCATTTTTTTTCAACTTCTGTAAACCGGTATTCCATTATAAATTCCTTACTGATGTAAATTTAAATCTGATAATAAACCATTAAACTGCATGTTGGAGAATGAGGCAGCTTCAATTCAAAAACCACCAAACTCCAAAGCTGTTTCATAGATTTTTAAAGCGCGAAAATACGGAAAAGCAACGAAACAGCATGCATTCAACTGATTCAGATTAAATTATTATATCCGAGTTGTTGATTTCAATAACAAATTTGCTGCCAAAAATTAATTTTCTGACTCATAGGGTAGGATAAAAAGCGTCTTCTATATGATTTACAGTCTTTTTAGCTGCAGTAATTATAACGGAAATAATATCGAAGCGGGTTTCTACATCCAAGTCTTTTTTTATGATATAAGCCTCGGCAGCCCGTATCAAAGTGCGTTGTTTTGACTTTGAAACAAAAAATTCCGGTTCACCAAACCAGTCGGTAGCACGCGTTTTTACCTCGATAATTACCAGCATATCGCCGTCTTTTGCAATGATATCGATTTCCTCTCTTCCGAAGCGCCAATTGGTTTCAAGCACGGAATAGCCCATAGAGCGTATATGGCGTAACGCCATTTCTTCACCGGCTTTACCCAGTTCATTATGATCTGCCATTTTTGTTTTTTTTAATGATGCAAGCACAGTTGCAAGAAGCAAATATAAGGAATTAAGCAATTCACAAACTTGAGCAGTATCGGCTTGGCAAAAATTTAGATTGACAAGCTTATGAATTGGTAAATTATGCAGGTTTAGTGTTTTTCATCAAAAACCAGTGTAGTGTTTTCCGCATTCACGTGTAATTCAAGCTGACGACCCAAAATAAGAGAGCGATTGTCGGGAATATGTCCGGCAGGAAATCCAAAAGCAATGGGAAAGTCAAAATCAGCAAGCTGTGAAGCAATAATTTCTTCGACCTGCATGCCAAAAGGAATATCATTGTCTTTCATATCGGTCATGCCGCCTACAATTAAGCCTGCAAGCTGATTGAAGCAGCCGGCACGCTTTAAGCTGAGTATCATTCGGTCGATATGATACAAATATTCATCTAGATCTTCAATAAAAAGGATTTTATTGCGGCAGTCAGGAAATAAATTCGAGCCTTGAAGGCTGTATAATATTGAAAGATTTCCACCCACCAATTGCCCTTTTGCTATGCCAAAGCGATTCAGCGCATGTGTGGGAATTTCATAATTTAAGCGATTTCCTTGAAGATGCGCAAAAAGGCTTTGGAGACTTTCAAGGCTGTTGGTAGTAAAGTTAATCGGCATAGTCGCATGCAGACTTTCAAAGCCTTCGCGCTGAAGGCGTGCATGCAATACCGTGATATCACTATATCCCACTATCCATTTTGGGTGTTCGCGAAATACTGTAAAATCAAGAGCATCAACAATTTGAAGGCTGCCATAGCCGCCTCTCATACAAATTATGGCATCTAGTTCAGGATCATCAAGAAGTTGTTGAAAATGCTTGGTACGTAATGCCGTATCGCCGGCAAACTGATGGTATGTGGCAAATACCTCCTCATCGAGCCGATACCGAAAGCCAAACTCATGCAAGAGCCGAACAGCTTCTACTACGCTTTCACGTCCAATACTTTTCGCAGGAGATGCAAATGCTAGCAGTCCACCAATTTGCAGTTTTTTTGGAGTTATCATAAAAAAGGTTTGGTTAACTTTGTCGAAATTTTTTTGACCCAAATCGTAATTTAAATGGAAACCAAAAATAGTCATTTCAAACGTTATACCGTCACTTCTGCTCTTCCTTATGCAAATGGTCCTGTTCATATCGGTCATCTTGCCGGCGTATATGTGCCTGCCGACATCTTTGTGCGCTATCTTCGCCTCAAGGGTGTCGATGTATTGTTTATAGGCGGCTCCGATGAACACGGAGTGCCGATTACTATCAAAGCACGCCAACAAGGAATTAGCCCGCAAGAAGTGGTGGATAAATATCATGTACTGATTCGAGATTCATTTGAAAAATTCGGTATTTCGTTTGATGTTTATTCACGTACCTCCGCACAAATACATCACGAAACGGCATCGGAATTTTTTAAAAAGCTTTATGAAAAAGGTGTTTTTGAAGAAAAAACCTCCAAGCAATATTATGATGAAGAAGCCCGTCAGTTTCTTGCCGACCGTTATATCGTCGGAAGCTGTCCACATTGCGGAAATGAAAAGGCCTATGGCGATCAATGCGAAAATTGCGGCAGCTCACTCAGCCCGCTCGAATTGAAAAATCCACGCTCCACACTAAGTGGACATGCGCCCGTACTGAAAGAAACCAAACATTGGTATCTGCCTCTTAATCAGGATGAAGAATGGCTTACGGAATGGATTATAAAGGGTCATAAACACGATTGGAAAACAAATGTATACGGTCAATGCAAGTCATGGATTGACCAAGGGCTGCAGCCTCGCGCCGTGACACGCGACCTAGATTGGGGGGTTAAAGTGCCGCTCGAAGGAACAGACGGAAAAGTGCTTTATGTATGGTTTGATGCGCCTATCGGTTATATTTCCGCAGCACGCGAATGGGCAGAAAAGACAGGAAAAGACTGGGAGCCCTATTGGAAAAGCAAGGATAGCAAGCTGCTACACTTCATCGGAAAAGATAATATCGTGTTTCATTGTATCATTTTCCCCGCCATGCTGCGCCACGAAGGAAGCTTTATTTTACCAGATAATGTACCGGCAAATGAGTTTTTAAACCTCGAAAACGACAAGATTTCCACCTCACGCAACTGGGCTGTATGGCTACATGAATACCTAGAAGAGTTTCCGGGCAAACAAGATGTATTGCGTTATGTATTAGCAGCAAATACGCCCGAAACAAAAGACAGCGATTTTACTTGGAGGGATTTTCAAGCGCGTAACAATAACGAGCTACTTGCAATCTTTGGAAACTTTGTAAATCGTGCGTTGGTACTTACTCAAAAATATTTTGACAGCATCGTACCTCCGCTGGAAAATTTGAGTGAAAAGGATATCGAAGTGCTTAAGCAAATTGATTTGTTCCCCGATAAAATCGGGCAAGCATTAGAAAAATACTTGTTCCGCGAAGCACTTGGTGAGCTCATGAATCTGGCACGATTAGGCAATAAATATTTGACTGAAAACGAGCCTTGGAAGCTGTTTAAAGAAAATCCGGAGCGCGTAAAGACGATTTTGGCAGTCTCGCTGCAAATTGTAGCCAAGCTTTCAATTTTAAGTGAGCCATTTTTACCTTTTACTGCAGTACGCTTGTCTGAAATGATACAGCTGCAAGGCTTAAACTGGCATGATGCCAAAAATCAACAGCTGTTATCCGCAGGTCATCAATTGGGTAAGCCCGGCTATCTTTTTGAAAAAATTGAAGATGCCGTTATCGAAGCACAATTGAATAAACTGCATGAGACACGTAAAGCAAACGAAGAGCTGAACAAGCCGCAGCTACCGGCTCAAAAAGAACTTATCAGCTATGATGATTTCACGAAGCTCGACTTCCGTGTGGCAACGATTATTGCAGCCGAAAAGATAGCCAAAGCCCAAAAGCTGTTGAAGCTGACGCTCGATACCGGCATTGACAAGCGAACCGTGGTAAGCGGAATAGCCGAACAATACGATCCGGAGAAAATCATTGGACAAAAAGTCATCATATTAGCAAATCTTAGCCCAAGAAACCTACGCGGTGTGGAGTCGAAAGGCATGATACTAATGGCAGAAGATGCAAATGGCAAGTTTGGATTTATTACAGTAGATGCAGCCTACGAAAATGGAAGCATTGTAAAATAATCTTCAGTAGCCGGAATTGTTTTTGGTTTTTTGGGGCTACCCATCGCTCAAACAGCTGAATTAAAGTATTTACAGCTAATTTTACGAAATGCTTAGATGCAGCATTTATAAAAGTTGTATTTTAGTTGCGTAAGTAAATGTTATAGCCAGTTGTTAGAAACCGATGTAATGACAAAAAAAGGACTTATTTGGACATTACTAGTTTGGGTTGTTTTAACCTTGTTAAATTACTACTATATAAATTTTTTCTTTTTAGCATTTATATGGTTAGGAATGAGCTTGGTCTTATTAGTTCTATTAGTAATCCAATTGGTAAAGGCAGTTAAAGAAAGAAACACATTAACCAAACTTCGGATTGCAAAGCTTGCTACATTCTCGTTACTTTTTATTTTAACACTTTACCGACATAAAACCAATATAGTAATAGAAAAAATAGACTGGTTTATACTTGAAACCAGAAGAAATGAAATTGTTGAACAAGTCAAGAATCAAGAATTAAATCCAAATGTAAGCTGGAACGGATGGATTTGTGAATTGCCTTTTAAATTTCCAGTAATTTCAAATGGTGGTAATGACATTGGAATATTTAGGAACAAAGAAAATAATGGAACAACCGTGACATTTTATGTTTTTCGCAACTTTTTTGACTCACCCTCAACATACTTTATTTACACGGACGACCCAAGAGAGAAAAAACGAATAAATGAACAAATAGCAAAGCAACCTAACCTGCATAATTCACCAATTCATAAGCTTATCAATCTAACTTTATCGTAATAAGCTTATGATCATTGTGTTAGTAGGTTTTAGTGGTAATTTTAAAAAGCGTTTATTATAAAATGAATTTTGATTTAATTTTGGCAATTTTATACGTTATGAGTTGTTCGCAGTAGTTGGCTACAGCTTCACATCTCATGCCTTAAAATTTCTCAAAATTAAATTCATGAATTAAGCAGGCTAAAAACAACTGGAAAATTAAAGAGAATTGGTATAGCCTGTTTAATTCACAAACCTACAATTTTCTTTCTAATCATCCCATTTTCCATTCCGGATTTTGAATTTAGGTATGGATCTGATTAGAATCAAGGTTATGCCATTATTTTTCTAATTTTTAGACATACCTCTCCCATTCACCTTTTTCTTTAAATAAAGTGTGGATTTGTTGTTTGTTATATGTGAAAGAGCGGTAGGGGGTAGTGTCTGGTCTAAATCCTAAGCTCTTGAAATAACAATAATAAGTTCTTAA
>CAZDWA010000017.1:0-35190 GCA_964509065.1 uncultured Lentimicrobiaceae bacterium
GATATATCAGTATATTTACCCGCATTTATTTTTATTTTATGAATTATTCAGGCTAAATATCTCTCCAAAGTTTTTTCATTTTTTATTCCTGTTACTTCCATTATCTCAGATTTAGAATAACCAGCCTCCCAAGCTATTGAAACGAATGTTTTCCGCGTCATATGGGCGTGTATTTCTTTATCCTTTGTCGTTGTTTTTTCAATTCCTTTTCCGTCCGGGAATTCCATCATTATTATGGTTTCAGTCAATCCGGCTTCTTTTGCGGCTTCTTTTATATAAGCATTGAATTTTTGCTGGCTGATCCTTGGTAAAATATATTTCCCACCCCTGTACTTTTGAATAATCTTTTTTGCGGGTGGTAGTAAATCAATTTCCAAAGGTTTTTCCCTTCTTACCTTCTGCATATAGGTAACTATTTTTTCATCCTTTATATTATTTTGGGTAAGTCGCAATAAATCACCCACGCGCAAACCCGTTAAACAGCCAAACACAAAAATATCTCGTACCTTTTCAAGTCGTTCAGAATTAAATTTAAAATCCATAAATTGTTTTAATTCGGCCGGTGTTAGCCTAACAATTGATCCGAATTTTTCCCGTGCATTGAATTTTTTAAATTCCGTGTTTTTATGATAGCCTCGTTTCAATGACCAATTCATGAATGATTTAAGCCGTCTTATTAAGGTCGCGAAATAATTGTAATGATTCTCGTTAATTATTATTGCAAAGTGCTGAAAATCATCGTAAAAGATAGAATCTATTTTCTCAAATGTAATTTCAGAATTTTGATATTTTTCAAATCTTTGAAAATACCTTTTTGTGGTTCTTTGATCTTTGATTGTTTTTTCCTGCTTTGTCAGCTTTCCGGCTTCAAGGTATTCATCCCAGGCATCCCAAAAAGGAATAATTTCTTTTTGAACAGTCATAGTATTGAAAAACCTTTTTACACCAAATGGTGTAAGATCCTGGCCGGATAATTTCATTTGGCGGAAATAATCTTCAGCTTCTTTTTTAAAATCTTCAAGTTGCTGATTGATTTCAATGTAATTATTGTCGTCTTCATCCGGGCGTGGTTTGTTTATGCGCTGGCGTTTAGCGTTCCAATGTTTCGGGCGGCATTGAGTTATTTTTTTTGTAACAGATTTGTAATTTACAGTCGTATATGCACGAATATCAGAAAATCCGGCTTTGTTGACCTTGCTTTTGTTGATGTGAAATGAAATATTTGCCATGATATTTTTTTACAAATATAAAAAAAGGGTAAGAAAAAGGGTAAGAATTTCCGTTATTTTAGTGTAATTTGTTGTATTTTGTAAAAACGTCTAATAATATAACTAATTGATTTAATGTGTTTTCAATTGGTTATTTGTTGTTTGTTTGTGTGTTCTTTGAGCCTTCCATGGGAATCGAACCCACGACCTGCTCATTACGAGTGAGCTGCTCTACCGACTGAGCTAAGAAGGCAATTTTAAATTGTAAGGGCAAAAGTAATTTGTTTTTGAAAAATAAAACAAGATTTTATTTATTTTTCTAGCCTGCTTAATTCATGAATTCAATTTTGAGAAATTTTCAGACAGAGGTGTGAAGCTGTTGCAAATTACCAATAAGATCTCATAACGAAATAATCTTAAGCTTATTACGATAAAGCTAAATTGACAAGCTAATGAATTGGTGAATTATGCAGGCTACATATTTCTTCTGTACTGACCTCCAACCTCAAACAAAGTTTGTGTAATTTGACCTAAGGAAGCATATTTTGTTGCCTCCATCAGGCTGTCAAATACATTTTCATTATTTAAAGCGCGTTGACGTAGATTCTCCAAAGCAAGTTTGCTTTCTTTTTCCCAACTTTTGTGCAGGCGTTCGAGCATTGTAATCTGATATTCTTTTTCTTCTTGCGTAGCACGAATTATTTCGCCCGGAATAATTGTGGGCGAGCCGGCACTTGACAAAAAGGTATTTACTCCCATAATTGGAAGCTTACCATTGTGTTTCAAAGATTCGTAATACAATGATTCTTCTTGAATTTTACTACGCTGATACATGGTTTCCATGGCACCTAATACCCCTCCCCTTTCCGTAATACGATCAAACTCGGCCATTACCGCTTCTTCTACCAATTGGGTTAATTCTTCAATAATAAACGATCCTTGTAATGGATTTTGATTTTTAGCCAGCCCCAGCTCATGATTAATAATCATTTGAATAGCCATTGCACGTCGTACGCTTTCTTCGGTAGGAGTGGTGATAGCCTCGTCATATGCATTGGTATGCAGTGAGTTACAATTATCATAAATGGCATATAAAGCTTGTAAAGTAGTGCGTATATCGTTAAAATCAATTTCTTGGGCATGCAATGAACGTCCCGAAGTTTGAATATGATATTTCAGCTTTTGGCTGCGTTCATTGGCTCCGTAACGATACTTCATGGCTTTTGCCCAAATAAGACGTGCCACCCTTCCGATTACGGAAAACTCGGGATCAATGCCGTTGGAAAAGAAAAATGAAAGATTTGGTGCAAAATCATCGATTTTCATCCCACGTGATAAATAATATTCCACATAAGTGAAGCCGTTTGCCAAAGTAAATGCTAATTGACTAATGGGATTTGCTCCTGCCTCGGCAATATGATATCCCGAAATTGAAACAGAATAAAAGTTTTGAATGTTTTTTTCAATGAAATATTCTTGCACATCACCCATTAATTTGAGTGAAAAATCCGTGGAAAAAATACAGGTGTTTTGGGCTTGATCTTCTTTTAAAATATCGGCTTGTACTGTTCCTCGTACCTTACTTAGTGTATCGGCTTTTATACGTTCATACACTTCTTTGGGTAATACCATATCTCCTGTAACACCAAGCAATAAAAGCCCCAAACCATCATTTCCTTCGGGTAATTTTCCTTGATACACTGGTCGTGGTAGTCCTTTTAAACGATATAGTTCATCGATTAAAGCATTTGTTTCGTTTACCAAATTATTTTCTTTGATAAATATCTCGCATTGCTGATCGATGGCGGTATTCATAAAATATCCCACCATTGCGGGAGCAGGTCCGTTAATCGTCATGCTCACACTTGTTTTCGGATTGGCAAGATTAAATCCCGAATACAATTTTTTTGCATCATCCAAGCAAGCAATTGAAACTCCGGCATTCCCAATTTTACCGTATATATCGGGACGTCGATCCGGGTCTTCGCCATAAAGACTCACCGAATCAAATGCAGTAGATAAACGTTTTGCAGGCAATCCCAAGGACACATAATGGAATCTCCGATTGGTTCGTTCAGGGCCGCCCTCTCCGGCAAACATACGAGTGGGGTCTTCTTGTTCACGCTTGAAAGGAAAAACACCGGCAGCAAAAGGGAATTCGCCGGGCACATTTTCCAATAAGGACCAACGCACTATCTCACCCCAAGATTTGAAAGCAGGCAAAGAAACTTTTGGAATTTGAAGACGAGATAAAGATTCAGTATGTGTTTCAATTTGAATGAGTTTATCCCGAACCTTAAATTCATACACAGCATCGGTATAACGCTTCTTTTTTGTTTCCCAGTTTTCAATTATATCCAAACTGCTTACATCCAGTTTTTGACGTTCATGTACAATTAATTCCTTTAGCTTGCTTGAACTGCTGTCCACTTCATCCAGCTTTGAAGCTGTTTCTACGTAAGCTTGTAAATTATGGGCTATTTCAGCTTGTTCAAAAGCTTTTTTGTTGTAATCACGTACCGTATCGGCTATTTCACTTAAATATCGAACCCGTTTTGGAGGGATGATAAATATCTTTTCCGACATGGTTTCGGGCTTGGTAATGGAAGTGACAAAATTCGCTCCCGTTGCTTTGTTTACCGCATCCAACAAGCTGATATATAGTGCATTTACGCCCGGATCATTAAATTGAGAAGCAATGGTACCAAAAACCGGCATTTCTTCTACAGGATGATCAAATAATTTATGATTTCGTTGGAATTGCTTTTTCACATCACGTAAGGCATCTGCCGCACCACGCTTATCAAATTTATTAAGGGCAATTACATTGGCAAAATCCAGCATATCAATCTTTTCTAGCTGTGTTGCCGCACCATATTCGGGTGTCATCACATATAAAGACACATCACTATGGTCTACAATTTCGGTATCGCTTTGTCCAATTCCCGAAGTTTCAAGTATAATCAAATCAAAACCGGCAACTTGCAAAATGGTTTCGGCATCTTTTACGTATTTTGACATTGCCAAATTCGACTGTCGCGTAGCTAACGAACGCATATATACATTCGGATGGTCCACCGAATTCATGCGTATTCTATCACCAAGTAAAGCACCTCCTGTTTTGCGCTTTGAAGGGTCTACCGAAATTATACCGATGGTTTTATCGTTTTGATCTTGCAGATAACGTCGAACAATTTCATCCACAAGGCTTGATTTCCCGGCTCCGCCCGTTCCCGTAATACCTAAAACCGGTGATTTTTTGCTAAGCTGAGCAGCCAAATCATCAATAAGACTGCCTACTTCATCAGGATAATTCTCTGCAGCAGTAATAAATCGGGCTATTTCTTTATGATTTTTCTTCTTGATTTCTTCAAGCTGAGGAACAAAGTCTTTTCCGATAGGAAAATCACAGATTTCCAACAACTCATTTATCATTCCCTGCAAGCCCATTGAACGTCCGTCATCCGGACTGTAAATTCGGGAAATACCATATGCTTGCAACTCTTCAATTTCTTCAGGAAGAATGACTCCTCCCCCACCTCCAAATAGCTTAATATGCTCTGCTCCAAACTCTTGAAGCAAATCATACATATATTTAAAAAACTCGATATGTCCGCCTTGATACGAAGTAATGGCTATGGCTTGCACATCTTCTTGTATGGCAGTACGTACAATTTCTTGAACCGAACGATTATGACCCAAATGAATTACTTCAGCTCCACTGGCTTGAATAATTCGCCGCATGATATTAATGGACACATCATGCCCGTCAAACAAAGATGCAGCTGTAACAATTCGAATTTTATTTACCGGCTGATAAACCGGAACCTGAACAGATTTCATTAGCCTAAGGTATGATTAATACTACAAATATAGATGTTTATATGTATTATAAAAGAAAATCAAGATTTCGATAATAAGCCCATTCGCATTTTTTTAGGCTTGTTTTTTTGATTAAATTGCTGTAAAAGAATAAATTATCAACTTATGTTTTGATTTTCCTTCCAAATTTGACTAAACGACTTTTTAGCCGGCTGCGGCATTTCACGACGATTTCCCCATTGTTTGGAAATAAAATATTTCAATACTTTGGTTTTTGTTTTCCCACTTGCCATATCCAGCAGGCTGCGTTTCTTTAAAACTCTGGTAGAATGCTTTATAATGGAGCGTTCTTTTTTCGGAATCAAATGCTTATTTACAGCTTCATTTCTATTTAGTAAAAGCATTTCATGGATTGGGATATGAACAGGACATACTTCAGTACAAGCACCACACAAGGTAGAGGCAAAACTTAGATGTTGGTATTCCTTTAATCCTTTTAAATGCGGTGTAATAACTGCTCCAATCGGACCTGAATAAGTTGTATCATACCCATGACCGCCAATGGTTTTGTAAACCGGACACACATTGGAGCAAGCACCACAACCAATGCATGCCAGTGACATACGTCGGCGGGATTTTGCAAGTAAATTGGTTCTGCCGTTATCCAATAAAATCACAACCATTTGTGTTGGTCCGCTACCATTAGCCACCGGTCCCGAGATAAGTGAATTATATGCCGTAAGCGTTTGTCCGGTCCCGAAAGTAGCTAATAAGGGCCAAAATAAATCCAGGTCTTCGGTAGAAGGAAGTATTTTTTCAATACCTGCCACCACAATATGAAGTTTTGGCTTCGCCATACTTAAAATGGCATTTCCTTCATTTTCAGTAATTGCAACCGAACCGCTATCAGAAATCAAGAAATTTGCCCCGGTAATCGCTGCTCCGGCAGTTAAAAACGCATCACGAAGATATTTACGAGCAAATTCCGTCAGTTCTTGAGGGCTTGCATCCGGATAAAAATCAAATTTCTCCGCAAATAAAGCAGCAATATCTTCTTTTGATTTATGAATGGCAGGAGTGACAATATGATATGGCTTTTCATCTGCTGTTTGCACAATGAATTCGCCCAAATCGGTTTCAAAAACCTGTATATTCTTCTTTTCTAAATGCGTATTCAGTTGAATTTCTTCCGTTGTCATTGACTTTGATTTGACAACCTTCTCAACTTGCTCTTTTTCTAATAGTTGAAGTATCTCATTAATGGCATCATCCGCACTTTTTGCCCAAATAACTTTACCACCATTATTTTGGAAATTTGTTTCAAACTCAATCAAATACTTATCTAATTGCCTCAAAACATGATATTTAGTGTTATAAGCAATTTGTCTGAGTTGTTCCAAATTGTTTAAACGCTCTTTGCCTATCGCCAGAGCTTCATCGTATTTTTTAAGATTGTGCGCAAGCGTATGACGATGCTCTTTATTAAAAGCAAATTCCTCACTCAGCTTTAAAAAGCGCGATTTTTTGTCAGACATTTTACTCATTATTTAAAATTTCTGATATTTTTTCAACCCTCTTTTGATGCCTTCCACCTTCAAATTCTGTTGTCAGAAACACCTCAACCATTTGAAATGCTTCCTCAAAATCAACAAATCTTCCGGGTAAAGATATAATATTGGCATTGTTGTGCTGGCGACTCAATTTGGCTTGCTCCACACTCCAACAAAGTGCTGCACGCACATTGGGATATTTGTTAGCTGTCATTTGAGCTC
Source organism: uncultured Lentimicrobiaceae bacterium (assembly GCA_964509065.1). GTDB lineage: Bacteria > Bacteroidota > Bacteroidia > Bacteroidales > F082 > JALNZU01. Next base: position 6,803 of record CAZDWA010000017.1, read on the forward strand.
CATTTCCACTTCCGCACAAAATAATCCCAAAAGGAAATTTCCCATTGTTAATATCGGCTGCGAGCGGATGAATAATATCAGGATAATCCACACTTTCTTCACTAAATGTTCCATAATCCAGTATTTTACGGCCGGAAGCTTGTAATTTTTCAATTAAAAATTCCTTCATGGCAAAGCCACCATGATCACTGCCTATCGGGATATATTCAGTTGAAATGGGCATGTTGATATATTTTTACACAAAAATATGTTTTTTTTAATGCCAACAGCTACAAATCAAAGGCTTATAATTAACGATTGCTTTAAACATACAAATCAATTTAGGTTTAATTAATTGAATAACAACTGATTAAAAAGTTATTCACAACTGAAAAAATATTTTGTTAATGATATGTTACTATTTTTTAGTAAGTCAAGCTTTATTAACAATTTTGGCTGATTCACATTTTTACTACGAACAAGCTTGTTGAAAACAATGCGATTTATCAACAAATCATCAGCAGGATTTTCGATCAATTCCAAAACTTTTTATAAACAATTTTATGTTGACAAAACATATCTTAGAATATATATTACACCTGTACTCAATGGGTTGAATAATTCTTTTTGTTTATAAACTGTTTACAAAATCTGATAAGTCATAAATCAAAATTGTAGCCTAAAAACTTATGCTAACTCTTAACAGACTATATAAATTAAATAATATTTCTTTTAAAATAATATAATGGTATAGTCATTGATAGTAAAAGATTGAAAATTTATTCCTGCAATTGTTTAATTTTGTTGGGATTTAAAATTTTTCACTTTTATTCGTGTGGTATTTATTTTTAAAGCTTTGAAACCATGGATTTTATAAAAGAAATTAATGATTTAAAGAAACAAAAAAATGCAATAATACTTGCTCATTACTATCAAGTACCTGAAATTCAGGATATTGCAGATTATGTTGGAGATAGCCTGGGTTTAGCTCAAAAGGCTGCCACAACAGATGCTGACATGATCGTTTTTGCCGGTGTGCATTTTATGGCCGAAACGGCTAAGATACTTAATCCCGACAAAGTGGTTGTAATTCCGGATATGGATGCCGGTTGTTCACTTGCCGACAGCTGTCCGCCGGATCAATTTAGCGAATTTAAAAAACAGCATCCCGACCATATTGTCATTTCATATATCAATTGTACTGCAGATATTAAAACCATGTCGGACCTAATTTGTACTTCCGGAAATGCCGTGCAATTGGTTGAATCATTTCCAAAAGATCAAAAAATAATCTTTGCACCCGATAAAAATTTGGGAGGCTATATTAATTCTATCAGCGGTCGCGAAATGGTATTGTGGGACGGCACATGTGAAGTGCATGATATTTTAACTGCAGAAGCTGTTATCAAGCTTAAAGAAGAAAATATGGATGCTGAAGTAATTGCACATCCCGAATGTACAGCTGCGGTTTTAGCACTGGCAGATTTTGTGGGCTCCACTTCTTCTTTGTTGAATTATACCGAAAATAGTGAAGCAAAGCGATTTATTGTCGCTACCGAAACCGGTATTTTACACCAAATGCAAAAACGTTCGCCTGATAAAGAATTCTTGATTGTGGCAACCGATGAAACTTGTAATTGCAACGATTGTCCATATATGAAGCTCAACACTTTGGAAAAGCTATACCTTGCATTAAAAAATGAAAGTCCGGCAATTGAAATCGCTGAAGATGTGATGGATGAGGCGCGTAAACCAATTGAAAAAATGTTAAAACTTTCAGCTGAACTGGGATTAATTAAATAATTTTTGCGTTGAAACGACTTGTATATATTTTCATTTTGATGTTTCCGATTATGCAATCTCTTGCCCAAGAGCAGCAATCGGAATACAAAACATTCTATTATCCGAATGGAAATATATCAAGTGAAGGTATATTGGTGAATAACAAACCGGATGCGTACTGGAAAACCTATTACGAAAATGGAAATTTAAAATCTGAAGGAAATCGACTGAATTTTGAGCTTGATTCACTTTGGAAATTTTATGATGAAGAAGGAAATATTCAGCTTGAAATAAATTATAAAAATGGTCGAAAACAAGGCAGACGAATTAGTTATCTACCTGAAGAAATTGTTCACGATAATTTTGCAGCCGATATAAAGCATGGGTTTTCATTCGTTTATTCTTTAAATGGAAAATTACTGCGTAAAACCCCTTTTGTGAATGGTTTAGAAGACGGAATGGCTTTTTCATACGATAGTTTGGGAACAATTATCGAGCTTGCAAGCTATAAAAAAGGCTATATAATCGGCAGAGAACGAAACAATCGTTATGATACTGAATTGCGTGAACACGGACCATGGAAATGGTTTTTTGACGATGGAAAAATTAAAGCTGATGGACATTTTAAACACGGATTGCGAAACGGTATTTTTAGAAGCTATTCCGTGGAAGGTGATTTGCTGAAAATTGAAAAATACATTGACGGAATTCGCCAAGATGATGCCGAAGAACTCGCAAGATTAGAAATTCAACGTGATTATTATCCTGACGGGAAAGTAAAAGTAGAAGCAACCTACAGAAAAGGCCTTGCAGAAGGTATTCGAAGAGAATTTGATGAGGATGGAAATGTTGTGAAAGCCTATATTTTTAAAGATGGAAAAATAATGGCTGAAGGAATTATTACCACTGACGGTTTACGTCAAGGATTTTGGGAAGAACGCTATCCCAACGGAAATATAAAAGCTTCCGGAAATTATGTGGATGGCCTACGAAACGGCAAATGGGAATTCTTTTATCCGGATGGAAAAATTGAGCAAAGCGGAAATTATAACGAAAAAGGAGAAGCCGAAAATAAATGGGTTTGGTATTATAATTCCGGCGAATTAATGCGTGAAGAAACCTATCGAAAAGGAGTGCGAGACGGCTTGTTGACCGAATTTGATCAAAACGAAAAAGTAATTGCACAAGGTGATTTTATTGATGGAAAAGAAGAAGGATTCTGGCGAGTTATTACAAATGATTTTGTGGAAGAAGGTGATTTCGTGGAAGGGATGCGACAAGGAAAATGGAAACATTTTTATGCGGACGGTGGTTTAGCATTTGAAGGGCAATTCATTGAAAATCAACCTAATGGTAAACATATTTTCTATTATCCCAATGGAAAGAAATCGGAAGAAGGAAGCTATTTGATGGGAAGGAAAAATGGAGAATGGAAAAAATGGGACGAAGATGGTTCTTTGTTTTTGGTGGTACTGTATGTCAATGGAATAGAACAAAGCTATGACGGAATCCCCATTCCGGATGAAGAAATAATTTTTGATATAGAATAATTTTCATCACTAATTAATTGAAATAGTTAATTTTGCGTTGAAATTATAAACTTAACCACTTGTAAATTATGAAAAAACTCATTGCGTTATTTTTGATGACTGCATTTTTCGTTTCATGCAGTAATCAGCAACAAAAACAAACGAATCAAGAAAATGCAGCTGTAGAAATTACAGTTGAAAACTTTAAAGACAAAGCTCCGGAATTAGTTGGTAAACTTGTGAGCATTCAAGGAACTGCCGATCATATTTGCTCACATGACGGAAAGAAACTGTTTTTAATTGACATCGATAAACCCGGTAGAGTAAAAGTCGTTACTGCCGAAGAATTGCCTGCTTTTAACAATGAATTGGAAGGCCATGATTTTTTGATAGAAGGACTTATAGCCGAAACAATCGTTGATGAAGCATACCTGTTAAATTGGGAAGAACAATTGCGTATTGAAGGTGAAAGCCAAAGCAAACATTTGGACGGAGAGCATGGACATGACCATGGAGAAGAAGATGACCATCACAGTGCCGATGAAGATTATGCACAAATTGCTAAATATCGCGAATTGATGGAAGAACAAGGTACCGACCATTTGGCATTTTATCATATAACTGCTGTATCATATAAAGTACTTGATTAATATTCAGTACTTTAAGTTTTTTAATTAATTTAGTAAACCAAAATATGGTTTACTGAAAACTTTAATACTATGGCATTTAAATGGCGAAAATGGAATCGCGCAATTCATCGTGATTTTGGTTATTTATTTTTCGGACTTACGCTAATTTATGCCTTGTCCGGCATTGCACTCAATCATCGAAATCAATGGAATCCAAATTATATTGTGATCGAAAAGGCAATTTCTGAAAGTCCGTTTAGCGAAAAGCCCGATAAAACCGAAGTAAAACAACTCATGGAAAAATATGGCATTGCTTCCTCCTATCGCAAGCATTATTTTCCGAATGATAAACAAATGAAAGTGTTTTTGACAGGTGGAATGGCTATTGTAAATCTGGAAAGTGGAAAAGGCTATATAGAGCTTAGCAAAAGAAGACCTATATTTCGGGAAATCAACTATTTACACTATAACCCCTCCCCTGCCTGGACCATTATTGCCGATATTTTTTCAGTTGCATTAATCTTACTTGCCCTCACAGGTATACTTATAGCCCGTGGCAGTGACGGCATCACAAAACGAGGCGCCTGGCTTGCCATTTTAGGTATTTTAATTCCGATAATATTTGTTATTTATTATTTGTATTAGCCATGAAGATTTTCTGGATTATTGTCATATTTTTTTCTTGGTATTTGCTGGCATTAATCTTGTCTGAAAAATATCATACCCAATGCAGGATTGGACGACAATGGCTGTTTTTTACCGGAATTGTCGCAAGTCCGCTTGTGGCTTTCGCACTGATAAAATTATTCCCAAAAAATAAAATCTAAGCTGCTTAATTCACGAATTATGCAGATTAAACGCGTATTACTGCTTAATTAATTTCTTGTTCCAACTTTGATTAGCTGTTGTAAGCCGTATAATATAATTTCCTGCTGCCAGCGATGATACGTTAATTTCTTGACCTGAAGCAGCAATTTCCTGATTTAAAATGAGCCTTCCGCTCAAATCGTGAATGCTGCAATGAATTTCCTTGCCTTCCGCTTTTGTATATATTTTAATTTTATCTGCAGTTGGATTGGGACCAAAAGTGAAAAATGCAGGATTGTCTAAATCTGTTATGGAATTGATAATATTTATCACTTTTTCAAACGTCCAATTTTCCGGATCTACTTCAATGGAAATAACTTTTTTTGACAAAGGCACTTCAAATTGTTTTAAGTTTTCATCTTGAAATAATCGAATAATTTCAGAGCTTCCGTCTTCATAATTTAGCTTATATGACATGCTCATCTCAAACAAGGCTGTTGTAGAAGAGGTCGTTTGTGTAACGTTCATTTTCAAGATGTTATCCTTCATATTCCATTCAATTTCATATAAAGGATAGCCTTCACCATAATACCATTGGTCAAAAAACTGCCTAAGCTCCATCCCGCTAACTTCTTCGGCTAGCTCTTTAAAATCTTCCGCTGTAGCCGTGCTGTCCGAAAACTTAGTTTGAAAGCTTTTTAATATGTCAAAAAACACTTCATCATCATTTATTTCGTGACGCAGCACATGAATGATGGAAGCCCCTTTATGGTAGCTTAGCCTGCCGTTAAAAATTCTCCCGATATTATCGGGATGTACTTCCGATGGTGGAACATATACACTGCCCCCGCTTTGTGTCATTACATTATTTTGAGTACGCACTATAAAGTTTTTTCCGGCTGTATTTCCGTATATCATCGCTTGTGCCAAATAATTGCCGTAGGTTGCAAAGCCTTCATTAATCCACACATCGCTCCAGCTTGCACAAGTTACATTATCGCCGAACCACATATGTGCTAATTCGTGCGCAATCAAATCGAAATCGAAGCTCCCGATTGTAGTAATTGTTTGATGCTCCATGCCGCCGCCCAATTGACAAATGGCATGCCCGTATTTCTCGCCTGCAAATGGATATAGATTGAATAAGTCGCTGAAAAGCTCCAACATAGGCACGGTTTTATCAATTTTACTCTTGTTTTGAGATAAATAATCCGGATGATTGTATACAAAGTTTTGGATGAGAATAGAATCTCCTTCCATTTGATTTGGATGGGCAAAAATGCTGTAATCTTGATAATCGGATACCGCAAATGAAATCAGATAATAGGCTATTGGATAATTCGATTTCCATTCGTAACGTATTCTGTTATCGGGCAGATTTACTGTATTTTCCAAAAGTCCTTGTGATACGGCTATGGTATTTTCTGCCGTACTTAAATGTACGCGTACCGAATCCGCTTTATCTGTTAATACCTGCTTGCAAGGAAACCATTCTTTGGCACCAAAAGGTTCCGAAAGCGTCCATGTAACCGATTTTTGCCATGTAGATGAAGTGGCATTTGAAATTCCTGAAAAGAAACCTCCGCTTGGGGGCGTGCCCTCATAGCTGATTTGAGCAATAAATTGTTCTCCTTGCGGAACAGCCTCTATGGGTACCAGCACATTATCCCCATCACGGCTGTACGAGGTATATTCAGTAGTATTTATTCGTATTGCATGAATTGTATGGGCTGTAATCAATTCAAAAGCAAAAGTATCCAAGATCGGAGCTGTTACCTTGGCATGAATTTCTACCGTGCCTCCTACATGCACACTCGTATGGTCCACATCCAAATCCAAAAAATAATAGCTGATATCGTAATATTGAAGAAGCGGACTTTGCCAATCGTTGCGATACGCAAATGACTCAAAAGGCAAGTCTTTTGGATAATGCTTGCAGTAATGATCAAAGTTTTGTTCCGTATTTAATTGCTGAGCGAATATGTTGAAAGTTGTTAAAATTCCTGTTATTAGTAAGATTCTTCTCATCTTTGTCTGATTTTAAGGTGAATTGTGAGCATTTATAAAGCTAAGATAGTAATACCTTTCAATGTGTTGAGTGTTTAGTTAGAGATGAAAGATGCGTAATACTAGTAATATTTTAATCCGACATATAGAAGAATTTGTTCGTAAATACTTTAAAAACAGGCTGTTCAAAGGCGTAATTCTTTTTACATTATTGATAAGTGCTGTTTTTTTAGCATTGATTTTTGTTGAATATTTTTCGTATTTGCCCGGTTTTTTGCGAGCATTCTTGTTTTATGGATATTTGGCATTGTTTGCGGTTGTTTTAATCCGATATGTACTAATACCGGTTTATAAACTGATAAATTTCCGCAAGTCGATGAGTCATGAAGAAGCTGCGATGATTTTAGGCACTCATTTCCCTGATGTGTCTGATAAACTATTGAATACCTTGCAGTTAAATGAACAGCTGTTACATCATCCAAATGAGGAATTGCTTGTAGCCACTATTCGTCAGCGAACCGATAATTTATCTGCTGTACCATTTTTAGATGCAGTGAATTTGCGTGAAAATCTCAAATATCTGAAATGGATGTTGATTCCGCTTTTGAGTTTGCTCGTTGTTTGGATTGCCTATCCTGCATTTGTGAAAAAGCCCGCATCCCGAATTATCGATTATAACACCCACTATGTGAAGCCTTTACCTTTTTCGGTAAGTTTTAAAACTCCTTTCAATGTTACGCAAAACGAAAATTATGAGCTGCTTATAGAACTGGATGGAACCGAATTTCCCGATCAGTTTTATGTAGAAACAAACGGCATGAAAATGCCAATGACGCGCTTACAAGCTGATCTATTTTCGCTTCAGCTTAAGAAAGTGAGCCAGGATATGCGCTTTAAAGTAATCGGAGGGGGCTACAATAGCGGTATGTTGTTGTTGGAGGTATATCCCAAAGCCATGATGATGAGTTTTGAGGCAAGGCTCGATTTCCCGGGATATATTCATCGTCCCGAAGAACTGATTCGTGACCAAAATTGGATTGCAGTACCCGAAGGGACGGAGATTCACTGGGAATTTTATACCCGTGCCACCGAAATGCTTGAGATAAATTCTGATTCAATTCGGTATGAGGCAAGCCAAAAGGGCGATAAATGGACGGTAAAGACCCCTGCCATGGAAACTTTCGGCTTGGAGGTTATCGCTGCAAACAGTAAAAGCGGGAAAGCCGAGCCAATGCAATTGCATATCGAAGTAATAAAAGATGAATGGCCCAGTATTCACGTTCAAGCAATTGATGATGAACTTTTGAATACAAACAAATATTTTACCGGAATTATTGGTGATGATTATGGATTCAGCCGCCTTGAATTTCGATATAAAGTCTTGAATCATAACGAAGATGTCATTCATGAATCGGTAAAACAATTGGCAGTAGACCCGAATTTAGTACGCCAGCAATTTTATCATTTTATCAATATGGACTCCTTGCGTGTCCCTGCCGGTCAGTCCGTTGATTTGCAATTTGCCGTATATGATAATGATCGGGTGAAAGGACCAAAAATGCGCTTGTCTGCCCCATTCAGCTTTGCATTTATTGATAAATCCACCTTAGATTCCGTATCGAAATCACAAGAAGAAAACATTAATAAACAGCTTGAAAATGCCCTTTCGGAAGCTGCTGATATGAAGAAACAGCTCAGTGATTTTAATAAGAATTTATTGCAGAAAAAAGAGCTCGATTGGAACGACAAACAGCAAATCAAAGATTTTCTGGAACGTCAACAAAGCTTGGAAGACTTATTAAATCAATTAAAAGATAATCAACACCGTTTGGATCAGTTCAATAAGGAAAATGAATTGGTGAACGAACGTTTGCTTGAAAAGCAAGAAGAAATTAACAAGCTCATTGATGAGATTATTCCCGATGATATTCGCGCAATGATGGAGGAGCTTCAACAACTCTTGGAAGAGATGAATAAAGATCAGGTGGCGGAAATGTTGAAAAACCTCGAGATGAATGCGGAAAAAATGGAGGCGATGCTGGATCGAAATCTTGCACTTTTACAACAGCTGAAAGTCGAAAAATCCATGAACGAATTCATGGAACGATTGGAAGAGCTTGCCAAAAAGCTGGAAGAAAATGCGGATGCTACCCTCGAAAAAAGCGTGGATAGGGAGACTTTATCGGATAATCTGCAGGAAATTCAGGATGCTTTTGAAGATGAGATGAAAAACTTGGAGCAAATCAAAGAAGAAAACGATAAATTGGATCATCCTTTCCAATTAGACAGCACCAAGGAAGATGAGCAGCAAATCAGGCAAGATATGGAATCGGGGCAGCAACAGCTGCAGAAAAAGAAAAACAAGGAATCTTCTTCAAATCAACAATCTGCTGCCGGCAAAATGCAGCAAATGCGCGATAAACTGCAAAAAATGATGGAGATGAGCATGCAACAACAATTGGCTGAAGATGCCAATGCATTGCGCTTCTTATTGGAGAATATTTTACGTTTATCCATACGTCAAGAAGACGCCATGCTCGAACTGCATCAATTGAAACGTGATGACCCTGCTTATCTGGATATTATACGCGATCAAAGCATTATTGCTGAAACTTTTCGCACTGTTGAAGACTCTTTAATTGCGTTGAGTAAGCGTCAGCAAGCCATTCAAAACTTTATTTTTAATGAGGTTGAGGCTGTGAATATGCGTGTTGCCGAAGCTCAGGATTTTATGAAAGATCGTAAAACTGCCAATGCAGCCGGCTCGCAGCAGTTTGCCATGATGGCACTCAATAATTTAGCTTTGATGCTCGCCGAATCTTTGAAGAATATGCAAGACAGCATGGGGATGCCGAGCCCGATGGAAGGTGACGGACAATGCGATGACGGACAAAGCCCGGGCGATGGCATGCAAAATCTACGTCAAATGCAGGAATCTTTGGGTAATGCTTTAAAGAACGCCATGGAAGGGCAATCCGGAGAAAGCATGGGTATGATGAGTGAAGATATTGCCCGTATGGCTGCACAACAAGAAGCTATACGCAATCAGTTGAAACAACTGATGGATGAGCTTAAAGCCGATGGAGATGGAGCAGGAGACGGGCTAAAAGAGATGCTGGAAGATATGGAGCAAATGGAAGAAAGATTGGTCAACAAACAATTGAATCAAGAATTGCTCGATATGCATAATGATATAATTGTGCGCATGTTAGAATCTGAAAAAGCCCAAAAGGAACGCGAACTTGAAGAAAAACGAGAAGCGACCGAATTTAAAGGTGAAAATTTTGGAAACCTTATTGATGAATTGGAGTATAAAAGTAAAGTGGAAATGCGTCAGGATTTACTCCGCACCATGCCCATTGATCTTCAACCCTATTATAAACGGAAGTTGAACGAATATTACGTGCGTTTTAACACTCAAAGTAGTTATGAAAAAGATCGTTTTAAATAATAAGATATCTGCTATACATCAATTGGAATATTTTCTGGAAGAGCTTGAAAATGAAAATATTATATCAAAAGCCAATACGGCGGCCGTACGTTTGGTTACCACTAAAATATTTCAAGTTTTAAAAGAAATGGAGGTGGACACCGAATATGTGTATCAATTTAACCCTAGTGAAGAAGGGCTGAAACTACTTACTTCTATTTATACAGATCAAGGCTCTGAAAAAAGTTTAAGCAATAAAATGGAAGCCTTGGTAAAGGAAATGAGCGAATCCGGCTTTTTCAATGAATTTACAGTAAAGCCCGATGAATTGGATTTTTACTTTTTATTTAATGAATACGGTATGCCATCGCGTTTGGTAAAAGATCGATTAAATGTATTAAAAAACTATTTTCAGCCTGCAATCAAAGTACAAAACGACAGTAAAATATGATTGATTTTATTCCGATAGATGTTGAGCTTCCGGGATATTTAAACGATACAATAAAAGCTTGGATTGATGAAATAATTAGATTTCACGGAAAAAAGACCGGTGAGGTCTTTTTTTTATTTTGTTCGGATGATTACTTGTATGAATTGAACAAGCAATTTTTACAGCATGATGAATTGACAGATATTATTACTTTTGATAATTCTGTTTCGGACGAAATAATCAATACCGAAATATATATTAGTGTTGATAGAGTAGGGGAGAACGCTCTGAAACTAGCTCAAAGTATAGAGAATGAACTATTTAGAGTAATGATTCATGGAATTTTGCATTTAATTGGTTATGGCGATGCTAGCAAAACCGAACAAACTGAAATGCGTAAACAAGAGGATATCGCACTAGAAATATTGTTAAACAATTAAAAATCAAAAGGTTATAAAATTGTTTCACGTGAAACAATAGGAAAAAGACAGCATGTTATTTGATGAATACGATATTATAGTAGTAGGTGCCGGTCATGCCGGAGCCGAGGCAGCGGCGGCAGCTGCAAATATGGGTAGTAAGGTGTTATTGGTGACCATGAACCTTCAAACGATTGCGCAGATGTCATGTAATCCGGCTATGGGAGGGATCGCAAAAGGACAAATAATTCGAGAAATTGATGCCTTGGGTGGATATGCGGGGATTATTACCGACAGGACGATGATACAATTCAGAATGTTGAATAAATCAAAAGGACCTGCTATGTGGAGCCCGAGGGCTCAAAGCGACCGAATGTTGTTTTCCATGGAATGGAGAAATATTTTGGAATCAATTCCAAATCTTGACTTTTGGCAAGATACAGTAAAAGGCATTATTGTAGAAGACAATAAAGTAAAGGGAGTATATACGGCAATGGGAATGGAAATTCGAAGTAAAGCTGTTATATTAACCAATGGAACTTTCTTAAATGGCATTATTTATATTGGCGAAAAATCTTTCGGTGGTGGACGCATGGGCGACCCCTCAAGCTTTGGAATAACCGAACAATTAGTAGAACTTGGCTTTTTGTCAGATAGAATGAAAACCGGAACCCCGGTTCGTGTCGATGGGAGAACAATCGATTTTAGTAAATTATCCGAACAAAAAGGGGATGAAGAAATCGGTCGATTTTCATTTATGGAACCCATACATCTGAAACAACAAAGAAGCTGTTGGATTGGATATACCTCAAAAAAAGTACATAATACCCTTCGGACAGGCTTCCACCTCAGTCCCATGTTTACCGGACGTATTGAAGGTATAGGACCACGCTATTGCCCGAGCATCGAAGATAAAATAGATCGATTTGCAGGGAAGGATTCGCATCAATTATTTATCGAACCGGAAGGATGGAATACCATCGAATATTATGTAAATGGATTCAGCTCCTCATTGCCCGATTATATTCAGTTGAAAGCCTTGCGACAAATTGAAGGCTTTGAAAATGCAAAAATATTCAGGCCCGGATATGCAATAGAATATGACTATTTTCCACCCGAACAGCTGCATCATACATTGGAAACAAAATTGATTTCCAATTTGTATTTTGCCGGTCAAATTAACGGTACAACCGGATACGAAGAAGCAGGTGCACAAGGTATCATCGCCGGTATGAATGCCCATCTGAAAATTAATGAAAAAGATCCATTTACATTAAGTCGCTCCGAAGCGTATATAGGAGTTCTAATTGATGATTTGATTACAAAAGGGGTGGATGAGCCGTATCGTATGTTTACCAGCCGTGCCGAATATCGTATCTTATTGCGTCAAGATAATGCCGATGCACGACTTACGGAAAAGTCCTATAAATTAGGCTTGGCTACAGAAGAACGTATGCAGGCTTATATGGAGAAAAAGCAAAAAATGGATAAGCTGATTGAGTTTCTGCGAACAACAAATGTGAAGCCTGATCAGATAAATCCCGTGCTCGAACAAGCAGGAACAACTGCTGTAAATAATCGACAAAAACTATCAAATTTGCTTTTACGACCACAAATTAAATTGAATGATTTGTTGGGTTTACCGCCTGCACAAGCATTAGATCAAGCTGTTTTAAATGATAAAGAAGTGCTCGAAGCAGTGGAAATACTGCTCAAATATGAGAATTATATTACCAAAGAAAAAGAATTGGCTGATAAATTAGCCAGGCTTGAAGATGTATTTTTAAAACCTGATTTGGATTATATGTCCTTCCAGTTTTTATCCTACGAAGCAAGAGAAAAGCTGAATAAAATCAAACCTAAAACACTTGGACAAGCTAGTAGAATTAGTGGTATTACACCTTCCGACATTTCTGTATTAGCCATATACTTAGGACGTTAAAAAATAGTTTCACGTGGAACATAATCAAATGCACAATCGAAAAACCTGCCCGATATGCGAAGGAAGTAATCTAAAACCAATGATTGAATTGGAAGATTATTTTTTGACAAAACAAGATTTCCATTTACTTCAATGCCACGATTGTAATTTGATACTTACAAATCCATATCCGGATGAATCAATAGCCGGGACTTATTACGAAAGCGACAAATATTTTAGCCATAGCGAAAAAGCCCAAAGCCTTACCGGCTTAGTCTATGCTATTGTGAAAAGCTTTAATATTAAATCGAAATATCGTTTGCTAAGCAAGAAGCGCAAGAAAGCTAAAATCTTGGATATTGGTTGCGGAATTGGCGATTTTTTATTGCATTGCAAAAATAATGGCTGGGAAACTTTTGGAATTGAAAGTGGGATAGAAGCTCGAAAAATCGCTGAACAAAAACTGAAACAAAGAGTTTTTGAACCGAATCAAATTACGAACTTAGAAACTAATACCTTCCAAATTGTAAGTATGTGGCACGTCTTGGAGCATATTTATGATATAAACTTACAAATAGATCAAATAAAACAGCTTTTAGATGATGATGGACAACTCATCATCGCACTCCCAAATCCCAATTCGTATGATGCAAGCTATTATAAGGAATATTGGGCTGCCTGGGATGTGCCCCGTCATTTGTTTCACTTTAAACCCTATGTAATAGAACGATTTTTGAAGCAAAAAGGCTTTAAATTAGATAAAATTAAACCTATGTACTGGGATGCTTTTTATGTATCAATTTTAAGTGAAAAATATAAAGGTAAAAGCAGTATAACAGCTTATGTAAGAGGTGTTTATAGAGGGTTACGATCTAATTTGAGAGCGATTAAAACAAACGAATATTCAAGTCTTATTTATATTTTTAGCCTAAACGAAACCAATCGTAAAGCGAAATAGCTTAATTTTGAAGGATAACTAATGTTTATTCTGTTTTTGGCAAAGCTGAATCAATGAAAAAAAGTGCTTTTTGGTTTTTGGCCTGTATACTCGTCTATGCGTTTCTTTATGCGTTTTTAGCTAAGGAAGACAATACGGCTGAAATAAGTCAAAAAATTCAAACTGTTTGTCGTATACAATCTGCTGCTTTGCAACAAGAAACAAAGCAGTTGCTCGATTTATATCAAAAACAACAATTCGATGCAGCGGATTTGAATCCCTTTGAAGTCTTTTCACACGAATTACAGTCCGCCAATAGATTGAGCTTTATTTTTACAGAAGACAGTCTGCTATTTTGGAATAACAATCGAATAAATCCACAAAAAGTGCTTGATACTCAAGCAGATACAAATACCATACTGCTTAAAATTGACCAAAGCTGGTATTTATATAGTCAAGCAAGTTCTAAAAGCCAGAAAATCATTGTATTAGAGCCTGTATATCTCGAATATCCTATTCAAAATGATTATTTGTATTCCGGTTTTAATGCGGAACTGTTTCCATTTGCCAAATACTACAAAATCAAAGAGCAAGATGCAGATGCTCAGCTACTAAAGCACCGAAATGATCCTGCATATTTTACTATTGAACGAACAAAAGCCGATGAAAATGGCAAAGATTCTTTAAGAGATTTAATGCTGTTTCTGCTTTTCCTCATTTGCCTTTCACTCTTATATGATTTGTTATTAAAAGCATATAAGCACTTAATCCATTCGGCTTCTTTTTCGCCCAAACTCTTGCATTTACACATTCTTGATGTACTAATCATTCAATTGCTTATTCGTTGGCTGGGACATTTGTGGTTGCCATTGGATTCCACGCTTTTTTCTCCGGGTTTGTTCAGCAGCAGCTATATTTTCCCATCCTTGGGTTATCTGATTATTCATTTGCATGCATTCCTGTATATCGCTTTGTATTTTGTGCGTGTAAAAGCTGTTTTTAAGCAAAGAAATTCGGTTTTATCGACTTATGTATTCTTGTTTTCTTCCGTCCTGTTAACGCTTTTGAGTATTGCTTTTTCTGTAATCAGCGTGGAACATTTATTGACTAATTCAAATGTATCCACTTCATTTAGTGAGTTTTATACTCAAAATATTTGGAGTGTGATACTATTCATAACGGCAGTTTTATTGCATGCTTCATTCTTGATTTTTGCTTTTGGATTTTATCAATATACACATGCGCTGAAACGACCATTATGGGAGGTAATAGTTGTCTTTTTAGTGTCTTTATTCTTCGTACTGCTCGGAATTAGTCAATTTTCTAGCCTGATTTTTGGGCATAGCTTATTTCTTATCCTTTATTTCGGCTTGTTTACCGCCTATATGCGCTTCGCTCAAAATTCTGGGGAGTTGCGTACTTATTTGCTGTATGCATTACTGTTTTCATCCATTATGCTCACCTTTGTTTTGTACGGAATAAATGAATCAAAAAGTGAACAAGAACTGCAGTTAACTGCACATAAACTTAGCCAAGAATCCGACCCACTTTTTGAATACTTATTTAAGGACGCATTAGATAAGATGCAAGAGGACAGGGATTTACATCATATTGTTAAAGAATTAACAATACAGGAAGAAGACCAATCAGTAGAAATTTATTCATATATAAACGCAAATTACTTTATAGATTATTTTGCCAATTATACCATTGAGCAAACACTTTGTTTCGAAGGGCAAACCCTTAATATTCAACCGGATGATTATACCATTTCCTGCAATCTTTTCTTTAACAATATGATTGCAGAAAGCGGGAAAGAAATTCTTCCTGAACGCCTATATCTGCTTGAAGATAATATTGCCGGCTTTTATTATTTGGCAACCATTCCATTATCATTTTTCGAAAGCTCAGATACGATTTCAAGTCTTTATATAGAGTTTTATTTCAAATATATACCTGAAGGCTTAGGCTATCCCGATTTGCTTGTAGACAAATCAAAGGTTTTCACCAGAGATTTTGCAAACTACTCATTTGCCGATTACCACAAAGGAATTTTGGTGTATAAATTCGGCTCATTTTTGTATCCAAATTCAATGGAACAAATTGAATGTGAGTTGAATACTGTTTCCCGTCAAGACGGATACAAGCATTTGCTTTATAAAGTAAATCCACAAAAAAGCATTATCGTAAGCAAAAAATCAAAAGGCTTATTCAATATCATCGCACCTTTTTCGTATTTCTTTATACTGCTTGCGCTGATAACTTTATGTATCATATTGATATACAACAAGAAAAGAATTAATATAAGCTTACGTAATTTTAGTTTTCGCTTGAAATTGCAGATGATACTCATTCTATCCCTCTTCTTTTCTTTTGGGATAATCGGTTTTAGCTCAACTTATTTCATTGCAAATATTTATAAATCCAAAAACAAAGACTTTTTGGTTGAAAAAACCCAATCTGTATTGATAGAAATGGAGCAACAGCTTCGCTATGAGGATATTAGTGATGGAGATATGCAAGAATATTTGGATAGATTGTTATTGAAATATTCGTATGTATTTTTCTCGGACATTAATTTATTTGATTTGAATGCACACTTGTTAGCTAGTTCAAGGCCTGAAATATTTGAATTCAAACTGCTTTCTACCCAAATGAATCCTGTCGCATTCAACGAAATGCATTATAAAGGCAAACTCCTATTTTTGCAGGAAGAATCCATTGGGAAAAGCAATTTTATGTCGGCTTATATCCCCTTAAAAGACGCATCTGCCGAAACCATTGCGTATATAAATCTTCCGTTTTTTGCACGTGAAGCCGAGGTGCGCTCCGAAATCACCTCTTTATTGCTTACCTATACCAATATCTTTCTGTTATTGGCTGCCATGGCAATTGCCTTAGCTTTGTTTTTCTCACGCCGGCTGACCCAACCTTTGCAGATGATTCAAGAAAAAATGCAAATGGTCCGTATTGACCAGCTGAATGAAAAAATTCGTTGGAACAGCCGCGATGAGTTAGGGCAATTGGTTGATCAGTATAATAACTTATTGGATCAGCTGCAGGAAAGTGCGGAGCTGCTTGCAAAATCGGAGCGGGAATCAGCATGGCGAGAAATGGCAAAACAGGTAGCTCATGAAATCAAAAACCCATTGACACCCATGCGTTTAAGTATTCAATACCTGGAACGAGCATGGAATGAAAACGATCCGGATATTGACACAAAAATACGAAGCACCACACAAACGGTTATTAATCAGATTGATTCACTTTCTGCCATTGCAACTGCTTTTTCGGATTTTGCAAAAATGCCGATAAGTAAACCAAAGCCATATCAGATTAAAGATTTGATAAATGAAGCCATTTCCCTATTTGATAATCAGGAAAATATCCGATTTATGATGCAAGACCTTAGTACAAAACCGGCTTGGGTTCGTATCGACAAAGATAATTTTAACCGCGCATTGACAAATTTGATTAAAAACAGTGTGCAGGCAATAGGACAAAAACCGGACGGTTTAATTGAGATTCTGCTTGAAGAAGAAAATAATTACTGCATTATTTCAGTTAAAGATAATGGTAAAGGAATGACAGCTGAAGAAGCATCAAAGGTTTTCACTCCCAATTTCACAACCAAATCAAGTGGAATGGGATTGGGTTTAAGCATGGTGAAAAACATTATCGATTCGGCAGACGGCAGCATCAGTTTTTCCTCTAAAGAAGGAAAAGGCACTATTTTTGTCATTTCATTGCCACTGATAAACGAATAATTCAATCGGTAAGAGGCGGAAAATAAAATCGAATTGATGAAAAAAACGAATCCGATAGCCAGCTTGGCGGGACAAACCCTTGTGTACGGAATGGGAACCATTGTTCCGCGCATATTGAATTATTTTTTGGTCCCATTTTATACCCGTATCTTCAGTCAGGCCTTGTATGGGCAAATCACCGAGCTGTATGCTTATCTGGCGTTTTTATTGGTACTGCTTACTTATGGAATGGAAACCGCATTTTTCCGTTTTGCTCAAAAGCAGGACACAAAAAAGGTATTCAACAGTATTTTTTCATCGATTTTGTTTACGGGAATCAGCTTCCTTGTCCTAATCCTCGTATTTTATCGTTTTTTAGCTGATTTAATGCATTATTCGGGCAATCCCGAGTATATACTGCTGATTGCCGGCATCGTATTTTTTGACGCGCTTACGGCCATTCCTTTTGCCTTGTTGCGAAAACAAAACAAAGCACGAACTTTTGCGCTTATCAAGCTGGCAAATGTGTTTTTAAACATCGGATTAAACTTCCTTTTCATTTTAGCCATACCCGACTGGGCATTATCTGCGGCACAATCAATTTTTGGTCCTTCGGCAAGCCTTGTGGTATGGGTGTTTATTTCAAATCTGCTTGCCAGCCTGCTGAGCATGCTCATGCTGCTTCCTCATATTCGCAGCTTCCGATGGAAATTGTCTTTTCAGTATTTGAAGCCCATGCTGAAATATGCCTTGCCGATATTGGTAGTGGGTTTAGCCGGAATGGTGAATGAGATGATTGACAAGATATTGCTGAAATATTTGGTGACCGGGACTGATAATCCGTTGGCGCAGCTGGGAATTTATAGCGCAAACTACAAATTGGGTGTATTGATGACGCTATTTATTCAAATGTTTCGCTATGCCGCAGAGCCTTTTTTCTTTGCCGAAGCAGATAAAAAAGACTCTAAGGAATTGTTTGCCGTGGTAATGAATTATTTTGTCATTGCAGGCTTGGTAATCTTTTTGGGAGTTTCATTGTTGATAGATGTGTTTCAGTATTTCATTGGACCAACATTTCGCGAAGGATTGTTTATTGTACCTATCATACTGATGGCAAATCTGTTTTACGGTATATATTATAATCTCGCGGTATGGTATAAGCTTAGCGACCGCACGGGCGACGGTGCAAAAATTGCGGTGGGAGGAGCCGTGGTTACCATTATTTTGAATATCGCACTCGTACCGCTATTTGGATATGCCGGCGCTGCTTGGGCACACTTTATTTGTTACTTTTTGATGATGGCAGTTTCTTTTTTCTGGGGTCAAAAAGTATATCCAATCCCCTATCAGCTGAAGAATATTGCAAAATATGTGCTTTTGGCACTTGCCATTTATTATTTGGCAAATACCCTACAAATCCGGCATATCGTATTTCGAGTTGTGGCTAATACAGCATGGATACTTCTTTTTATCGCCCTTGCCATGTTCTCCGAATACAAAAACAGCCGCCATTTATTGAGGAATCACTAAGACTAAACAATTGTCAATTGTTAATTGTTAATTGCTCATTGTTAATTGCTCTCTCCGCTGCGAATGTCAATCATTAAAAATTATTTATAAACACTCTTTTTTCGGAACACAATCTTTCTAAAACCCAAATCTCCAACAGGATTTTAACACTCAAACCTCCAAATTCCCAAAGAATAAGGATAAATATGTAGTTTTGCGAAAATTTATAAGATTCATGCGAGTTAAAATTGTCAATACTTCTTCCAACCCTTTGCCGTCTTATGAGACGCAACAATCTGCCGGCATGGATTTACGTGCCGATTTACAACAATCCGTTCTGTTGAAGCCACTTCAACGTGCCTTGGTGCCTACAGGATTATATATTGAACTGCCCGAAGGCTTTGAAGCGCAGGTGCGCCCGCGCAGTGGCTTGGCAAACAAATTCGGTATTACAGTGTTAAATTCTCCGGGAACAATTGATGCCGACTATAGGGGTGAGATAAAAGTCATTTTGGTGAATTTGTCGGAAGAAGAATTTGAAATAAAGCATGGCGACCGTATCGCACAAATGATTATCAGCCGCCATGAAAAAGCCGAATGGCTACAAGTTGAAAGCTTGTCCGATACCGAAAGAGGAAGTGGCGGCTTCGGGCATACCGGTTATTAGGCTTTGGTATGCTAAACTGCTAAAATTTACGTTTATATCTTAAATTTACACGATTGAAGACACATAATAACGCATCCATAATTACAAAAGCAGTAGTGGTTTTACTGCTTATCGCAGGATTTTTGTCTTGCGGTACACCTAAAAGCAATCTGAACACAAAAAAGCTATCCAAGCATCAAAGCGATAGTATCAAACTGATGACAAGCCGCAAAGCTGCCGCATTGTTTTCTGACGGGCTCGCACAGCGCTTGTCAGGCAACGATCAAAAAGCCATTGAAAACTTTCAAATGGTGCTGGAAGTAGATCCAAACGAGCATGCAGCCATGTATGAGCTGAGTGAACTTTATGTGCGCAAGATGATGATTGAAGAAGCAGTGGCTTTAATGGAAAAGGCCGTGCAGCTCGATCCCAAAAACGAATGGTATTCCGTGCGTTTGGCGCAATTGTATGAGTTTACCGGAAACAATCAAGGATATGCCGATATTTATAAAAAGCTGCTTGAAATGCAGCCCGACAGATTGGAATATTACAGTGAATTATCCAATGCCTTGGTTATTTTGGGACAATATAAGGAAGCATTGGAGATATTCGATAAAATTGAACAGCAGATTGGTAGTAATGAGATGCTTACAATGCAGAAATACAGTATTTATATCAAGCAAAACAACTATAAAGCTGCTTTAACTGAACTGGAAAAGCTATCGCATGTACTACCTGGTGAAACGAAATACCATGCCATGTTGGCTGAGATGTATATGCAACACGGACCCAAAGAAAAAGCATTGGAACACTACAAGAAGATACTCGAAGCCGATCCTTCCGACCCATATATTTATATTTCTTTGGCTGAATATTATCGCGAAGTAGGCCAAGAAGAGGAAGCATTTAACTCCTTGTTGAAGGCATTTGAGAATCCTAAATTGGATGTGGAAACCAAAGTGCAGGTCATGGTGTTGTGGTTTGATAAAAAGCTGTTTAGCGAAGAATTAAATCAACAAGCGGAGCAGATAGGAAATATGTTTGCCAAGATACATCCTGACAGCCCTCGCGGCTATCAGCTGCTGGCGGATGTGCATATGCGCCGGGATGAGTTTGAAA
The DNA here is from genome assembly GCA_964509065.1 of uncultured Lentimicrobiaceae bacterium. GTDB lineage: Bacteria > Bacteroidota > Bacteroidia > Bacteroidales > F082 > JALNZU01. The sequence continues at coordinate 27,693 of CAZDWA010000017.1, forward strand.
AGGCACGCGATAACTTTTTGAAAGCCGTGGAACTAGATGCCAATAACTACTTGGTATGGGAAAGCTTGCTTTTTACCGATATTCAGCTGTTGGATTTTGATGCCTTGGTAACGCATGCCCAAGAGACCATTTTATTGTTTCCCGAGCAGCCTTTGGCTTATTATTTTCGTGGCATAGCGCTTGCACGAAAAAACGAAGCTGCCGAAGCATTGGCAGTGCTGGAAAGAGGACGCAAATTTGTAGTGGGAAATGATAAGCTGTTGGGCGAGTTTTTCAGTACCATTGGTGAAGTGCAGCACCAACTCGGAAACCATGCCGCCTCAGATGATGCATATAATAAAGCATTGATAATCAATCCGGCAAACAGTATCGTATTGAATAATTATGCTTATTATCTTTCACTGCGTTCCGAAAATCTTGAAAAAGCCTTGGAAATGTCTGCCCAATCCATTGAGTATGATCCGGGTAATGCATCAAACTTAGATACTTATGCCTGGGTTTTATACAAGATGAACGATTTTGAAAACGCCTTGGAATGGATTAAAAAAGCGGTGGAGGCATCCGAAACGGTGAGCGGCACCTTATGGGAGCATTATGGCGATATACTGTTTAAATTAGGCAATAAAACCGAAGCTGTTGAAAAGTGGAAACAAGCAGCCGATGCAGGAGAAGCTTCTGAATTTATTGATGCAAAAATAAAAGACGGTAAATTATATGAATAAACGATTTGCCGTTTTGGCAATTGCAGCTGTTGTACTAACTTTATTTTTAGGCTCTTGCCGATCAAAAAGGGCGATTATTCGGGCTCCTTTGAAAGAAATGGGTGAGCAGTATTTGCTTGAACAAATGGAAAAAGCTGAAACTAAATTCGAATATTTCAATGCGCGCTGTGCTATTTCGGTTGTTGGCGATAAAAAAAATAAAATTGACCTTAAAGGACAAATTCGCATTAAAAAAGACAGTATTATTTGGATGTCCCTTTCTCCCGCTTTCGGAATAGAAGTGGCTCGCTTGGTGGTGACCGAAGATTCGGTGCGTTTCATCAATCGGTTGGACAAAACATTTTTTGATGATGATTTCAGCTTCATTCAGCAGATGTTTTCATCTACCATAGATTTTGATTTATTTCAGGCACTGCTGACCGGTAACGATTTGTCTTGGTACGATGATGAGAATTTTAAAGCTTCGGTGGATGCAATGGAATACCGCCTCACGACCGCCAAACGTGTGAAGCGCAAACGTTATTTAAAACAACAAGACAGCACCAAGTTTTTGGTACAAAGTATTTGGCTTAATCCCGATAACTTTAAGATTAACAGACTGAATATTAAAGAGTTTGGAGATGAAAACAAGCGTATGCAGGCTTGTTATGATGCGTTTGAGCCGATAAACGGACAGCTATTTCCCTCATCTATTCGATTTGATATTTCGGGAGCTGCAAAAGCCGGGCTGCGGATAGAATGCAATAAAATGGAAATCGATCAGCCATTGGAATTTCCATTCCGAATACCTGAAAACTATCAGAAAATGAAGTAATTTTGGCAGCAATGCAAAGCTTGCGAAATAATATAACCTATTTACTTTTTACGCTGTTTCTTATCATCGGCGGCAAAAGCCATGCCCAAGATAAAAAGCAAGCTTTGGAAGACTCCAAGAAAAAAATCGAAGATGAAATTGCGTATACCAATAAATTATTGCTCGAAACAAGGAAGACTAAACAGCTGAATGTTAACGAGCTATCCTTGTTGCAGACCAAGATACGCAAACGTGAAAATCTGGTAAGCACCATACAGCAACAACTGATGCAGCTGGATGCACAAATTAAGCATACTACTGCTGAAGTACGTAAATTAGAGGCTGAGCTCTCGCGCCTGCGAAAAGAATATGCCAATATAATCAGTTTTGCGTATAAAAACCGTTCGGGACTGAATAAACTCATGTTTTTATTTGCTGCAGACGATTTTAATCAGGCATACAGACGCTTAAAGTACTTGCAACAATACTCTTTATTGCGGCAGGAACAAATTAGCAAAATCGATTCCACCCAGCAGCAGATGGAAGTCAAGCGTAAGCTGTTGGAAAGTGAGCGACAAGAAAAGCAAGTGCTTTTTGAAGCCGAAAAGCAACAGCGTGATATGCTTTCGAACGAAAAAAAGGGGGTGGACCAAGAGCTGAAAAAGATTGGACAACAAGAGCGCAAACTGCAGCAAACTCTTCGTCGGCAGGAGCAGGAAGCCCGCAAGCTGCAACAAGAAATAGAAGCAATCATTGCTGAAGAAATCCGGCGTGCACGCAAGCAAGAAGGAGCCGAAGCTTCTCCTGACCGCCTGATGAATCTTACTCCCGAAGAAAAGCAGTTGTCGGATAATTTCAATCAAAACAAAGGAAAACTGCCTTGGCCCGTAGAGCGAGGAGTTATTTCCGGAAGATTTGGCATGCAGCCGCATCCCGTATTGAAAAAGGTTACCATCAATAACAGGGGAATAGATATTTCAACCACCAAAGGTAGTGATGCCAGAGCGGTATTTGACGGTATTGTGGTGAGTACCAACCGTATCACCGCCACAAACAATGCTGTTATCTTGCGTCATGGCGATTATTTCACCGTATATTCAAATCTGGAAAAGATTTATGTCAAACGTGGCGATAATATAACTACCAAGCAAGCATTAGGATTGATTCACACCGAAAATATCGAAGGTAAAACCCTGCTTCACTTTGAGTTGTGGAAAGACCGCACCCTTGTTGACCCGGCACTTTGGCTGGCGAAATAAGATTCAAATAGCCGTTGAGAATTTCTACTTTTTCCGTTGCCTTTCCGGGTTTTGTGCCAAAAAGGCTTTCCATCCGCTATAATTTGTGGTGGAGGTAGGGGTATTGCCTTGTAAAAAATGACATACGGCAGCTGCTAAGCCGTCGGTGGCATCCAAATATTCAGGTGCGGACTCTATTTTGAGTAAAGTTTGTAACATGGCAGCCACTTGTTCTTTAGACGCACTTCCATTGCCTGTGACAGCTTGTTTTATTTTTTTGGGGGAATATTCAAAAATGGGCACATCGCAATTTAGGGCAGCCGCAATAGCCACTCCTTGTGCACGTCCCAATTTAAGCATAGATTGTACGTTTTTGCCAAAGAATGGTGCTTCAATTGCAAGCTCATCCGGGTGGTATTCGCGAATCAGCTCGGTGGTACGCTCAAATATTTTACGCAATTTTAAAGCATGGTTTGAATATTTTCCAAGCTTTAAAACACCCATTACAATCAGCTTCATCTGCTGCCCCTGCTGCAGAATAAGACCGTAACCCATGATGTTTGTTCCGGGGTCAATTCCTAAAATAATGCGTTCCTTTTTCAAAAATTTGCCGTATTAGCTATATAAAAGCAAAAGTACACAAAACAACGGACACGGCTTCCAATCAAGTTTGCATGTTTTTTTGGGGGTATAAAATCGTTTAGTGCTTTAGCTATTTTGATACATAAACAATCTATCCTGCTTAATTCATGAATTTAATTTTGCGAAATTTTCAGACAAAGGTGTGAAGCTGTTGCAAACTACCAATAAAATCTCATAATGCACAGATTATAAGCTTATTACGATATATTTAGCTTGACACGCTTATGAATTGGCGAATTATGCTGGTTAAAATCCTTTTTCTAAACTTTATTTGTATATGATATCTTTTTAAGGCATTTTTCAAATTCTGATATTACCCAGCCTTGTTTCATATCAACTCTTTTATTTCGTTTACAATCCCTTCAACTGATTTGGCTTCCATTTTTGAAAAAGCAAACCATTTTCTGCCCAAGTCTTTTAAAGAAGCTCCTAAATGATACACTTCTTTGTCATCAATGATTATAAAGCGGTCGTGGCTTTTGTGAAAAGTTTTCAATTCAAAATTTCCGTATTGTTCATTGGCTCTGCATATATCTAAATTGAGTTGTCGGCTGCTACTTTTAGTCAGCAGGTAAACCTTAACTGTTGTCCCCTTTTTGCATAAATGAGTTAAGGTGTTTTCATCAATGTAATTATCTATTAACACAATACTTTCCTTTGCAGAACGTATGATTTTAGAAGCAAATTCATACGCATCAAATATTTGCCCGTCAAAAAATACGCCTTGGGTAGGCAATTCAGTGGTTTTAATTTGAAAATCAATCTGATTTACTTTCACTGCCAGATTTTCCACTGTATTTTCTATTTGATTCATTCGCTGATTTAGCGCGTAACCTTTCATTAGGTAATCTTTTAAAATTTGATTAGCCCATATCCTGAATTGAGTGCCTCTTTTAGAGTTTACTCTATAGCCTACTGAAAGTATGGCATCAAGATTATAAAATTTCACATTTCGTTCTTGTGTTTTCCCTTTAATAGCACCGTGTTGAGTGGTGTGTGCAAAAAATGCACATACCACTTTTTCGTCTAATTCCCCTTCTTTGAAAATATTTTTTAAATGTCTGTTTATTACGGTTCTGTCTCGTTCAAATAGTTGGGCAATTTGTTCTTGTGTCAACCAAAAGGTTTCATTTTCTTCGTCCACTCTCACCTCAATCCGTTCGGCAAGTTCATCAGAATGATATAGTACTATTTCGTTTTTCATTTAGCCTGCTTAATTCATGAATTTAATTTTGAGAAATTTTCAGACAAAGGTGTGAAGCTGTTGTAAACTACCAATAAAATCTCATAACGCACAGATCATAAGCTTATTACGATAAACTTAGATTGATAAGCTTATGAATTGGTGAATTATGCTGGTTATATAGAATCAGGCAAGGCGTACACATAATCTAAATGATTGGAGCATTCATGCATATGTTCTAAATATTCATTAATTTTTGGGATATATTGAATATGATAATCTTCATGTAATTTTTTGGATAAAGTCATTGCTTTTTTCAATAACAGATACACCTGATAATTGAACTTTGTAAAGCAAGTTGCGAAACTAGGGGCATGCTGCGAAAATGGCTCTTCCAAAACCATCATGATTAAATCCATTTCGAGGCTTTTGTCTTTGGCAACTTTGGAAAATTCGATGATTCGTTTGTTGCAGGCAGCAAGCATGTTTGCCCACCTCAGCTCGTTGGAAAAGCCCTTGTAGTTTTTCATGTACAAAGCTTTTATGTCATTTTGTGCTTGAAGAAACAACTCCTTTTCAGCATATTCTTTGTCTAAGTAATTAATAAGTAAGAAATCATAAAACTCCTTGCTTTTTGAGGCGGCTCGAACTACTAATTTTGCTAAATCTTCCCGTGAAAGCTTCGCGATTTCCTGTTGGGTTTCTTTATCAATTTTTGGCATTTTACGTATATTATTTAATTGTTTACGTTAATTCTCTCATCTTAACTTTCGGTTCTCGTAAGCCAATCTATTGCATTTATTTTTTTAATTCCGTCATAAGTACCTGTATCATAGTCCATTGTGATTAATAGCTTTTCGTGATGGTCTGTAATACGGTTGAATGGTGCTAACTCGCGTTCTAAAGTTGATACATTTTGAACTGTTTGCGCAACTTGTATGTATTGTGTATAACCTTCATTGTTGCGAACAACAAAATCAACTTCTAAATTATTGGTTTTTCCTACCCATATCTGATTATTTCTACGCTTTAGTTCAAGGTAAATTATATTTTCAAGCAAATGCCCTGCATCGCTAGCTAATTCTTTACCAAGTAGTGCATTACGAAAACCTAAATCCACCAAATAATATTTTTCTTGCGTTGCTAAATGTTGTTTGCCTTTGATGTCATAGCGACTTACTTTGTAAAACAAATAAGCTTCAACTAACGTATTAATATACTTCGATACAGTTTTATTATCAATTTTCTTTTTGTTTGCTGTTAAAATTTTGGCAATGTTCCCCGCCGAAACACTAGAACCAATTGAATCAATCAAAAAGTTTACAACTTCCAGATATGATTCTTCAGCAAAAATAGTATGGCGTTTAGAAATATCGTTATCGTATATGTTTCTAAAGACTGTTTGTAAATATTCATTTGCAAAATGATTTCCTTCCGTTGAAAGTCGTACAGCTTCGGGGAAGCCACCGGTACTTACATATTCAACAAAAGCACGGTCTGGATTTGTGGTTTTTCCGCTGAACTCTAAATATTCAGCAAAAGAAAAAGGTAATACATTTATTTCAAAAGCTCTGCCTGTGAGCAAAGTTGCCAATTCACTTGATAATAAAAATGCGTTTGAACCTATGACGTATAAATCTATATTAGGATGTACATACAAGCCTTCCAATAATTTTTCAAATTCCGGTACGTTCTGCACTTCATCTATAAACACATAATTTATTGCATTATTTTTTAGATGCTTAATGATGTAATCGTAAATCTCTTTCCAGTTTTTTTCAGCTAAAAACCGAAATTCGGGAAAATCCATATTAATTGATACAATAGAGACTTTGTCATTTTCTTTTCGCAATAAATCTTGAAATTGCATCATTAACGTTGACTTTCCGGAACGTCTGACTCCTGTGGCAACCTTAATTAAATTCTTGTTTTTAAGAACATTAAGAGTTTCCAGATATTGTTTACGTGCTATTATTTGCATGGAACAAAGATATGCAAATTCCTAAAACTATCCACAATTGATAACTTTTAGGAATCTTGGCTGTGGTAGCATCTATTTCTAACCTGCTTAATTCATGAATTAAGCAGGTTAACTCCAGTTTGCTTGTCTGCGATTATTTATTTTAGCGTCATTGGCTTGTGGGCACAGTTGCTGGTGGGTGCTTTTCTTTTTTAAAGTTCCAATTAATTAATGGGAATGACCTTTTTTCATTTTTATTCCAAAGCCCGATTTGAAATCCCTTTAATTCTACTGTCTTATTTACAAGTCCGATTTGAAGCCCTTTTGTTGCTGCTGAATGGTTTACGAACCCAATAGTTAGTCCATTTATTTGTTCGTATAAATTCCAAAGAAGATTAAACGAAAACCCATTTATCTTTTTTCCCATGCTCATCCATAATGATAATGAGATTCCGTTCACTTGGTCTGTAAATGTACCTAATGGCGAAATTATAAGCCCGTTATGAACGGCTCTTTTAGGTAATATGTCTTGAAGGCTCAATGAATCGGTCTTTTCATTTGCGTAAAAGTCTTTAAACCTCAATTTATTGATATAAAAGGTCTGAAAAATGCCCTGACCCGGTATTTGTAAATTCAGTCCATGTGAAAACTTCGTATAAGGCCTGTTACAAATTGATTCCGATCCAATCGGTCCAATTGCTATTCCGTAAATGTTTTTTGATGCTGATGGAATGAACCCAATAACAAATCGGTCTTTTGACTTTTTATCAAATTCTAAAGAGTCGTTTTGCGAAAATGAAAAAGTTGCAGAAAACAAAATCATTATTATAATCGTAAATTTTTTCATAATGACCCTTATCGTCTTACCGGTTTTTATTTGTGGTTTCAGTCGCCATAAGTTCTATCCTGAATAATTCATAAAATAAAAATAAATGCGGGTAAATATACTGATATATCATT
>CAZDWA010000018.1:0-33908 GCA_964509065.1 uncultured Lentimicrobiaceae bacterium
GGGGGGCGATTTGCTGAGAGCAGGAACTTATGGTCGCGGATTATGGAGTTCACCACCATATTTTGGAAACGTACAAGCTTCTATGGAAGTACCCGTTACAGAAGTTGCTGCCGGCTGTTTTCTCGACTTTTATGATACCTCCACAGGAGTGCCCCACAATTGGGAATGGACCTTCGAAGGGGGCGAACCGTCAGTTTCATATGATCAGCATCCAAAAAATATTGTGTATCTGACAGAAGGGACCTTTGATGTGACCTTAAAAGTAAGTAATCCGCTGGGAAGCAATACCTATGTGTATGAAAACTGCGTGACCGTATTGGAAGCTGCTCCGCCACTGGTTGATTTCGTAGCTTCCGATACAATAGGTTGTGCCGGACTGATAGTACATTTCACTGAAAACTCCACAAACTGTCCAAATTCATGGAGCTGGAGTTTTGAGCCGTCGAGCGTAAACTTTTTGGAAGGAACGAATGCAAACTCCCAACATCCTGTTGTACAATTTCAAGAAAATATAGCTTATACGGTTGAGCTTACTGCTACAAATCCTGCCGGTACATCAACAGAAATACGTGAAAACTACATTCTTTTGGGAGGTTATCCACTGCCATACTCAGAAAGTTTTGATGCCGCTTCAATAGAACAAACAGGATGGGTAGTACAAAATCCGGATGACAAAAAAACTTGGGAGTTGACAAGTTTGGATGATGGAACAAATGTAGTTTGGATGAACTTCTTTAACTATACAAATCTAAATGAACGCGACTATTTGGTGAGTCCTCCTTTGAATTTGGAAAACTTTGAAACTGTCTGGTTGAACTTTGAATATGCGTATGCTCAGCGTTATATGCAAGTCGATTCACTTATTATAAGCGTTTCGCCTGATTGTGGTCAAAGCTGGGAGCGTGTGTATGCCAATGGTCCTGATGGTAACGGAATATTTGAAACTTCGGAACCTATAGTGCAGTCGTTTGTGCCACAAACAGATTCAGATTGGTGCTATGCAGGCGACTATGGAGCAGATTGTCCGTCCATTAACTTAAATCAATATGCCGGGATGACCGGTGTGAAAATACGTTTTGAAACATTCAATAGTTATGGAAATAATTTATATCTGAAGAATGTATCGGTTTCCCATGTGACGGGGCTCGAAAAGCTAAGCAATCTACAGCGCGAATGGACTGTTACTCCAAACCCGAATAAAGGAAGTTTTGAGCTGCAACGAAAAGATGCCTCCGAAGCTGTTGATTTTGAAATTAGTGATTTGCAAGGCAGGCTGATGAAAAAAATGAAGTTCAAAGCCGGTGAAGCAAGCATTAAAATTGAAAAGCTACCTAAAGGTGTATATTATATTATATTGTCGAACGAAGAAGCTGGAGCTTTAAAGGTAATTGTGAACTAAAAAATAATTTACTGTAACTTTTTGCCGCCTTTATACGTCTGTATAATTGCATGCTGTTGGAATGCAATATGACGAGAAAAGAATTTAATACATGCGTTGATTTATATGCTGATGGTGTATATCGCTTTATTTTGAAGAATATTCGTGATTCGGAAAAGTCGCGTGATGTTGTTCAAGAGGCATTTACACGTATGTGGCAGAAAGTGAAGGATATATCATTCGATAAGAGTAAATCCTACCTTTTTACTACTGCCTATCGTATTATGATTGATCAAATACGAAAGGAGGAGCGTATGCTACGTTTTGAAAATAGCCATCAACAGAATCATGCAAGCTATTCGACATATTCAGATTTGACGGAGGTCTTGGATGAAGCATTGAAAATTCTGCCCGATAAGCAGCGAGCAGTGGTGCTTTTACGTGATTATGAGGGCTATTCCTACGAAGAAATAGGGGAGATTACAGCCTTATCCGAATCACAAGTGAAGGTGTATATTTTTAGGGCACGTACGGCATTGCGTAATTATATCAGGAAGTTGGATTTGGTATTGGAGGATAAATAAATGACTGTTGGCAAACATAATTACGAAGAACTGCTTCTTGAATTTTGGGAAGCTAAGCTAAGTCAAGAAGAGATTGTGCAGCTAAAGAGGTTTATTCAATCCCATCCGGAGCTTGGAAGCTGGGAAGAGCTGATGGATGGGCTTGTCGTACTTCAACCATCTTCAATCCGGTTTCCGGAAAAAGAACTGCTCAAACAGCCTGAAATAATTGCAGTTGGAAGCATTGATGAAGAAAATGCGGATACGTATTTTATTGCTCAACATGAAGGGCAGCTTGAAGCGAATGAGCAAGAAGAACTGCATCACTTTTTGAAAGAAAATCCATCACTAGAGCCTGAATATCAGCTATTTGGGAAGCTTTGTGTAACAGCTGATAAGAAGCTGATATTTCCAGATAAAGAAGCTTTGAAGAAAAGTCCTCGAATAGTAAAACCAGCCTTTTATCGGGCAGTTTCCATTGCAGCAAGCATAGTGTTGTTTATAAGTGCAGCATGGTGGTTTACAAAAGACTCCCAAACGATTTCACCAAGTAAAACAGAGCTTTTAACGCATATAACTGCAATTCCAACGCCACAAAAGATTGTTTTTTCATTAGAAAATGACAGTTTTACGAATCAGTTGAGTGATCGACAAGCCAATGATTTACCCATTAATCCGCAAATATCGCTTCCAAAAGAAGAAGAATTTATTTCCGATAACAGATTTACTCCATTGCCTGCCTTGGCATACATTCAGCAACATAAAATTCCTGAAATACTAGTTGAAAAGGCGATGCCTGACCATTTGGAAGCGATTTCGAGCGAATCCCTTTTGGCTTTAATTGAAGACTTTGAAAATAATCGCGAATTATCCGCTAGGGAATTAACTTTTACTACGCTTGCTCAGGGAGTGGGAGGATTAAAGCATGCTGCCAATAAGCTTTCTCGATTGTTTGAAAAGGAAGTGAAAGTTACCGAGCTGATAGAAAATGTGAATCTTTGGGATATTGCCGATGCAGGTATTAAAACTTATAATGCCATTACCAATAATGATGTGGAGCTGCATCGACAAATAGATGAAGACGGAAAACTGAAGTATATACGCTTTAAATCTGAAATCCTTTATTACAGTAAAAACTATTAAATCTCGATTCCAAAGCGTAATATACCTACCAAAGCATTTTTCAGCTCTTTGCCACTGCCTGCCGGATGGATGATATATTGTAAATCAGGCTGTATAAAGAAGTATTCACCTATTTGCCTTTTCCATGTCAGCTCAAAAATTGTTTCATGGCCCATGCCGTTTTGAAGCTTGGTATAATTTCCGGCTAATCCGATTACGTCATTTCCGCTTTTACTTAAGAATCCACTTGCATTAATACCCATTCCCAAATAAAAATGATTAACACTCATTTCGGAAGGGCTGTACCCGCTATGAATAAATGCATCAAAATCTTTTTGTCCTTTTCGCCACATCTTTTGCTCATAATTGATGTAAATACCGGCTGTATTCGTGTTCAGTGAATCGGGAAAGTCAGAAATAAAAGTGCGTTCAAACACATGGTCATGAGCAAATACTCCAAACTTATATATTGCCGGTAAGTTGTTGACTTCAAATGAGTTTTGAAATTCGGATACAAAAAGTATTCCGTCTCCTTGGCGAAAATCCCACTTTAAATTATATGGATTATCATCAAAATCGGTAGGTGTACCGTCATAAATAGCATTCAGCCACGACATATTCTCGTTGATATTCCATTTAGTCGTAATCCCCAATGAGGTAAGCGGAAAAATAGGAGCTTCCAAGTTTAAGGCAATAATTGGAAGTACACCAAATGAGGAGTGTACAAATAATTCGCCGTAGGCAATACGTGTGATTTCAACATTCAAATCTTGAAGACCCACAATTATTTCTACATTTTTAATGTTTTGTTTATACCAAAATTCTTGGAGATACGTATGTTTTCCGGCTTCAATATTTGATACGACTTGTATATCTCCTATAAGTGTTTCGGAAGGCACCCCACCATGAGTATTACTTGCTTTTAAAAAGAATGTACCGCCTTTCCAAAGCTTGGCTGCTTCTGTATTTAGACTGAGATCCAATTCGGCCAGTCCCAAATAATCCCCTCCTTGTTTGAGGCCTCCGGAAAAGTTATATAATAAATCTCCGGTATACGAAAGTCCAAATTCAAATGCCGGTTCAGTTTCTTCAGCTTCTTGGGCGTTAGTTGTTATAAAAGGAATAAGTAGAACAAGTAATAATACAGCTATTCGATTGTTTATGGTAGTATACATTACGTTTGTTAATTTTAAGATTTGATTCTTAGTTTTAGTTTGTACTGCAAAATAAATAAATCAAACTGTGGTACTACATACCAATATTTGGGTATTTGTATGCTGATTTTTTACTCCGCTAAACTATTTTCTTGACTGGGCTTGACTTAACTATTGAACCTATTTATGAAAACAGCTGAATTTCAGCATATTATTCAGCTTCTTTTCGAAGTTTACCGTGGTTTTTAAAAAGTTTCTTCAAAATATTGCTCGAAATGATAAAAAAGATGTATTTTTGCAGTCCGAAAATGGACCTGTAGCTTAATTGGATAGAGCATCTGACTACGGATCAGAAGGTTAGGGGTTCGAATCCCTTCAGGTTCACATTGAAAATCAAGCACTTGCAATAATGTGAGTGCTTTTTTGTTTTATATTATATCCCTATTACAGCCGAAATTGCAGGATGTTTCTCCTTGTATAATCTTTGTTTGGGGTACAAACACCCTTTCTTTAAATAAAACTTCCCTATCATCCTTGATAAAAAGTAAACTTGAACTCCGGCTCCCATAATTTTCTGTTTGAATAAAAATGGAAGACATGGCTTTTTCTAATTCTAAGGGAAGCCCTGTTTGAGGTAACTGTTCTGTCTTTGCCTGCTCGGTATTTGCCAATAGGTTAAAAAGTGCGGAATGGTCTGTTGCATCATTTTGTATAATCTCTTCCAAACCGGCCTTAAGCTTTTCTACTTTCGGCCAAGCTGTATTCATCAAGGCATTGCTAAGTCCATGAATGCCGGGTTCCAAAATACTGATTTCGTCTGTAAAATTGGAATAATGTCCAATGAGATCCCCATCAGCTACTAAAATATTAAAGTCGTTATATTCTGCTGATTGCCCTTTTAGAGTTTGCAAGTAATCCAATGCAGAATTGTCGGAGCGAAAATAATTTAATACCAAATCTCCACGCGATGGAGCCACATCTTTTAAACGTGAAAAGTCCCTATAGTTTGTCAGGCTTGCCCATTTGGCAGATTTGTCAATTCCCATCCATGTACCTCCGGCTCGTAAATCTTTTCCGGCAAACAGTTTTGGAAGCCCTTCTTCTTCCCAAAATTGGGCTTGTCGAGTTGGGCGTTCATAAAACTCATCACGATTGGCAATGAGAATTAAGGGATATTTCGGATGCACTTTATACGCAAAAGCTATAATACACATGGAGTGGAAAATTAAATTAAAGCTTCAAAAGTATTGCTTTTTTTGAAATAAGGAATTTATCCTGCATAATTCACCAATTCATGAATTAAGCAGGTTATACTCCTTTTTACTTAATGAAGGCATGACTAATCCTTGGCTTTATAATCTCTGTGAACAACAAGCATTACAAAATCATTTTCCAGCAGCAAATAGCCTTGATCGTATACATAATAATATGTTTTGCCTTCGCGCGTGGTATATGTGCCGGTATGCAAGTTGAAGTTAAAGCCTTCTTTATCCATGCTGCTTTTTCGTACAGTGGTAATTCCATCCGTATTAAGGCGCACAAGAATTGCTCGGTTCTTTTTTAACTGACTGTTAATGTTATTGATAATTTGTATGGCATCGCTATGCTGCTTTCGATAATATGAGGAGCGGCACTGGTCATTACAAAATTTCTTATCGGCTCTCCCAATTAATTCGTCACCACATTCAAGGCATTGTTTTTTAGGTAGTTTGAGCATTGTTTTTGTTTTTTACGTTGTAAAAACAAAAATAACAAAAAGCTGAATGATACGAAATTAATTTAGCTCGAATCTTTAATAACCCTTATCTACTTGATTTGCAATACTTAATATATATAGGAAATATGATTTTACATTTGCTCGGGCATATCCATTCCCAATAATGCAGCCGACTTTTTAATGATGTCGGCGACAAATCCTGAAATCAGCAGCCTTAATATTCTAAGTGTGTCATCTTCCTCGCGAAGTATTGGCGCTGCCTGGTAAAACTGATTAAATTCTTTCGACAATTCGTACATATAATTGGCTATCAGTGCCGGGCTACGGTTTTCGCCTGCATTTTCTACTAATTGCGGAAAATCAAATAATAGACGAATTAATTGGCGTTCTTTAGCCGGTAAATCGATAGTCGTATCGATATTTTGCATGCGCATTGCTTCTTGATCTTTTTCTGTAGCTTTACGAATTAAGGATTTGATGCGTGCATGAGTATATTGTATAAAAGGACCTGTATTGCCATTAAAATCAATGGATTCGGCCGGGTTAAACAACATATTCTTCTTTGGATCAACTTTGAGGATAAAATATTTTAAAGCTCCTAAGCCAATTTGTTCGAACAGTTTATTTGCTTCTTCTTCACTTAAGTTATCAAGCTTCCCTAATTCATTTGTTGTTTCTCCGGCTGTTTCTATCATTTCGGCCATTAATTCGTCGGCATCAACTACGGTACCTTCGCGTGATTTCATTTTCCCTTCGGGCAGCTCAACCATTCCGTAGGATAGGTGCTCGATGGTATCAGCCCATGCATAACCGAGTTTTTTCAAAATCAGTTTTAGGACTTCAAAGTGATAATTTTGTTCATTACCAACTACATAAATCATTTGATCGGCATTGTAATCATCCATGCGCAGCCGGGCTGTCCCAAGGTCTTGTGTCATATATACCGAAGTTCCATCGGCACGTAATAAGAGTTTTTGATCCAGTCCATCATCACTTAGGTCACACCAAACGCTTCCATCTTCCTTTTTGAATAAGACATTCATTTCCAGTCCTTTGGCAACGATTTCTTTTCCAAGTAAATAGGTGTCCGACTCATAGTATAATTTATCAAAATCCACTCCCATTTGACGATATGTAAGCTCAAATCCGTCGTATACCCAATTGTTCATTTTATTCCATAACGAATGAATTTCTTGATCTCCGGCTTCCCACTTACGCAGCATTTCTTGTGCTTCAAGTATTAAAGGAGCTTCTTTGGCAGCTTCTTCTTCGCTCCGTCCGGCTTCAACAAGCTTTTGCATTTCAAGCTTATACTCTTGATCAAAGCGCACATACATATCGCCTACAAGCTTATCGCCTTTTAAACCGGTTTCTTCCGGGCTTTTTTGTCCCCATTTCTGCCAGGCAATCATCGATTTACAAATATGAATGCCGCGATCGTTAATCAGATTTACTTTCACTACATCATATCCGTTTGCCTTTAATAGCTCAGCCACACTCCATCCCAAGAGGTTATTGCGTATATGTCCGAGATGTAGCGGTTTATTGGTATTTGGTGAGCTGTATTCGATGACGGCTCGTTTGGATTTTGTATTTTCTTTAAAGCCGAATTGTGCATTTGTTGCATGCAGCAAGAGAAATTCTGCCCAATACCTATCGGCTATCAATAAGTTTAAAAATCCTTTTACCACATTAAATCGAATGATTTCGGACCAAGCTTCCATCATCGCTTGTCCAATCTCGTTGGCAAGTTGCTCGGGTGCTTTTTTTAAGACTTTTGTAAATGGAAAAACCACGATTGTCATATCGCCTTCAAATTCCGACCTGGTTTTTTGAAAGCTGATAAATTTTGAATCCGGTTCAATGCCATAAAGGCTAAGAAAAACTTCTTTAAATATTTGAGATAATTTTGTTTCAAGCATGGATACACATATTTTGTGGTGCGAAATTACGAAAAATGACGATTTATTGTATTATAAAGCTTCAACTAGCTTGGCGGGGTATAAAAAAAGCCGCACTTTCGTACGGCTTTATCCTAGTGTATTTTGTTTAGTCTAGTATCTGCTACGATAGCCGCCGCCTCCTTCACCTCCACGACCACCACGGTCACCTCTGAAGCCGCCTTCGCGACGCTGAAATCTTTGACCGTTGCCTTGTCCTTCTTCTCTTGGACGTGCTTTCTTAACAACAATAGTACTGCCGTCAAATTCTGACTCATCAAGCTGATTGATAGCAGCAAGCGCTTCATTATCATCAGACATTTCAACGAAACCGTAACCTTTGGAACGATTTGTTAATTTGTCGGTAATAACTTTAGCTGAAGTAACTTCACCAAATTGTTCAAATAAAACCTGAAGCTGTTCACTTGTGGTTTTAAAATTGAGTTTTGCAACAAAAATGTTCATAAAATAAAAAATAAAGAAATAAAATTCAAAAACTAAGATATCTAATTGTGATGAAGAATGGTGAGTTCCATATTACAGCCAAATTCTTGTTTTTTTGAAAAAAAATTAATTAAAGTGCGGCAAAGGTAATCTTTTAACAATACCAAATTCAACTTTTACATAATTATTGGAAAAATTATTCAATTTTCTTAAAAAACAAAAAGGATGGCTTTGTTTGAGCCATCCTTTTTAGATTTATTTTCAATCAATATCTATGGGATGTAAAACTTTGTAGTCAATTGTTTTACAGCATTATGCAGTCGCACAACATAGATGCCTGTTGTCAGTTGATGACTGATTTTTTGTGTAGTTCCTGCGGCAATATGTTCTGTAAAAATAATTTGTCCCAATGTGTTAAATATTTCTAATGAAATGCCTTCATCTCGTTGATTTTGAATGAAGAAATGATTATTAACAAGTTTGACGCTGAGATTTTCCAGTTCCTTTTCAGCCAAACCTATTATTGTTAGGTCAATATGAATCACTTCATTAAGTCCTCCGCCGGGATTTCGCGTATCAACCAATCCCCAAACTCCATCACTACTTTGGTATGTTCGTTCGTGTCCGCTTACCGGATGCATTACTTTTATGACGCGTATTCCATTTGCAAGATTATTTGGTAAGATACCACCCCAAGCACCATCTATATTATATACGTAATCGTTATAAAAATTAGCATATGAGCTGATACTGCCAAACTCTACACCTGTTGTTTCAACACTCGTGGCATAGATTGGTCTGGCTTGTGAGGAGCTGCTGTCGAAGAGCATTACTAATGAGCCGGAAGGGTCATCGGAGCTAGCGCGTACTGCAGTTCCTTCATTTGGACTGCTACTTGTTCCGAAATTGATTACTGTTGATGCTGTTTCGCTAGTTATGCGATAAACAGGTTCTGTTCCATCGGCTCCGTCATTGATTCGCAGGCGGTAATACAACTGATTTCCGGGAGTGAAGCGTACATTTCCGGTAGTTTCATTGAGGAACCAGCCACTGTATTCTCCTGCCGCATTAGAGGTAAATTGTCCGTATGCTCCATCAACTCCCAGGTTAGGACTTGTGGTACGATAATAATTTCCGTCTTCATCAATAAAGATAATATTCCCTGCTCCATTTGTGGTTTGGGCATCGTCTGCCACAACGATTTGATTGATGTATCTGTATGTTTTATTTGGTTCAAGATTGCCAATTTTCAGCCAAAATGCCATCGGGATACGATTCGAGTTTGTTCCATTAACGCCTTGCACGTATTGGGGAACTATTTCGCTAAGTATTTCCGGGAAAAGCGCTGTGGTTACTTCGCCGTTTAGCGTAACAATCTTTTCGGGGGCGCCGCCACCGGTATGAACAATTTGTTGTCCGTTATAAGCGCCTTGTTCAAGTCCCGCTTTAAGCCTTACACTTATTGTTTGGGGCTGTCCGGTTATGATTCCGTTGGCAAATGGCAGACTTAAGCTGCTACCGAATGAGGTGCCATTGGATGAAATTTCATAATCAGCTGGTGCAGCGATGGAAATATTTCCGGCACCCAAAATATTTTGTCCGTTTATGGTATATGTCAGCACTTGACTTGGTCCTTCACCTTCCACATAATGGAAGCCGTTTATTGTTGTTGGAGAAGTGATGAGCACAGGGTCATCCGTAATATCCAATGTTAGAACCAGTACGTCATTTATACCGCCACTTGGGTTACGGGTATCGGTAATACCCCACACACCGTTTGCTTCCGTCATCGTTTCCACAATTGAATTATCGGACAAGCTTCTTTCTTCAATGCGTGTGATGCCTGCTGCATTTACATTTGGCACAATGCCGCCCCAAGCACCGTCGTTTCCTGCAACTTCGGTGCGATAAAAGCTTGCCCAAGTAGATGTGGCACCATAGTCGATTCCGGTAGTTTCTATGCTGGTGATATATAATGGTCTACCGCTACCGTTGACATTATCATACAAGAAAATGAAATTCTTTGGGCTTGCAAATGAAGTAGCACGAATTGCAGTGCCTTGGGCATCATCCGGCTCGGTACCGAAGTTAATGACTTGTGCAGCTGTATTGGTAGTGAGCCAATACATTGCATTTGTACCTTCATTTCCATCATTTAGGCGGATTCTGAAAAATACTTCATTCCCGGGGGTAAAGCGCACATTTGCAGTGGGTTCTGAAATAAACCAGCCGCCATATTCGCCTTGTGCATTGGCAGTAAAATTGCCATAAGCTCCCTCAGTACCAAGGTTTGGGCTTGTGGTACGGTAAAAATCTCCATCAGGATGCGTATAAATGATATTTCCCGCTCCGTTGGTAGTAGGTCCGTCACTTTCTACAACCACCTGATTTATATATCGATAGCTTGCGTTCGGTTGCAGGTTTCCAATTTTTACCCATATGGCTACAGGAAGTCGGCTATTATTTGTGCCGTTTACACCTTGTATATATTGGGGAACTATTTCACTGATGATTTCGGGTGGTGCACTGATAACAATAGTTGAACTTGTGGCGTCTGTCAATCCTGTTGACTGTGCTTTTAGGCTGTAACTGCCTGCCGCATCAAAACTGATATCGTTAAATAGTGCCACACCATTACTAAATGATTTTGTGAGTGTACCACTAAGATTACCGCTTCCCGAAGCTTTGCTCAATGTCACAGTTCCGTTAAAGTTACCATCTACCGTGCCGTCGGGGCGCTGTGCCTGCACTTCGAATTCTTCTATCGGCATATCAATTACACCGCTTGCCGGGAAATCCACAAAAGCCAGCTTTGTTGCAACAGCCAATACATTAAAGGGCTCGCTGTTAGCAGGCTCAAGGTTCATCCCTGAAGTGGCAGTAGCTTTGATTACTACATTATTTTGTGCAATCGAATAGGTCAGATTATCGAAAACCACCGTGTGGTGATCTTCCGATAAGGTCTTTGTGAGTGTTCCGCCCAATGTCCCTGTACCTGAGGCTACTGAAAGTTGAATGCTTGTATTTGTATTCACATTGGCAGGATTGCTGTTCTCATCCTGAGCCTGCACGCTTATGCTAAACGTATTTCCCACTGTGGGAGTATTCCCGTTGTTTATGTCTGTTATTGCCAGTTTCACAGGTAGGTCTGCACTAATCAATTCACCCGTAATGGAGATATTATCAACTTGCCACAGACGATAGGCCCCCACATCGTAATGATAACGAAGGGCAATATAAACCTGCTCGCCTTGGATGAAATCAATATCTACATCGCCCGAGTTTTCCCAGTTTTGTTCGTCATCAGGCATATTGAAAGACAATTCGTTCCAGCTTGCAGAAAGAGGATTTCCAATCCCGGTGTAATTTGTTGAGTACAAGAGTTTGAAATAATTGTTTTCGTCCTCATATCCATACTGTTTCAGCAGGTCAAAACTAAGTGTTACATTGCTGTAATAGGAGATGTTGACGCCTGGAAGTATCAGCCAATCATCTTCCAAATCGCCTGTGTTGTGTCCGTTCATATACGCATAGCCACCATTGCTGTGGAGCCATGTTTTTGTATCGCCGGAAACGCTATATGTATACACATCACCAAAGCCTTCGTCAAAACTTTCCTGATAGGGTAAATCGGTGGTGGCAGGGTCTTTTACCTGATAAGATTTGGCGGGAGATGTACGGTTTCCGCCTTCATTGTCTTCAGCATAAATCACGTAATAAACGATAGTTCCGCTTGATTGGGCAGGTATATTGCTGCTAGTGGTATAAGTTGGGGCTTGGCTAACCGCCATGGGAATAGTGTTTGGATAGGTACCTGCTGAGGTTCCCCACTTTAATTGCGCCAGACTAATTGTGCCGTCCGGGTCACTAATATCTGCTGATACTGAAACAGTTGTAGATGAAGTGATTTCGGAATCTGGAGTTTGTACGATATTTGAAATTACCGGAGGTAAGTTTCCGCTTCCCGTGAAATCACTAAGTGTAATATCATCAATATTCAATCTTCTGTTGGCTGTACCACTTTCGGTTTCCCGTTTTATTCGGATACGAACGGCACCTTCCACATTGATTGCTTCTTCAAATAATTGTACTTCGTCAGATGCCGGCGATGTAAACACATCTCCAACTTGTATCCAGCTTGCACCTCCATTCGTACTGTATTCAACCTTCCAGTCAACCTGTGCATCCGTACCATACCTTCTGTAATAAAAGCTGATAATGCCAACTCCGCCTTCTTTGTCTTCAAGCATACTCATGATTGAGCCGCCGTAGCCGCGCAGACGTGCCGATTTTGTGCCGTTTTTCCAATCATTATCCAAATCGCCGATTAATACATCAGTCATATTCCAATCTAATCCGGACAAATTGACTGTGCCTGAGGCATAAGATGTTTTTACCTCGCCTTCTCCTTCAAAATTCACAAAATAATCGGCATAGCTGTAATTTGCAGAAAAAAGAAGGAGTACAAAAGCAGAGATTTTCCAGAATAAAAATCGTTTCATATTGAGTTATTTATATGTTAAACAATTGGTTTACAATTAAATAATAATAGATTTATGATTTAGTTTAAATCAAGGTAAACAATAAAATACATAGCAAACTCAGGCTAATATCTGAGCTTGTTGTAGTTATTCATCATGAATCTGATTGTAAAAATAATCTGTTTTTCCTAATTTCCCGATTAAAAGTCCATCCTTTTATGAACAATATTTCTGTTTTATAACATTTTAACATGGTTTTACATAAATGTATATTGATTTCCACCCAACTGATTTTTATTGTTAATTTCATAACAAAACATTTAAAACCAAGAGATTTATTTTTACATTTGCTTTCGATATTTTAAGATATACAAGATTAGAATAGTATGAAAAAGTTGGCTGTTGTTGCATTAGGCGAGCATACACTTTTAAAGGAAAACCAGCGCGGTTCAATTGATGAATTG
Source organism: uncultured Lentimicrobiaceae bacterium (assembly GCA_964509065.1). Taxonomy (GTDB): domain Bacteria; phylum Bacteroidota; class Bacteroidia; order Bacteroidales; family F082; genus JALNZU01. Next base: position 13,264 of record CAZDWA010000018.1, read on the forward strand.
GAAGCAAATGTGTATGAAACATGTTTGAGTTTGGTAAAATTAATTGAACAAAGCTTTCATTTGGTGATTACGCACGGCAATACGCCTCAGGTCGGGAATATTTTATTGGCTAATGCGGCAGGTAATAAGCTTTATGGGCTTCCGGACATGCCTTTGGATATTAGTGTGGCTTATTCTCAAGGCTTTATTGGATACCTGATTGAGCAACAATTGCGTAATGTGCTGATGGATAAGGACATGGATCGTGATATTATTTCAATCATTACCCAAGTATTGGTGAATAAGGATGATCCGACATTTGCTAATCCGAATAAACCTATCGGACCTTTTTATAAAAAGGAGGAGGCTGACCGCTTATCAAATGAATTTCACACAGTTTTTCAGGAAGATGCCTCGGGTAGGGGATGGCGTAAATTAGTTGCTTCGCCCACACCTTTGGTGATATTTAATAGGCAAACCATTGAAAAAACCGCACGTGCTGGTAGTATTGTCATTGCTGTGGGTGGGGGAGGTATTCCTTGTTTTTATGTGGAGTCTAATAAATTGCAAGGCATTGATGCGGTGATAGATAAAGATTTAGCAAGTGCATTATTAGCTGCACAAATACGTGCCGATCGCTTTTTTATTTTGACAGATGTGCCAAAAGTATGTATAAATTATAATACGCCTCAGGAAAAAGCGCTTGACAGCTTAACAATTGCCGAAGCAAAACAATATCTTGCTGAAGGGCATTTTGAAGAAAATACGATGGCTCCAAAAATCAAAGCTGCCATAAACTTTGTAGAGCGCAGTGGAAAAGAAGTGCTAATAACAACAGCTGATTTATTAACAGAAGAAAATGGGGGTACGTTAATTACAATAGTGTAAATAACACGTTGTAAAAGTGAAAAAAGCCGGAAAAACCGGCTTTTTTTGATGTTATTCCATATTATGCATTTTGACGTAAAAGGCTACTTTTTCAAGTGAGGTAATCATGTCGTATTCCTCCAAATATACCTTTTCAGGAACGGTTACCGGCTTTGGGGTATAATTTAAAATACCCTTAATGCCTGACTTGACCAACAGCTCGGCTGTTTGTGTGGCAAAAGCAGCAGGCACGGTCATTATAGCTACTTCAATATTCATTTCATTTATCTTCTGCTGTACGTCTTCGATAGAAAAACAAGGAACTCCCGACATAATATTTCCGATTTTATCAGGATTGGTGTCAAAACTGGCAATGATTCGTAGGTGGGAGCGTTTTCCGCTAAAATAATTTATTAAAGCTCTTCCTAAGTTACCAATACCGATGATTGCAACATTAATTCCGTCTTTAGAGTCAATAATTTCACCTATTAACTCAATGAGTTCCTTCACATTATAGCCTTTGCGCAAAGTTCCGGAATAGCCGATTAGCATTAAATCACGCCTTACTTGAACAGCAGTAATATGTTGAATTTTAGCTATTTCATGTGAGTAAATATGTGTTTTTCCTTCTTCGTGGCAGATGAGTAGTGCCCTGCGATATTGGCTTAATCGCTCAATCGTTTTGTGGGGCAAATTTTTCATTGAATGTTCTTGGGTCATGGGCTTTTTCAATTCGTATGAATGCAAAATTAAGGAGGGACACATGAAAATGCAAATAAATTGTTATTTATTTAACATTGTTAATAAAGATTTCTATTCCTAGAAAAAAAAGGGTGCCAAAAGCGGACACCCTCTTCTCACTAACCAAAAAAAATATTTCATGATTAGGGCTAAATTAGTCCAATTTTAACTCCTTGTCAATCTTTTTTGTTTATATTTTTATTTTCGTAAATATTTTACACTTTCTGCCTTGGGCTTTGCTATGAATTGTGTTTTATTTTTGGATTTAAATCCCATTAAAACAGCATGTTACAATGGTTTGCACAAAGCTTTTGACTGAAAGGTACGAAAATCGTAATTTTGGCGTTTACAATCCTAGCAATGCAATGCGATGATAAAACGAACTTTATTTTTACTTGTATTTTTTAGCTTTAGTTATTTAAGTCTTGAGGCACAAATAATTAAAAGTTTCGCTGCGGCGGGATTAAACCTTAGTCAAGTGGATGGCGATGAGGCTTATGGCTATCATAAAGCCGGTGGAAATGTTGGTTTGGGTATTATGGTCCCATTTTTAACCAATTTTGATGCCTCGCTTGAAACTTCTATTTCGCAAAAAGGCGCATATCAAAAACCGCAATATATTTTACTCTCCGGAAGCGATACGCTTACGGGTGAGTACAATCTTCGATTAAATTATGCCGAAATTCCCATATTGATTCAATACACGGACAAGAATTTTATTTCTGCCGGCATTGGTGCTTCTTTGGGTATTATGGTAGGAGCCAAGGAATATGAGCATGGCAAGAAAATGCCTACAACCGTTGGTGATGGCACTTATGCGAATTTGGATTATTCTGTTTTACTGGATGCCAAAATGCGAATTAAAGGTCGCCTTTGGGGGAATTTTCGCTTTCAATATTCGATGAAACGCATACGTAGCCGCGAATTTTCAAGTATTACCGGATTGAATTCATGGACGCGCCATCAGTTTAATAATACAATCAGCTTCCGATTATTTTATATTTTCAATGAACAGCAAAGTGAACGGGTATTGATAGAGAAAAAGCTTGAAGGACACTGATAAGCTGTTTGAAAATACAATATTTTCCTATTAATCATTTGCTTTTGTGAAATAAATCGTATTTTTGGTAATTAAATACTGAATAGGTAGAAATGGCAAATATCGTTACGCTTTCCGAAGCAGCTTCTATTGCTTTGCATGGAGTTATAATTGTTGCAAAATCGGATAATAAGGCAAATGTGCAAAAGATAGCTGATCTGACAAATAGTTCGCGGCATCATGTGGCTAAAATATTTCAACGCTTGGTGAAAGATGGTTATTTGAGTTCTTTTCGTGGACCGCAAGGCGGATTCTCTTTGAGGAAGAATCCAGCTGAAATCACTTTACTGGAGATTTATGAATCCATAGAAGGGAAAATTGAAATAAGTAGCTGCCCTCATGGAAAAGAAAAATGTCCTTTTGAAAAATGCATACTTGAAAATGTAACACGGCAAATGACGATTGATTTTAAAAATCATCTTCAGCGTTCCAGTATTGCGGATTTTATGTAGTTCAGTATTTAGAAGTAGTAATCAGTAAATCAGAACCTTATAAATGGTTCTAAAACAAATAAAACTAAAAAATAATTGTTAATGTCAGAATTTCCAACTACAAAAGTATTTGAATTCAAAGCGGAAGTAGAGTACGCTACAGGAAGTGTGGTAAGCCGTCAGGTAGTAAAGAAAGATAAGGGCAATGTAACGCTTTTTGCTTTCGACAAAGGGCAAGGGTTGTCAGAGCATGCTGCTCCATTTGATGCCTTGGTGCAAGTAATTGACGGGAATGCTGAGATAATTATCGGAGGAGTTTCTTATCATCTTTCCGCAGGGGAAAGTATTATTATGCCTGCCGATATTCCGCACGCATTGAAAGCCACCGAAAAATTCAAAATGATTTTGACAATGATACGTGCTTAGTTGTATATTTGGGCTATACATTCGAAAATACTTTATGTGATGGCTCAAAAATACAAGGATTTTGCTTTGGCGCTAAGTGGAGGTGGAGCGCGAGGTTTGGTACATGCCGGTTTGCTGCATGCACTTGAGGAGGAAGGATTGAAAGCGGCAGCTGTTTCAGGTGCCAGCATGGGTGCTATTGTAGGAGCATTATATTGTTCCGGCATGCCGCCGAAAGATATGTTGGATGTGATTAAGCTACCCGGATTCTTTTCGCTTGCTTCATGGATAAGTTTGCAAGGGGGCTTGGGAAGCCTTGCAGTATTGCACCAACAGCTCGAAAAATATATTCCGGAAGACAGCTTCGAATCACTACAAATTCCTCTTACTGTTTCAGTTACAAATTTAAATACCGGATTAAACGAGCTTTACAGTAGCGGTTCGCTTTTTGATAAAATTGAGGCTTCAGCATCGATTCCGGTGATTTTTGCACCGGTAAAAATTGGTGAGCACTATTATGTAGATGGTGGTTTAACTCTGAATATGCCACTCAGCTGTCTTAAAAAGCGCGGACGTCTTATCGTGGGAAGCAACTCAAATTATATTGCAGAAACAGATATGGTGTTTGATTCAATGAAGCAAATAGCCGAGCGGACCTTGTTTTTAACGGTTGAAAATACATTGCATACTGAACTGAAGCACTGTGATTTATGCTTTGTGCCAAAGGCTACGACTTCATACGCTACCTTTGATTTTGATCATGCATCGGATATATTTGAGATTGGCTATAAGGAAGGAAAAAAGTTTGTCCCCGAAATTCTTGCCAAGCTTATATAATCCTTGTTTACAAGTTAAGATTTTTAGCTTTTTCCAATACCGTATTCGTTTGCTTTTGCATGAAGTCCTGCATTTTTGCGCGAAGCTCATTATCCGATGTTGCCAAGATACGTATAGCAAGCAGGGCTGCATTTGCCGCATTATTTATTGCTACGGTTGCAACCGGGATTCCTTTTGGCATTTGTACGATAGAAAGCAGTGAATCAACGCCTTCGATGGAGTTTGATGATTTAACCGGCACCCCAATCACTGGCAGGCAGCTCAAGCTTGCAACCATACCCGGCAGATGTGCGGCACCTCCTGCTCCGGCAATAATTACCGCAATGCCGCGAGTAGCAGCTGTTTTGGCAAATTCAACCATATATTCGGGTGTGCGGTGAGCCGAAACGATTTTTATTTCATGGGCTACCTCAAACTGCTCCAAAATTTCGGCAGCAGCTTGCATCACAGTTAAATCAGAGTCGGAGCCCATAATGATGCTAACCTTTACTGTTGTTTTCATATCCATTCGTTTTATGCTTGCGCTTTAAGCGTGTTTAATACCTGTTTTGCTTTAATTAATGCCTTTTCAGGCTCTTTGTCTAATATGGTGACATGCCCCATTTTACGGTATGGGCGTGTCAGCTTTTTACCATAAATATGTATGGAGACGCCCGGAATTGAAAGCACCTCATTTAGTCCGCGATAAATAACGGGACCATTATATCCCTCATCTCCAAGGATATTTGCCATTACAGCCGGCATCAGGCAGTCTGTTGCTCCCGGATGATAGCCGAAAATAGCTCGTAAATGTTGTTCGTATTGCGAAGTAATGGCATTTTCGATGGTATGGTGTCCACTATTATGTGGGCGGGGAGCTATTTCATTGATTAACAGCTCGTTTTCTTTAGTGATAAAAAGCTCTACTGCCAATAAGCCGGTGATTTTCAGCTTTTGTGCTGTTTCTATTGCAATTTGTTTTGCTTTTTCGGCTAATTCTGTAGGAATACGTGCAGGAGCCAGTAAAAACTCAACCAAATTCGCATGCGGGTTAAATACCATTTCCACCGCATCGTATACTGCCATCTCGCCTTGTTGGTTGCGCGAAACTATTACTGCAATTTCCAATGCATCTTCAATAAAATCTTCTACAAGTGATGGAGCATCAAACAGCTTTTCAAGCTCAGCTTCTTCTTTCACTATCAAAACACCATGTCCGTCATAACCTTCGAGGCGCAGCTTTTGGACAAAAGGAAGTTTTAGCTGCTTGTCTTCAATTGCTTGCCGAATTTCTTTTGCATTTGTAAATAAGTTGAAAGTAGCGGTAGGTAACTGATTATCTCGATAAAAGGATTTTTGCAGTCCTTTGTCACGAATGATACGAAGCACTGCCGGCTCGGGATATACGGGAAGTCCTGCTGCAGCCAATTCTTCAACGGCCTCAATGTTAACACCCTCAATTTCAATTGTTAACAAATCCACATCTTTGGCAAAGTCCATTACCGTTTGATAATCGCGGAATGAGCCGTTAACGAATTTCGTACATACATTGGCTGCCGATGCTTCGGGGTCGGGATCGAGTATATGGGTTTTTACATCCCAGCTGTTAGTGACCTGGCACATCATTTTTCCCAGCTGTCCACCACCAAGTATACCAAGGCGAAAGGATGAACTTACAGTTTGACGCATTGTAGAAATATTATTTATTAGCGCAAAAGTACGCTATAAATTAAACAAAAAAAAACAGCGAAATTTCGCTGTTTCTTTAAGATTTTCCTGATGATTTATTCAGCAGTTAACTCGATGAGCTGAGCATCAACTGATTTAATCAGGTTTAATTTGTGTTGAAACTCTTTCAGCTTATCCAACTCTCCGTCCAGTTCGAGGAACATCAAACCTCTGTGTGAGCATTTGTCGTCAATATTGCCGTGTAGTCCGAGCCTTGTGCGAACATAACATCCCCAGGCAGTTAAAACCTTTTGAACTTTTTCTACAGCTTCCTCACGTGATCCAATGAGAATAAGCATTACATGTTTTGTCATACTGATTAAGTTTAGGTAATACAATTCGGTTTCAAAGATACAAAATCAGTTTGGCTTTTTGCACATCTATTGTGAAATATTTATCAATAGAAGAAAAACAGTGCTAAACAAGCAAAAAACCTAATGGAATTGGATGTTGTACGATTGTGTTTTCATAGGAAAACTTGTTGACGTTTGTAGTTTGGATTTAAATTAGCGTCTTTCCTAATTTATAATGAAGGATGAAGCTTTGCTTGCTTGAAACCGTCTTATTAAAGTTTGTTATTTTGAATATTTGCAAGTATTCTTACTGTTTCAGCTCCATCTACCCATTCTTCCAAGCGGCTTTTCTAAGGCGGTCCATGATGGCAATGCCTAATGCCTGCTCCGGTACCCTTTCGGCTACAATAAAATCAATATCGGCTTCTTCCATTCGATATAAAGCACCAAATAAATTTACTGCTATTTCTTCAAGATTGGCAGTGTGTGAAAGATATTCCACTAGTTTAAAATCGGGATGTGCTTGCTTTGTGATAGCGAGTAGGCCTGCATTACTGCAGTCTTTAGGTATAGGGTGTTCTCCTATAATATATAAGGCTTTGTCGGGGCTGTAATGCGACTTCAGCATGCCGGGCGATGCAAGCTCTACAGGATTTTGGATTTTTTTACCGGATTGTGGCAGGTATTTCAATAAATCGGCTGCAGTAATAGCGCCGGGGCGCAGAATGATGAACCCTTCATCATCCAAGCTAATAACGGTTGACTCAATACCTATTTTGGTGCTGCCTCCATCTAAAATATGTTGAAGCTGCGGAAACTGTTTGCGCACATGTTCAGCCCTCGTTGGACTTATCTTACCGAACTTATTGGCGCTGGGAGCTGCAATAGGAGTTTCGGCAGTATCAATCAGCCGGAGGGCAATATCATTGGCAGGCATACGGATTCCTACTGTCGGCAGGCCGGAAGTGACGATATCGGGTATGATATTTGCGCGGAGCCACCAAGGTAAGCGGTCCGGGCCAAAAATGCTGAGCCAATAAATACAAACGCTCATCATTCACAGCAATATATTGTTTCAGCATCTGCACATCCGAAATATGCACTATCAATGGATCGAAACTTGGACGCTCCTTCATTGCAAAAACAGAAGCTACGGCATTCGCATTCAATGCGTCTGCGCCGAGTCCGTACACCGTTTCGGTAGGAAAGGCGACAAACCCGCCCGATTTGATGATTTGTGCGGCTTCTGATATTTGTTGTTGCGTAATCATTTTGAAATTATCCATTTTCCTTTGCTGTCTCCACAAGTAAATCCCGGCAATATTGTCATGCAACTAAAATTATTGCAGCAACCAAATTGTGTATCCGATATATGAAAAGAATAAAATTGCTGCTTCCCAACGGTCTAAAATTTTTCTTCTTGACATGAACATGGTGCTGAAAAGGAAAATTGTGCCAATTGATAAAATAAGTAATTCGAGATTAAATGAGCTGTTGTATTGGATTGGGCGAACCAATGCACTGCTGCCTAAGATTAAAAAGATATTAAAAATATTGGATCCGATGATATTGCCAACTGCTATATCATTGTTCTTTTTTAGAGCAGCCACTACACTTGTCACCAATTCGGGAAGCGAAGTGCCGGCAGCTACAATTGTAAGTCCGATTACTTTTTCGCTTACTCCCATTTGCTCGGCAATAAGCACGGCATTATCCACAACCAGCTTACCGCCTAAGAATAATCCGGCCAAACCAATCAATACCATCCCCCATAAACTCCATAAAGGCTTGTCACTCAATGCAGGAGCTTCTCCGGTATCGCTTCCGATATGATTAAATACATACCACAAAAACATTCCGAAGAACAATAGAAGTATGATACCGTCAATCCTGCTTAAACGTGCTACTTCTAGACCAAATAGCTGGTCATTAACCAAAAAGAAAAGAAGGATAATTGCGAAAAATGAAAATGGAATTTCTTTAAAAATCGTGGAAGTTTGCACTTTCAAGGGAAAAATAAGGCCTGTTAGCCCCAAAATTATGAAGAGGTTAAGATTGTTGCTGCCAATGATATTCCCAAAAACAATATCGGCATTGCCTTTCCATGCGGCAATAGTATTTACAATCAATTCAGGAGCAGAAGTACCGAAAGCCACAATGGTTAAACCGATGGCAAGGTCCGAAACCTGCATGCGTTTTGCCACTGATGAGGCTCCCACCACCAAGCGATCAGCTCCAATGATTAAAAGTACAATCCCCAAGCCAAGTAATAAGAGGTATATTAACATGTAAAAGATATATCTGATTTATGATAAACGCTGCAAATGTACTGGCTTTTCCCCGATACAAATAAATTTTTATTCAATCAGTTATTCTTTTCATTGTGAGATTCAGTATTTAAGGGGATTTCTGCCATTTTATATAAGCCGATGTTCGAGATAAATGCTTGTGCACGTGTTTCTTCGATGCTGAGTCTTATCTTGTTGGTAATTAGTGGGTTAAATTGAATAATACGTTTGTATCCGATAGTAGTTCCGGAAGCGATTTCTTTCCATTTATTGTCAATAAATGCTTCTACGTTGAATTTTTCAATTCGTTGTCCGTATTGAATATATTCTTGTAATTCAATCATATCAAACTGCTTTGGCTCGGGCATGCTAAAAACAATTGATGCAGTTTTTTTCGGCAGTTTCCAATATGTGTTTGGATTTCCGTCAATTGCTGCCAAGGCTTTTTTATTGTCAGTTGTAGCATGATTCAAAAGGTTGTTTTGAAAAGATTCCTTTATCCATTCTCCAAATTCTTTTAATAGTCGAACATCTGTTTCATGGATTCGTCCACGTGTATCGGGTGGAATATTTAGCAGCAAAACGGCATTCATTCCAACGGAATTAAAATAAATATCCACTAATTTTTCCAGAGATTTCACCTGATTATTTTCTGCTTCATGCCAAAACCATCCCGGACGTATTGAAACATCGACTTCTGCCGGATACCAAAATGCTTTCGAAGCTCTTTTTAATAATTCCCGGCTTCCTAAATCCGCTGAGGTTTCGCTTAATCCTAAATACTGATTAATGGCAATCTGCTCGGCTTTTGCTCCGGGGGCATAAGCTGTTACGCTCCATTCCGTTTCCCTTCCATAGCCTGTTTCGGTGCCTACCCAACGTATATCTTCTCCTTGAATGGCAATTACTGCATCGGGCTGAAAACGGTATACTGTTTCATAATAAGCCTCCCAGTCATATTCTTGTTTTTTCCCGTTGGGACCTTCGCCACAGGCACCATCAAACCACACTTCATCAATTTTACCGTATTCGGTTAGCAATTCTGTAAGCTGTGCAATAAATAACTGGTTGTAGGCTTCAGAATCCCCATACGAAGCCGCATTCCTATCCCAAGGCGAAAGATAAAATCCAAATTTCATGCCCAATGCTTCACAAGCCTGCTTGACTTCTTTTACTACATCTCCTTTTCCATTTTTCCATGGCGATGAAGCAAGGCTGTGTGTAGTGGTTTTTGTTTGCCATAAGCAAAAGCCGTCATGATGCTTTGCTGTGAGTATCAACATCTTCATGCCGGCAGCTTGGATTGCCTCAATCCATTGAACGGCATCAAAATCTGTTGGATTAAACAAATCCGGTGATTCTTTTCCTGTGCCCCATTCGCTATTTGTAAAGGTGTTGATGCCAAAATGTATAAATGCAGTCAACTCAAGTTGTTGCCATTCCAGCTGTGCCTTGGAAGGGACTACCGAGGCTGCTAATTCAATTTTCTTTTTTAAAGAAGCCTTGTTCGGAAACTGTACCGATTGCTCATGTAAGAGAGTTGGACTATGGCATGCGCTTAAGAATAAGGCAGCCAACAATATAATACTTGAAATGAATTTTGTGTATTTCATGAAATGAGTGTGTTCAAATAAATGAAGATTAAAGCATATTTTGATGTGTAAAATTACGAAAAACCTCGTATTTACTGCGATAAGAAGTCTTTAAAAATACGTCTGATGGCCATAGTTTTGTGCATTCTCTGAGAGTTACGCAGGTTTTTATAGCTAAAAAGTTCAAAATCATTATGAAAAATTGTATTTTCGCTTTTTCTTAAAAACAAAAATATTCGAAATACGAACTATAAATGCTGAAAAAAGTCTTTACCCTACTCATTCTGTTTTTCTTTTCATTTAGCTTTCAATCTCAAGCACAGTTTGCGGTTTTTAATCCGGCTGAATTTGAAGAAAGCGAAGGCTTGCTATTCGCTTGGGGACAGCAGCCCGAAATTGATTCCGTGATATTGGAAGTTGCCCGTATTGCACAGCAGTCTGCCTTGATTTGGATGATTTATGATTCAGAAACACAGGGCGAGAGCCAACAATTATTGGAATACTTTTACCAGCAAGGCTTAATGCCTGAAAAGCTGAATTTACTGGATATTAAGGCTGATTCGCCTTGGATTCGTGATTATGCCCCTCATTTTATGTTCGGTAATTTTGGCGAAGGCAATGAACGTTATATGGTGGATGCCGATTTTAGCCATCATGCACAGCCGTTTTCTGATTCATTATCCTATTATCTAAGCGAGAAGTGGGCTTGGGAGCGGCAAGACTTGGATTTATCTTTGGAAAGTGGAAATTTGGCATTTGATGGGCTCATTCGCGGCTTTACGACGAGGCGTGTGCTGCAACAAAATGAAGGACATTATCCTTCAATTATCCATAGCATGCTGACAACAAATTTCCATATTGAGGATTTTGTGTATTTGGAAAGCCTTACTGATGAAGATTGTGAGCATTGCCAGCAGCTAAATATGTTTTTTAAAGTGCTTGACTTTGAAACACTGCTTGTTTCATCATATCCTCAGGAATCAACGGCTTATGGACCAATTGAATCGAATGTGGAGCTTTTGGGCAGTTTATTGAACTTTTCCGGCAAGCCATACCAGATTTATCGCTTGCCGGTTGCCCCCAATGATGACGGCATGTGGAATATCGGTGCGGATGAAGAAATCCGCAGCTATACGAATTCAATCATAATTAATAATACGGTGATTGTTCCTTCATACGGCATAGCTGAATATGATAATCAAGCAATGGCAATTTATGCCGAGGCATTGCCGGGTTATAAATTGATAGCTGTTGATGCGCGTGTGTTGAGTGCGCATGGAAAATCCTTATACCATATTGTAAAAGAAATCCCGGTCCCGCATCATGCGCGTATTTTACATCAAAAGGTATTGGGAGAAAGGCCGTATAGTCCTGAATTTTATATATATAGCAATTGTCAAGCATCTTCAAATATTCAGCTGATGTGGTTGTATTATAAAATAAATCAAGAGGATGCATTTACTCAGTTGCCTGTTTATATCGCCTGCCCTCAAAATATGGGTATTATCGAAAATCTGCTCCCGGGCGATACCATTCACTATTATTTAGAGCTTGAAAGTGAGCTTGCAGTAACAACTTATCCACTTGCCGCACCCGCATCTTATTTCACGTTTTGGCTTGAGGACGACAATAGCGTAGGTATTTCTGAAGCACAAAAGAAAAATACATTTACAATAGCGCCAAATCCATCCGATGGGAGGTTTCGGATTGAAGAAAAGGATGGACTGAAGCCTCAGAGACTTCGTATTTTTGATGCATTCGGTAAATTATTATTTAATGATTCAAATCCAAATTTTCCGTATCTTTATAATCTGAATTTGAAAGGCGGTATTTACTATCTTTTGATTGATACTCCAACGGGGCAGTCAACAGAAAAGTTGATTATCAGCCGATAAAATATGGAATAAATGCGGATTTTTCAGTTGGATGGCAGTTTGGACTTTCCTCATCCTGAGTTGGCGCATCCCGAAGGCTTATTAGCTTATGGAGGTGATTTGTCGCCTCTACGTATATTAAAGGCTTACTCAATGGGTATTTTTCCTTGGTATGAGGAAGGGCAGCCAATTTTATGGTGGTCGCCAAATCCGCGACTAATTGTATATCCCGAAAAAATTAAAGTCTCCAAAAGTTTACGACAGCTGCTAAATAGAAATAAATTTGCGGTTACTTTTGATACATCATTTGAAGCAGTGATGCGCCGTTGTGCCAATACGAGGCGAAAAGAAGGTGGAAATACGTGGATTACGGAAGATTTAATTCAATCCTTTGTGATTTTACATCAATCTGGCTTGGCACATTCGGTAGAAACTTGGTACGAAGGCAAGTTAGTTGGTGGTTTATACGGTTTATCGCTTGGAAAAGTGTTTTTCGGCGAGTCAATGTTTTTTACCGAAGCGAATGCTTCAAAAGTGGCATTTGTGCATTTAGGGCAATTTTTAGTGGAAAACGATATACGATTAATTGATGCACAGCAAGATACTCCTCATCTGCGAAGCTTGGGGGGAGAGATAACAGAAAGGTCGGACTTTCTTAATTTACTTCACGACTATTGCTATGAAACAAGTCTTGTCGGCAATTGGGGAACGAAGAATATAACAAAAATGCAAATTCGTTTTTAAACAATTTAAAACCAGTATCATGGATGACGACCATTATCATTTTATGCGGGAGGCAATTGGACTTGCCGCCCAAAACTTACAGCTTCTGGAAGGCGGACCTTTCGGCGCTTTGGTGGTAAAAGATGGGAAAATTGTAGGGCGCGGTTATAATAAGGTAGCTTCTTCCAACGACCCTACGGCACATGCAGAAATTGTTGCCATACGGGATGCATGTAAAAATATGGGGACTTTTCAGCTTGACGGCTGCGTGATATATAGCAGCTGTGAGCCTTGTCCGATGTGCCTTGGAGCAATTTTTTGGGCGCGCCCCGAAAAATTGTATTTTGCCGCCGGCAGAGAAGATGCAGCGGATGCAGGCTTTGATGATTCGTATATTTATCAGCAATTACCACTTGAAATGGATAAGCGTGATTTGCCCACCGAAATACTGTTGGCAGAAGAGGCTGTACAATTGTTTGAAGCATGGAAAAAGCTGAAAATAAAGCCTGATTATTAATACAAATATATATGATAAACCAAAATTTAAAAATCAAACAAGCTGCAGAATTAATTGGCAAAGCAACACATTTGGTTGCTTTTACCGGAGCCGGTATTTCGGCTGAAAGTGGAATTCCCCCATTTAGAGGAGAAGGCGGAATTTGGAATCAATATGATCCGAAAGTGTTGGATATCAACTTTTTCTTCAATGAGTCTGAAGAATCTTGGCAGGCAATTCGTGAGCTTTTTTACGGGGTATTTGCAGAAGCATTGCCAAATCCTGCACATCGAATTCTTGCCGAATGGAAAAACACGGGCTTGCTGAAAAGTTTAATCACACAAAATATCGACCAGCTGCATCAAAATGCAGGTAATGAAGATGTTATTTGCTTTCACGGTAGCGCTCAACACCTTTTATGTATGAGTTGTTTTACCAAAATAAAGTTTGACCCATCACTCTTAAAAGAAATTCCGCCTCGCTGTCCTTCCTGCAGTGGATTGCTTAAACCCGATTTTATCTTTTTTGGTGAAGGAATTCCACAACAAGCATATCGGGATTCGATTGAAGCTGCCGAACAAAGTGATGTCTTTGTTATTATTGGCACTTCGGGGGAGGTGAGTCCCGCCAATCAAATTCCGGAAATAGCAAAATACAAAGGGGCTTCAATTATTGAAATAAATCGTGGTCCTTCACACTATACCCATCGCTTGTCAACTTTGTATTTGGAAGGCGAAGCCGGGAAAATACTGCCGGAAATTAATTCTATGATATAAATCAGCAAAACCATTTATTATGAAATCCATATATAAGATTATAATACTCAATATTTTACTGGCAGCATCCTTTTTGCTTACCGCTCAGCCAAATGCAGAATCAATTAAAAAGATTGATGATTATTTTCAACAAGCACTTGAAGACTGGGATGTGGCTGGCATGTCTTTTGCACTTGTAAGTGCTGATTCCGTGCTTTTTACTAAAGGCTATGGGGTAACGGATATTCATACCAAACAACAGGTCGACAAGCATACCTTATTTGCTGTTGCCAGCAATACTAAAGCTTTTACTGCTGCTGCTATCATGATGCTAGTGGAAGAAGGGAAGCTCAGTTTGGATGATAAAGTGATTACCCACCTGCCTTATTTTGCACTTTATGACCCATATGTCACCCAAGCGATGACAGTACGCGATTTGTTGACACATCGCTCCGGCTTAAAAACCTTTTCCGGCGATTTAATCTGGTATGGAAGTACCTACAGCAGAGAAGAAATTGTGCGTAAAGCGCGTCATTTGAAGCCGCGTCATGGCTTTAGAGAACAGTTCGGCTATTCCAATATTATGTATATTGCTGCAGGTGAGCTTGTTTCGGCAGTGAGTGGCATGAGCTGGGATGAATTTGTTGAAAAACGCATTTTGCAGCCCTTGGGAATGCGACGTTCTACCATGCATGTTTCAGGACTTGCCTCACGCGATAATATTTCACAGCCTCATACCTATGTAGATGGCAAACTGAAAGCAATCCCTTGGCTCGATTGGGATAATATGGGACCTGCAGGCTCTTTGATTTCAAGCGCATCGGAAATGGCAAACTGGCTACGCATGAATCTGAATGAAGGCAGGTTCAATGGTAAACAACTGCTAAAACCGGAGTCCATATTTGAAATGCAGTCAGCCGTAACGCCACTCCCTTTGACAAAAGCATTTAGCGAGCGTTTCCCGAGCACCCATTTTAGGTCGTATGGGTTGGGCTGGACAATGATGGATTATCTGGGACGAAAAATTGTGATGCACAATGGTGGATATGATGGGATGATATCTCAAACCTTACTCATCCCCGAAGAAAATATTGGCTTTGCCATCATGACAAATTCTCTTAGTAATATGTACTATCCCTTGATGTACAAGGTCTTGGATATTGTTTTGTCGAATCCGGAAGAAAGCGATTGGAGTGCCATGATGCTGGAGCAAAAACAAAAAGGGGAGGAGTATCAACAAAAAATGGAAGAGCAAAAAGCGAAAGAAAGAAACTCAAAAGCCAAAGCTTCTTTAAATTTAGCTGATTATTGCGGCTATTATGGAAGTCCGGTTTATGATTCGGTAAAAGTGGAAATGCAAAACAATAAATTACAGCTGAAGATGATGCGTAGCCCGAAGTTTATTGGCGATTTATCACATTGGCATTTCGATACATTTGAAATTGAATTTGGCTTATTCCCATCCTTACCCAAAGGTTTTGTTACGTTTCAGCTGGACCGCAAAGGCAAGGTAAATGCATTGGAAATTTTTATCGATAATCCCGATTTCGACTTTACAGAGCTAGAACTAAAGAAGTTACCTGACTAAAAGTTACGAATCAGAATAATTTTTTTAAAAAATAGAGCCGATATGGATTCCCGATATCGGCTCTTTGCATTTTAATCATTGTTCAAGCTGAAATGTATGGGAATATTGAAGCTCACGGCTACAGGTTCTGTTCCAAGTTTGCCCGGTTTCCAAGCAGGCATGTTACGAATCACATCCAATGCGATTGCATCCAATTCTGGGCTTAATCCTCTCAATATCTTCGCATTACTGATGCTGCCATCAGTTTCTATAATGAAATTAATGAAAACTCTTCCTTCAGTCTGTTTCTTGATTGCTTCTTCAGGATAATGAATGTTTGAACTGATATATTCCATCATGGCTGCGTTTCCGCCTGGAAATTCAGGCATCTCTTCCACTACTGAATATACAGTTCTTCCATCCTCCAAGGTGATGGTGTGGTTCGATTCCTTGGATGCTTTCTTCGGTTTTTCTTCTTTTTCCTTAGTTTCCTCTAAAGTAAACCTGAGCGGTAAATTCATTGCAACGCGTACAGCCTGTCCACGCTGACGACCCGGTATCCATTTAGGCATGCTTTCAACCACACGGATTGCTTCTTCGTCACAACCGCCTCCTATGCCACGTAGGACTTTTGCATTGGTTGCAGAACCATCCGGCTCGATGACAAAGTTTACATAAACACGTCCTTGAATTCCTTTTTTGTGTGCCTCTTCCGGATATTTGATGGTAGAAGCTATATATTCCATCATTTTTTCAGTCCCTCCGGGGAATTCCGGCATTTCTTCAACTACAGTGAAAACATCTTCATTATTTGAAGATTTTTCTTCTTTGGCAGCTTGTTTTTTTTGTTGCAAGCTACGGAGGCTGTCTTCTTCAATCGATTTGTCTGCTGGTAAAGCAGGGTTTAGATGCTCGTTTTGATCATCCATGCCATTAAAAGCAATTGAAAATTCATTTAAATTGGATGCAACTGCTTGTTTGGGTTGAATCTGTATCATCGATGTGAACATGGTAAATGCTGCTAATAGTAGAAGACTACTTATTAGTGGGATGAGTTTGATTTTTTGTTGTTTGTGGTTAATCATGGCTATTCTTTTTTTAAGGTGTGAACTAAAACTATTGGAAATTGGATAAAATATTGGAACTCCGGCATAAGCCAGCATGAGATTTTGATAATTTTCTTTGTTGTTTAGCATTTGAATGACATTGGCATCTGCTTGAAACTCATGCACTTCAGATAATAATCTATGATGTAGGTACGAAAATGGACTAAACCAGAAAAAAGCTTTTAATAAAGACGACATAAGACGGTCAATGCTGTGACGGTGTTTGACATGACTGAATTCATGCTTGAGGAGTATATCAGTCATGGGTAAATCGATTTGAATATCAGGAAAAAATACCCAGCTGAAAAAGGAGTAGGGGCTTTTGGTTTTATTGTCAATATATATTTTGCCGTAAGTTGTTGTTTGTGCTTTTGATTTTTTTGCTTTGTGCCATAAAGCTAGTATTGAGATACATAAGCTGCTTAAAAACAATATACTGACAGTGAAGTATATAATCTGATACCAATTAATCTGATCCAAGAATGACATGGCAGTGTTTTGATCAGCTGGAATAGTAATTTCCGGCAAGATGAAAACAGGAATTGCACCGCCTTCATTAATAGTTGTGTTGCCGGATAAGCTGATAAGGGGTAATACAAAGGGGAGTATCATGCCGGCTATTAATGTGCATCTCATTAATTGAAGATTGTTTCCCGGGCGAATCACAAATTGATAAATTCCCAATAACAGCATTTGGAAAAACGCCACCTTAAATATATATATCAGCAATGCTGTCATGATTGGTCTTTTTTCTCATTGATCTGCTGTTCCATCAGTTTGCGGATATCTTCCATTTCTTTTAGTGACAACTCATGGTCATTGCTAAAGAAAGAAACCAACTGCTTGTACGAATTACTAAAATAACCCTGTAAAAGCTGCTTCATGCTGAAACGCGCATATTCAGGCTTGCTGACTAATGGATAATACAGATGCGATTTCCCAACTGCTGTATGGCTTACAAAACCTTTTCGTTCTAAAATTCTGATAATGGTGGATACCGTATTATAAGCAGGCTTGGGCTCGGGGAAGTAGTTTAGTAGGTCGTACACAAATCCTTCACCCAATCTCCATAAAATTTGCATGACCTGTTCTTCGGCTCTTGTGAGCTCTCGTAATTGATTCTCCATAACTAAGTAATTAGTTTAATTTCGTTGCACAAAGATATAACTAATGAATTAGTTTGTCAAGTGAAAAGCAATATATTTTATTTTTAAAATTGTATTAGAATGATAATTAGCTTGTTAGGGGGTAGGTGGAGGTGTATAAAAAAACCGTTCCGGCTACTGCCGGAACGGTTTTTATGATTATTACAGGGCTGAATTATTTATCTTTATCAGCTTGCTCCTGCTTTTCGAGGTCTTCTTTCAAATCGGCTAACACATCAAGGTCACCCAAAGTAGTGCGTTCAAGATTTTCATTAATAATCTTCACGGCACGCTTTGTAGTTTTTGCTTCATTTTCTCTTCCTTCGGATTCAGTCTGACGTAATGCAAATGCCTGATCTTCAAAGATACGTGAGTGAGAGAGGATGATTTTCTTATTATCTTTCGAGAATTCGATAACTTTGAAATCCATTGTTTCCTCTAATTTAGCTTGGCTACCGTCTTCTTTTTTGAGGTGACGATTTGGAGCAAAGCCTTCCACGCCATATGGGAGTGAAACAATCATACCTTTATCGGAAGCGCTGATAATGGTTCCTTGGTGTACGGTTCCTACATTGAAAATGCTTTCGAATGCATCCCATGGGTTTTCTTCAAGTTGCTTGTGTCCAAGACTTAAGCGACGATTTTCTTCATCTACATCAAGTACAACAACTTCGATTGCTTCACCTACTTTGGTGAATTCTGCGGGGTGCTTAATCTTTTTCGACCAGCTGAGGTCTGAAATATGGATTAATCCGTCTACACCTTCTTCCATTTCAACAAAAATTCCAAAGTTCGTAAAGTTACGCACTGTGGCGGAATGCTTGCTGTTCACCGGATAGCGGTCTTTAATATTTTCCCATGGGTCAGGAATGAGTTGCTTCATACCGAGCGACATTTTGCGATCTTCGCGATCCAATGTCAGTATGATTGCGCTAATCTCGTCACCAACATTCAAGAAATCTTGTGCAGTACGCAAATGTTGTGACCATGACATTTCGGAAACGTGAATCAATCCTTCAACGCCCGGGGCTATTTCGATGAATGCACCGTAATCGGCAATGACCACAACTTTACCTTGTACTTTGTCACCCACTTTGAGGTTTTCGTCAAGAGCATCCCATGGATGAGGTGTAAGTTGTTTCAGACCGAGTGCAATACGTTTCTTGTTTTCATCAAAGTTAAGGATAACAACTTTGATTTTTTCATCAAGTTCAACGATTTCTTCAGGGTGATTAATACGTCCCCAAGATAAGTCGGTAATATGAATCAATCCGTCTACGCCGCCCAAGTCTATAAATACACCGTATGAGGTGATATTTTTGACAATACCTTCCAGTACTTGACCTTTTTCGAGTTTGCTGATGATTTCTGCTCTTTGTTGTTCGAGCTCATCCTCGATAAGGGCTTTGTGTGATACAACCACGTTTTTATATTCATGATTGATTTTAACCACTTTAAATTCCATGGTTTTATCAACATAAATATCGTAATCGCGAATTGGTTTTACATCAATTTGTGAGCCGGGTAAGAAAGCTTCGATACCAAATACGTCCACGATAAGACCACCTTTGGTGCGTGATTTCACATAACCATTGATAATTTCTTCTTTGTCGTAAGCTTCGTTTACGCGATCCCATGAGCGTAATAAGCGCGCTTTTTTATGGGAGAGCTCAAGCTGTCCGTTAACGCCTTCTTGATTTTCGACATACACCTCAACCTTGTCACCAATCTTCAGGTTCGGGTTATAACGAAATTCGTTAACAGCAATTACACCATCAGATTTGAATCCGATGTTTACAATCACTTCACGGCTGTTTTTTCCAACTACAATACCATCAACTACTTCATGGTTTGCAATGGAGCTCAGCGTTTGGTCGTACAGCGATTCCAATTTAGTACGTTCGTCCGCAGCATAGGTATCGTGCTTTTTGTCACTGGATTCCCAGTCAAAAGCGTCCGGATCATGCTTTGGAACACTTCTTTCCACTTCTTTCTTTTCTTCTTTTTGTGGAGCTTCAGTTGCTTTTTCTTCAACTGTTTCTTTCTCTGCCTCTTTAGTTTCGGCAGTTACATCAACTTCTGCGGCTACCTCTTCAGCTGCGGCTTCTTCTGCTACAGGCTCTTCTTGGGTAGTTTCTGCAGTAACTTCTTCAGCTACTTCTTTTACTACCTCTTCTACTGCTTCTTGAGTTACTTCCTCTTGAGTTACTTCCTCTTGAGTAGTTTCAGCAGTAGCTTCAACAGATTGTTCAGTAATTTCAGGCTGTTCCTGTTTTACTTCTTCGTTGATGTTGTTTTCGTTTTCTGACATGCATTTAAAATTTGTACCTGTGAATGCTCCGGTCTACAATCATCAGGGGGTGTTAAACATAATTTAATCTTTTTAAGGTGTTGATTATGTTGAAATAACCAAGTCCGGAAGAACTTAAAATTTGAGCCTGCAAAGGTAGTAAAATTTATTTCTCATTTGTACATATAAATGGAAAAATACCTGATAAAATGTATAGTATTTTAAGTTTTTGGCAATTTAATGCCGTGAATGTGTAATTTTGTCGGCTGAAAACTAAAATTATTTGAAAGTTATGGCTTTAAATTGTGGAATTATTGGGATTACAAATACAGGAAAGACTACCATATTTAATTGTATGTCGAATACCAAGGCGGAGGCTTCCAGCTTTGCATTCAGTGCTACTAAATCGAATATCGGAATGGTGGAGGTCCCGGATTTGCGTTTGAACGA
>CAZDWA010000019.1:0-31877 GCA_964509065.1 uncultured Lentimicrobiaceae bacterium
GTATTGACCCGGAAATTTCTTTCCAAGGAATTTCCTTCGGTTTGGATCAGTACAATGTGTATCCCAAGACTCGTACCTTCACTTTTGGAGTAAATGTTAACCTTTAATTCGTAACAAGTCATGAAAAAGATATTTTTATTTATTTTATTTTTAACAGTGATACAGTTTGGATGTACCAAGCTGGATACCGTACTTTACGACAAGGTTCCGCCTACTGAATTTGTATCGGACCCTGTGTTGAATATGAGCCCTATTTATGCGCCCATGCGTGAGTTTTTAGATTGGGGTGGTTGGTGGTTTGCCAACGAACTTACCGGTGACGGCACTACGGGACCTACCCGAGCAACCGACTGGGATGATGGAGGAAAATGGAGAGTGTTGCACCAGCATACCTGGGATAATAATACCGAAGCCATCAACAGCATGTGGAGCAGATATTTTAACGGGGTTATCGAAGCCAATAAATTCATTGAAGAACAAATCCCAATGGGTGATGCCCCCGAAATTCAAATTGCAATAGCCAAAGCAAAAGTATTGCGTGCATACTATTACTATTTGTTAATCGACAATTACAAAGATGTACCTTATGTAACTGATTATCTGGAAGCACCGGATAACCCCAGACGTAATTTACGTAAGGATATTTTTGAACGTATCACCACGGATATTGAGCAAGAAGCGCCCATTATCCCTCAAAGTGCATCTAAAACTGGTGCTACCAAAGGTTTTGCTTATTCACTTTTAACGCGCTTATATTTAAACGCAGAAGTGTATACAGGCAGTCCGCAATGGGCAAAAGCCGAACAATATGCCGATAGCGTGATCTTGCTGGGGCAATATAGCCTCGAAGCAGATCCAATGCAGCCATTTGTAACGGATAATGATAATTCACCCGAAAATATATTTGTCATTCCTTTTGACGAAGATAAATACGAAGGATTTAATCTGCATATGCGCACATTACACTATAACAGTAATTTAACCTTTAATATGGCTGCAGGTCCTTGGAATGGTTTTGCAGTGATGTACGACCATTTTAACAGCTATGAAGAGGGTGACAAGCGTAAAGAAGGATACTTTTTGGTTGGACAGCAATATCAAGCTGACGGCACTACACCCATTGTCGATCCGGGTGCAAGTGGAGCAAATTTAATTTTTGACCCTTATATCCCCGCATTAAATATGGACGGTACTTATACATCTGTAGAAATCAGAATGTCCGGAGCACGTGTGAAGAAGTTTGAAATTAAGAACGGTGCCAAAGAAAACCTTTCAAATGACTTCCCGCTCTTCCGATATGCCGATGTGTTGCTTATGAAAGCAGAAGCAATGATACGTCAAGGGCAAAATGGGGACGAATACATTAATCCCATTCGCCTCAGAGCCGGTATAGCCCCGCTTAGTGGTGCTACATTAGATGATTTACTGGCAGAGCGCGGACGTGAATTCTTCTGGGAAGCCTTACGCAGAGGCGATTTAATACGTTTCGGAAAATTTAATAAGGCATGGTGGGAAAAAGGAGTGTCTTCTCCCGATAGAAATACATTCCCGATACCACAATGGGCGATAGATGCCAATCCTCGATTGGCTGACGCACCCAAGCCTATACAATAATAAAATAGTTTAGTAGTTTATTTATTAATTTAATTCAAAAAACGATGAAAAAAAGAAGTTTGTTTAAAATCTTTCAGCTGATGGGTATAGTGATGCTCAGCAGCTTAGTAATGATTTCATGTAAGAAAGACGATCCGGATCCGGATCCGACCCCTCTTGTGGAAGACGGTATTTATATTAAAGGTGCCGGTACTTCACTAGTAGATTTTGACCTTAAAGGCTTGATGAAGTCCACTTTAAATGAAAATGGACAGGAAGAACGTGCCGAATTACTCGAATTGTTTGTTGCTGTTAAAGCTGGCGAAGGATTTAATATCGTAAAAGTTGCAGGAGAAAACCAAACCGTATACGGTCCCGGTTCAGATTTTGCGCAAATTACCGAAGATCCATGGGATACTTCAGTTGAGCACCCCACCTCATCAAAGTTTTGGCGTGGAAGCATTGCTGAAACAGATACTAAGTTTACTGTTCCTTCAGACGGCTTGTACCAAGTGGTATATGATACTGAATTAGGAGTAGTGGTTGTTGTTGAAGCAAAATGGGGATTGATTGGTGAAGCTACACCCGGTGGCTGGGGTTCAGATACCGAAATGTCAGCTGAATTTAATCTCGAAAAGATGGAATTTAAAGCCGTAGAGGTTCCATTGTTTGAAAACGACTGGAAATTCCGCATCGGAAATGGATGGAAAGTTTGGTTGAACGAAGATGGCTCGGTACGTGTGAACACCAACCTTGGCGGATCAGTTACTGCTCCCACAGCAGGTGGTGATAATATTACCAATGACGACTATGCCATTTATACAGTTTCATTGATTTGGGAGCTTGGTAAACCATTTGCCGGAAAACTTGAAAAAACCGGTGAAGGCGAACCACTACCTGAGTTCCCCGAAGAAATGTTCCTCGTTGGAGATGCAACTGCATATGGCTGGGATACACCCGGTACTGTTGAAGATGCAATTATGCACCCGCTTGCCGGTGGTACTGCAAACGAAGGTATCTTCTGGAAAATCGCTTATATCGAAGGTGGTAAAGGCTTCAAACTGTCAGCTGCAGGCTGGGGTACACCTAATATCGGCTTCGGTGAAGTGGATGAATTTGATGCCGAGGGCGTTGAAGTAAGCGATCAAGATGGAAATATGGGAATTGAAGAAAGCGGAATGTATATGGTTGTGCTGAACTTACAGGATGATCAAATCAAGGTTTCCGTAAAAACAGCAGAAGTTTATGGTATTGGTGATGCCTTTGGCGGCTGGGATTCAGCTGTTGAAGCCAACAAATTTACTATTGACAACAATGCTAAAACCCTTGTGTCACCCGCATTGGTAGCAATTGCAAGTATCCGTATGTATACCGAGCATAGCTGGATTCCGGATTGGTGGAATGCAGAATTTAATGTGTTCGACGGAAAAATCCTTTACCGCAATGCCGGTGGCGACCAAGAAGCGGTAGCAGGAGAAGCAGGACAAATTGTTACGCTGCACTTTGACGATAATACAGGATCTATCGATTAATAAATCGATTGTAACCTGCATAATTCATGAATTAAGCAGGGTAAAAATCTTTAAAAGGGCTGTTAATTCGACAGCCCTTTTTTTGTTGCGTATTTTTAATTCAAAATTTGGTGCTATACAAATGAAAATTAGTATATTTGCACCCTTAATTTAAGCACAAAGCTCGAACAGGCGGATGTGGCGTAATTGGTAGCCGCGCTAGACTTAGGATCTAGTGCCGAGAGGCGTGGGGGTTCGAGTCCCTTCATCCGCACAAACCAAAACCGGCCGGATTACTTTTTAATCCGGCTGTGTAGTATATAAAAGAATAGTTAAATCCTTATATAACATGGAAGTATTACAGGAAAGTACCGGATCAGGAACCGCTACAATTGAAGTTATTATAAGCAAGCAAGACCTTAATCCCAAGGTAGAAAAAGCACTTAAAACATATCAGCGAAGAGCTAGCATGCCGGGCTTTAGACCAGGCAAAGTGCCGATGGGAATGGTAAAAAAAATGTATGGAAGTGCGGTGATGGCTGAAGAGCTAAATAATCTGGTTTCCGAAACATTAAATAATTACATCTTCGAAAATAAGATTAATTTATTGGGTTACCCACTCCCGGATACCGAACGTAGCGGGCAAATTGACCTTGAAAGCGATGAGGATTTGCATTTTTTCTTCGATATAGGCCTTGCCCCTGAAATAGATGTGGATTTAGCACAGTTTACCGAAACCTATCATCTGGTGAAAGCCGATGATGCTGAAATACAAAAGGTGGTAGACAGAATGTTGGACGAAAATCCGGATACCATACATCCTGAAACAATTGAAGCAGAGGATGTGATAGATTTACGTATTGTTCAAGCTGATGCGGAAGGAAATGAAGTTGCCGAAGGTCTTGACAAATTTGTGATGCTGGAGCTGAAAGATGCCGGAGAAGAAGCAGAAAAACTTTTTGTGGGAAAACCATCAGGCGATGAATTCGTACTTAATTTCGAACAGCTGTTGGGAGCAGAAAAAGCTGAGCAGCTGCTTCAGCTCGAAGAAGAGCAAAAAGACCTGTTGACATCCGATTTTAATGTGATTATTGACGATATCAGCAGAAAAGTGCCGGCCGAATTAAATCCGGACTTTTTCAATCGTATGTTCCCATATTCTTCAATAGAATCTGAAGAGGAGTTTAAAGCAAGAATTGCAGAAGAGATTGAACTTCAGCTGAATCAACAGTCTGAAATGTTGTTTTTTAATACCGTCTTTGATCGTGTGATTAATGAAACACAAATTGAACTGCCGGAAGAATTCCTGAAAAAATGGCTGATTGATCGCAACCAAGGAGCGATGACTGAAGAACAAGCAGTTGAAGACTTGGAAAAACATAAAAAAGCAATTCATTTTCAACTGATTGAAGAAAGCTTAAAGCTGAAGTATCCCAATACTATTGAAGTAAGCAATGAAGAAATACGTAACTTTGTAAAAGCATATTTCTTCCAGCAATTTGGCGGACAAGTCGATATTTCAAAAGAGCTGGACGAAAGTCTGAACGGCATAGTTGATAACATCTTAAAAGATGAAAATGAGGTGATGCGTGTGGAGAGACAGCTTGCCGAGCAAAAAATGATAAAATTATTCAATGAAAAAGTCACCAAGGTAGAAGAAACAGTAACACCTGACGGCTTGAAAGAAATCATTGAAAACTATAACAAAACACAGGAGGAAGCACAAGATGAATAGTGAATTTTCAAAATATGCTACACGTCATTTAGGAATGAGCAGCTTAGGGCTTGATCAATATGCCCGCAAGGTACAATCATATATTTCGCCCACTATTATCGAGGAGCGTCAGTTGAATATTGCCACCATGGATGTGTTTTCACGTTTAATGATGGACCGCATCATCTTTTTAGGCGTTCCTATTGATGATTATGTGGCAAATATCATCCAAGCTCAACTGCTGTTTTTAGAGTCTGTTGACTCAAAACGTGACATACAAATATATTTGAACACCCCCGGTGGTTCGGTATATGCCGGACTTGGCATTTATGATACCATGCAATATATCAATCCGGAGGTTTCCACCATTTGTACCGGGATGGCAGCTTCAATGGGAGCTGTATTGTTATGCGCCGGTGCCAAAGGAAAACGTACTGCTTTAAAGCATTCACGTATTTTGATTCACCAGCCCATGGGAGGTGCCCAAGGGCAAGCAAGCGATATTGAAATTACTGCCCGCGAGATTCAAAAGTTAAAAAAAGAACTTTATGAAATCATTGCTCATCATAGCGGACAAACTTATAAACGTATTTGGAAAGACTCAGACCGTGATTATTGGATGACTGCAGAAGAAGCCAAAGAGTACGGTATGATTGACGAAGTGCTGACGCGATCAAAATAGTGCTGTCATGACAAAAAAGAAGGATGTTTGCTCATTTTGCGGTAGTAACCGCGATGAAACCGCTCTGCTGATCGGTGGCATCGAAGGTTATATTTGCGATACTTGTGTGGAACAAGCCTATCAAATTTTGCGTGAAGAGGGTGCAATTACTTCTCCAATCAAAGGGACGCTCGATTTCAGCTTGCGTAAACCCATTGATATCAAAGAATTTTTGGATCAGTATGTGATCGGACAAGAAGAGGCAAAGCGCATATTGGCTGTAGCGGTATACAACCATTACAAACGCATCGATCAGCCTAAAACTGCCGATGATGTTGAAATAGAAAAGTCAAATATCATATTGGTTGGTGAAACCGGCACAGGTAAAACCTTATTGGCACGCACCATTGCCAAAATGCTGCATGTACCTTTTGCCATAGCCGATGCCACGGTACTTACCGAAGCCGGATATGTGGGAGAAGATGTGGAAAGCATTCTTACACGCTTGTTGCAAGCAGCTGATTATGATGTAAAAGCAGCAGAAAGAGGAATCGTCTTCATTGATGAGATTGACAAAATAGCTCGTAAGAGCGATAATCCAAGCATTACGCGTGATGTCTCCGGTGAAGGGGTGCAACAGGCTTTGTTAAAGCTGTTGGAAGGCACGGTGGTGAATGTGCCCCCACAAGGAGGGAGGAAGCATCCGGAGCAGCGTATGATAGGCGTAGATACCAAAAATATATTGTTTATTGCCGGTGGAGCTTTTGACGGAATCGAACGGATTATTGCAGCCCGACATCATGCGAATGTAGTGGGGTATGGACGTGATAAAGGCGATTATGTAGATAAGGAAAACCTGCTGCAATATATTGCCCCTGCGGATTTGAGAAAATTTGGACTTATTCCTGAAATTATTGGAAGGATGCCCATTTTAACATATTTGAATCCATTAAAGGAAGATACCCTCAAACGAATTATTCTTGAACCAAAAAACGCCCTAGTAAAGCAATATACCAAACTGTTTGAGCTGGACAATATAAAGCTTGTTTTTGAAGAAGAAGTTTATGACTTTATCGTGGAGAAATCTATTGAATACAAGCTTGGTGCACGTGGTTTACGGTCCATTTTTGAAGCTATTTTAACGGATGCCATGTTTGAACTTCCTTCGAAGAAAGGAGTTAAAAAGCTGTTAGTTACCAAGGAATATGCTGAGAAAAAGTTCAAAAAAGCCGGAATCTCAAAGCTGAAAGTAGCTTAATTCGATATAATTTGTTGGCTTTTTTTCAATACTGGCACATAAATTGTTTATGTGCTTTAAATGATTGTGGTTTTATTTTAAGCCAAACAATAGAAGTAAAGAAAAATGGTGATAAAAAGGATCTTATTGTTCGCACTTTTGCTGTCTTCTTTTGGGGTATACGCTCAAGAGCCGGATAGCATTCCAAGGCGAAAAGTGACGAAGCGT
Source organism: uncultured Lentimicrobiaceae bacterium (assembly GCA_964509065.1). Classification (GTDB taxonomy): domain Bacteria; phylum Bacteroidota; class Bacteroidia; order Bacteroidales; family F082; genus JALNZU01. Next base: position 6,945 of record CAZDWA010000019.1, read on the forward strand.
ACAGTAGTCATGGCACATATCAGAAACAATGATACACTGCCTGTTATTGAACTTCCCGAAGTGAATGTGGTAAGCTGGCGTCTTCCCGACAATAAGCGCGAGTTGCGTCAGTATCATCGATTGATTTATCATGTTAAAAAGGCATATCCTTATGCCAAGCTTGCCGGCATAAAGCTAAATGAATACGAATCAGTATTGCAGGCTGCCGAGACTGATAAAGAGCGCAGAAAGTTGATGAAGCAAGCCGAAAAGGATTTGGATGCACAATTTGGTTCGGAGCTGCGAAATCTCACGTTTTCGCAAGGAAAAATACTTATTAAACTCATCGACAGGGAAACAAAAGAAACCTCCTACGAGCTGTTAAAAGAGCTTAGGGGAGGGGTGACCGCCTTTTTCTATCAGGGCTTTGCCCGTATTTGGGGATATAACTTAAAAACCCCTTATAATCCGAATGAAGTGGAAGAAGATGCGGTGATAGAATGGATTATTCACATGATTGAAAAGGGAGAGATATAAGTTTATTTCCCTCTGCCTTGAAACACTATAAGGACGGTATAAATCAATATTTTAATGTCCATTGCAAGGCTCATATTCTCGATATAAAGTATATCATATTGCAGGCGCTCAATCATTTCATCCACATTTGAAGCATAGCCGTACTTCACTTGTCCCCAGCTTGTTATGCCTGGCTTTACTTTAAGCAAAAGCCTGTAATGTGGAGCGCGTTGCACAATCTGATCAATATAAAACTGCCTTTCGGGTCGTGGACCCACCAATGCCATATCGCCTTTTAGCACGGTATAAAACTGTGGAATCTCATCCAAACGTACTTTACGCATAAAGCGTCCGAAAGGAGTAATGCGGGGGTCGTCTTCCGAGCTAAGCTGCGGTCCTGCTTTTTCCGCATCGGAATACATACTCCTGAACTTATGCATCTTAAATGGCTTGCCGCGAAGGCCTATCCGCTCTTGCGAATAAAATACAGGTCCGGATGACGAAATTTTAACGCCTATGGCGGTTAAGATATATACCGGGATTAATAAAATTATTGCAATAATGGAAACCAAAATATCCATCAGGCGCTTGAGGCTTTGTTGCCAAGCAGGCATTAAATCGGGAGATATTTCAATAAGCGGTGCATGCCAAATGCCGGACAGCTTGACCGAGCCTAAAAGGATATCCTGCATGATAGGAATGATTTTTATCATTACGGAGGTTTCTTCCAATGAGGCGATAATCTTATCAATCGTATCCGTTTCGCTACGCTCAATAGCAATAATTACTTCTTCAATCTGATGAGCCCTTACAATTTCTTTAATGTCCTTATATGAGCCTAAATGCGGTAGATATTTACTGATTTTGTATTCTTCTTTGTCATACACATTTAAGAAGCCCACAAATATATTCCCGCTTGAGCGCTCTTGCTTTTCAATATCATTAAAGATGCGAATGGCATTTCCATTACTGCCGACAATTATTGTGTTGAACCCTAACTCTTTGCGATGTATTTTTCGGACAGTGGCTGAGGTTAATAGCAATCTCCCTGAATAGGTTAATAAGAAATGCAGTGTAAAAAGCACCAAGAAAGACTGATAGTATGATTTGTAGGTAACAATTACATCATCGAGTATGGCTACAAAAAATATAATGGTAACACCAATCAAGGTCATGACAAGTGTTTGCCCGAGTTCTTTCAGTCGTGCTTTACGGTAAATTTTGCGGTAGGTGCCTACCATGGCATAAAACAAAATCCATCCTATAGGGATTAGGATAATACCTAGCCAAAAATTGGGGTCTTCAAATATTTTTTCAAACTCCAGATGGAAGAAGGGATTTTCTGATTGTTTCCGAAAGATATAAAACAGCCCCCATGCAAAGAAAGCTGCAATTAAATCAAGCAATACGTATTTGGCGACTTGTATTTTTCTATTCATACTTAATTGCTTCGGTGAATCAGTTTGATATTGTCAAAATAATATTTTGCTTCCGTTTCCGTACTTAATGCTCCTTCAAAGTAAAACTGAAAACTCTCAGCTTGACTGTATTGCGATACTACCGGACTTACATTGATATAAATTTTTTTCCATTTATCGTCCGGCGTTAAAATCACTTGAGGTAAATTGGAAATTACATAGGATTCTCGGGCATACAATCCAATTTGTATGGGCAGCTCACATTTGTAATCAAGCTCCAAAAACACGGGCGACCCTCTTCCCGGGAGTTTAAATGATTCATCTGAAACAATTTGAAACCTTTTCTTTTCACCTTCAAGATGTATTACACCCGAATAGGATGAATAATCGGACAGCAATGCTTCCGGATTGTTTATGGGTGCGGTTTTTTCTATGATTGTATCACTATTTGTGGTTTTATCCATTGAAATAGCGGCATATTCAAAGTCTTCCGTCCATGCAAAATTCAAGCCTTCGTAATAGCTTGTTGTGGGATGGAGTATATGTATAGAATCTTCTACCAATTCAAAATCATCGAGCTGATAGGGCTTATAAAAGGGGTAGGGGGCACGTGTTGCGGCAATACCGTTCAGCTTAATGCCCGGGCGCACTTCCAATTTTCGTTTTCCTTTTGCCAAAACCGGGATGGTAGCCGGCATTTCAAATGCACCAATCAATTGGCTGTCCACATATAGCCATACATCTGTAATATTATGTGTGTCGCTGCCTTCCACACCGTAATCGGTTGTGAGGCTGAAGCTTTCGATATACACATAAGCAGGAATTTGCTGGTCGCCTTCAAATTTATTACATGAAGGGCAAGCCAGGGCAATGAGCAGGATGCCTAGTAAGTTAAAACTGAAAAAAGTGCGTAGCGTTCTCTTCATAAACACAGTTTTCGTTTCCGGTTCTATTTTGAAACGTATATCGGGGGTGGTTTATTGTATGTTGTAGCTGATTTAACCTGCTTAATTCATGAATTTAATTTTGAGGAATTTTCTGGCATGAGCTTATTACAATAGCGCTAGCTTGACAAGCTTATGAATTGGTGAATTATGCAGCTTAAAATGTTTGTGGATTGTTTGTCTTCATACTGTTTAAAATACGATGCGCGAGCTCCAATACACGATAGCCGTCTTCTACCGTCACCATGGGTGTGCGGTCATATACGATTGCGTCATAAAAGCTTTCCAGCTCCGTTTTTATTGCATTTAAAGGCTTTATTTCGGGGGTGTCAAACAAAATCTCGTGCATGCCTTTGCCATTTCCAAGGTCGATAACCATTGCCATTGGATTATCAGGCTCGCGCTCAATGGCTTTCATACGTACTACTTCGGCTTTTTTATCGAGATAATCGACTGTGATGTATGCATCTTTTTGGAAAAAGCGGGTTTTACGCATATTTTTTAATGAGATACGGCTTGCGGTGAGGTTTGCCACACATCCGTTTTCAAATTCGATGCGGGCATTTGTGATATCCGGTGTATCGCTCACTACGGCTGCCCCGGACGCACTTATGCGTTTTACCTTTGAATGTACCACGCTAAGTAAAATATCGATATCGTGTACCATAAGGTCGAGCACCACCGGCACATCCGTTCCTCGCGGATTAAATTGCGACAAGCGGTGTGACTCAATAAACATGGGATTTTTCAAAAGTGGCTGCACAGCCAAAAATGCAGGATTAAACCGTTCTACATGCCCCACTTGTACCTTGACAGAAGTTTGTTCGGCTTTTGAAATCAGTATCTTGGCTTCTTCAGAAGTGGCTACAATAGGTTTTTCAATAAAAACATGTTTGTGCTTTTTTAAAGCCTGCATGGCACAGCTGAAATGTGAAACGGTAGGGGTTACAATATCCACCACATCCACAGCTTCGATAAGTGTTTCGATGTTTGGAAATCGCTTTAAGTTAAATTCAGCTTCAACCTGTTGAGAAATTTCTTCGTTGGGATCATAAAATCCGACCAAATCATAATTTGGTATTTCGAGTATGCATTTAATATGGATTTTGCCAAGATGGCCTGCACCAAGAACTCCTATTTTCAGCATAGATACAAGCTTTTGTACAAAAGTACGCTTTTTATTTCTGTAGCTTTTGCTATATTCGCTGAATGTTTGGTTTTAATACCAAAATTGATGTTTTGACTTGAATTATGGTATGGATTTTATAGATTCTTACAGGCATAAGGGCCTTCGCAAGCAGTTGATTGATTCCATTCGCGAAAAGGGCATCACGGATGAGGATGTGTTGGAAGCAATGAATCGCGTTCCGCGTCATTATTTTATGGATTCTTCTTTTTTGGAGTTTGCTTATCAGGATAAGCCTTTCCCTATCGGCTCGGGGCAAACTATTTCACAGCCATATACCGTTGCTTTTCAGACCATGCTACTCAAGGCCGAGCGAAATCATAGGGTATTGGAGATAGGCACCGGCTCGGGTTATCAAGCAAGTGTGCTTTTTGAAATGGGTTGTAAAGTGTTTACCATTGAAAGGCAACGCAATCTGTTCGATCGTACCAAAAAGTTTATGGAAAAGATGCCATGGAGGATGCAGATGTTTTTAGCCGATGGAAATAAAGGGCTTCCCACATATGCACCTTTTGACCGGATTTTAATTACTGCTGCAGCTCCTGAAATATCTGAGGACTTAAAAGCGCAATTGGTGCCGGGTGGCATTATGGTCATCCCTTTGGGAAGTGGTAATCAACAAGTGATGCTGCGCCTGACAAAACAAGAAGACGGCAGCTTTGAAGAAGAAAGCTTCGGATATTTTCGTTTTGTTCCGTTATTGGATAATTTGGGTAATGATTAAGTGTGTTTGTCCTTTTTTTTGATAAAAAGGACCAAAAATTAATCATGAATTCAGGGTTATATGATGACTGAGAACCGAAAGCTTTCAGTATTGAAGCTATCTCATTGATATAATGAAGCTGATTGTAGGGTAAAGCTCCGACATAGATATTATGCTTTGCTTACAACTCATGCAGCAAATCAAAGTAATACGGAATTAAATTCTTCTTTCGTCCTTTTTCTTGATAAAAAGGACACAAAAATCAAGCATGAATGAATGGGGGCTCCCCGCACTTGACAAAGCATATAAATCTAAGCAAGGTTGCGTCGGATACAAGGAGAATTATATTTTGCTTTTTTTAAGCACGTGGGATTAGATAGCTTTAACCAGCGTCTTTTCAACTCCTTGTATCCTCAAAACAGACCACCGTTCCGGTGGCCTGCCTTGCAAGATTTATTATGCTTTGCCAATTCTCAGGCGAGCGCTGCTCCGCATTCATGCGGGCCCGCGCGCCCAGCCCGGTTATAAAGGCACGTATTTTTAGTTTGTTTATGCTTAATTAACTGAATATCTGGTGCAAATGTTGTCCCGTAGGGACAAAATGTTTGTAAAAATTGTTGCACAAGATCTATATCTCGTCCTGTAGGGACGAAACACCCTCCAGCGATAATTCACACACAAAACATATAAGTCTTTCGTCCTTTTTCTTGATAAAAAGGACACAAAAATCAAGCATGAATGAATGGGGCCTCCGCGCTCTCAAATAATTGTGTAAATCTAAATAAGGTTGCGTCGGTTACAAGGAGTATCATCTTATGCTTTTGTCAAGCATATGGGATTAAGCAGCTTTAACCTTCACCTTTCCAACTCCTTATAACCTCAAACAGTCCACCGAAACGGTGGACTGCCTTATAAGATTTACTACACTTATTTGATTCACCCGGGCGCTGCACCCCCATCCGATCCATTATCGGAACATGCGGGCTCCCCGCCCATCCCGGTGCTATTTTGAAGTGTTTTTATTAGGTTATGCAACACAACCCTCCGCCATGACAGATGCTAATTGACTAAAAATTAAGTATGAATAACCGGTCTCCCCTTCCGATCTATTATCGGAACGACCCGGTGTTATCTTGGAGTGTTTTTATAAGTAAGTTTTGCAAAATTAATAGCTTGGACTTAAATCAATCCTATTGAAATTATATGATTTCTGGCTGTTACAATATCAAAGTCTAGGCACAAAAAAAAGCGGCGATTTCTGTAAACCGCCGCTTTTTTCATGAAATATGATTTGATTATCGTTTAATACCGATTCGCTGTGTTGAGCGGCTAGTATTGTTTTCCAAATTAATCATATAAATTCCATTTGGAAGATGTTCTAAATTAATTTCACCGATAAACTGTTCATGCGATACTTCTTTGCTTTCTTCATAAACCAACTCGCCAACAATATTGAATACGGTAATACGTAAACTTCCTCTATTGAGTTTATTCATGTCAAGGGTGAAGCGTCCATTTGACGGATTTGGATATATCTTTAGATTTTGTGCTGTTTGCTCATCTAATCCTACCGTGCTAATTATTTCCATTGTTTGTGGTGCTGACCAATCGCTTGCTCCACATATATTCACTGCGGCAGCGAATACACGTGCTTCACCGCGATAATCTTCATTCCAACTGATTACTGCCTCCAATGAATTTCCGCTTATGCTTCCGGCATCTGAAGGTTCTAATTTGTAGTTATAGCTGAGTGCGGTAGCTACTTGTTCAACTGTAATTGTTGTGGTACTGTGGTGCGCCAAATCCACGGTATCGGGAGCTGAGATTGTCATGGGTGCCATAGGCTCGTTCACCAGTTCAATAACTGCTTGTCCGCTTCCGGTATTGGGGCAGTTGTTGCCGTCAACCAGTTGTACAAGATTGTAGGTAGTGCTCGTTTGTGGTGTAACTTCAATGGTGTAAGGAGATGCAGCTACATCGAATGTACCAAGTCCATTGTCTAATTCCACTGTCCAAGGGGCTTGTCCGCTCAGCTCTACGGTAAGCTGTGCGCTACCACCTTCACAAACTTGTTGGTCGCCGGATAGTACTCCTGTAGGCAGCTCATGGAAGTGTAAATCCACATCGCTCATGCTGTTGCCACAAGTTCCTATACCTACTGCTTCGAGTGTAAACACGAGTTTATCCAAGCTATAATCTTCATTGCTTGGGATATAGGTAGGATGTAGGGCAGTATTATCTGCAAATTCTCCACTTCCTGTGCTGGTCCAGATTAGTGATGCATAGCTGTTTGCCGTAGCTCCCGTTAGTTCAACCGGAACTCCTTGACATGCATAGCTCGTCGATCCGGCAAATACTTCCGGCATGGGATTGATGCTCAGTGTCATGGAGCTTTCAACGGTAGTGCTGGATCCTACTACTGAAAGTGTAAGTACTACACTTGCAGCTGCTTCGTCTTGTGCACTTGGAGTGTATATCGGATTCAGTATGTGGGGATTACTAAATGTACCAGTTCCTGATGTGAGCCATTGGAATGATTCGTAGTTCATGGCATGTCCGTTCAGTTGATAGGTTTCTCCCTGACAAATGGCGGCATCGCTACCGGCATAGCTGTTGGTAACAATGGTAGGAGGCAATACGATATAATCAATCCATGCACAATCTTCGCCATTGCTTACACTATAGTCTTTGATATATTCCCATTTGAAGGTATGGTTTCCTGCAGAAACAGGGTAGCCAACCTTAGCCCAAGCCTGGTTTCCGTTCCATTCTCCAACTTTTACGTTGTCGATATAAAAACGTAAATGGTCGTATCCTGATTCGGAAGATACTTTTCTGTAGAATGAGATACTGTCGCTGGTAGTCACTTCATATTCCAAGATAAGCTGTGAAGAGCCTTGGTGGCTTATCGCACCTGATTTGGCGCAATATGTACCTTCATATGCTCCTGTAGCAACAACGCTCCAAGGCAGGTTTCCTCCGTGTGTATATGGGAATGCGGTAAGATCGCCTGTTTCAAAGTCTTCGAGTATAAGTCCAACTTTCGTCATAAACTCTTTTTCTCCGCTATAAGCACCTGCTTGAACAAGAAAGTCGAAGTTTATTGGGTGGCCTATAGGTGTTGAGCTACTTACACTAATATTAAATACTGCTTCTTTTGTTTCTCCCGGATTTATCGCTCCGATAGTGAATTCGCCGGTGTTTACGGTGATGTATTCACTGCTAAAATCAATTGTTGCCACTGCATCTACTGCTTGGCTTGAGCCATTATTGGTAAAGCTAACCAGTATATCTGCTGTTTCGCCCGGGTCGAGGCGGCCGTTGCCGTTTCCGGTTTGGTCATTTACGGTGAAATTTCCAACGCCTAAGTCAGGGGCTAAAGCCGTTAGGTTAAAGCTGCTTTCCCAATTGTCTTCATTGGAGCTCATAGTGAGGGTGAAGGGCAGTTTTGTATCATTTGGTACTTCATTGCTAAGCTGAATTGTAAATGCATCTTCGATGAGCAATACTTCATCAGGCTGCAATGTGCCATAGTTGGCAGATGAATTTGTGATAGTTACATAAGGTGAACTGGTGCTGAGGGTAGCTACAATATTTGTAGCGGGCTCAATGCCCAAGTTCTTGATTTTCACGCCTAATGTAGCAGTGGTTCCATAATGAATGCTGCCGCCTTCTGCACCGTTTACAATATTTTCAACATAGGCAAGGAAAGGACCTGAAGCAGGAATAATTTCAACTTCACCAATATGCGTAATTCTATTGTATCCAAAGATTGCAACAGTCATCATTCCCACATTATTTAATGCCGGGAAATTAATTGTTACGCTTCCGTCTTGAATAATTCCGGTACCTACTATTTCTCCGTCGATTGTTAAGCTTACGATGGCATCATCTGCATCGGCATTCACGGTAAATTCGTCCATGCCTAAGAATACTGCCGGCATATAATCAGCGCTAATGGATGTTGGAGGTGCAGTACGAAGCATCAATGTCGGGTCGCCAAACACAATCCATGTATCGTGTGTGGTGCGTCCTGAGTTTCCATGCAGGTCAATCATTCTCATGCTTCCGTTTGTGGATACCCCACCGAAGCTACGTTTGATATTGTTTTCATATCCTTCAACAAGTATGGTAACCATCTCATCTTGCCCTGTCATTGGTGGCTGCCACAGCTGCGACACCCATGACATCAATGTTCCTATTGCGCCTGTGGGCTGTCCGTTATGTGTGGCACGCATCCAAGCTTCTGCAAAGCAGTCGCCATGTGTAAATCTTCCGTTATCACAAGCAACGGACCAAATGATGGGCCATCTGTCGGTATTTGTCAGCTGATTCACATGTGAGCTTGAATAGTTGGCAACGCTCCAGCTGTTTTGTGAGCCGTGGTTGCAATAGTTTATGATGCTGGTACCATCATTGATGCGCTGTGACACTTGCGTGGCATTGGTATTTGGTACGCCGGGGACGTTTCCGTCGTATTCGCGATGCACCGTTACATAGGTATAATTTAATAAGCTGTCGCGTATAAAGTCCATATGCTTGTAATCCGATTCGCCACCATTATGCCCGCCACCGGCACCTTCGTTACGCGCAACACCGGTTCCGATATTCAGCCAGGTAGCGCTTTCATCCAAGTCGCGCTCATAAGTAATTACTTTAGCTACTTGTGATTCAACATGTGCAACTGTTTCGGCAGAAAAGCGTCCTACAAATACTTCGTTAAATGAGTCGTTCCCGCTCAAATACCCGTAATAATAGTCGGAATAGCCGCCTGAGCCGGTATTATTGTAGCTTGGCACTTGCTGATGGTCACCTACCAAGAGCAGGTGAGTCAACCCATTGGTGTTGTAATAATCTGTTACAAAGGATTTTATGGCTTCGGGGCTAGTCCCAATCGTAGCTACATCAACAATTTCTGTGGGGCGTCCGATGGTTTTTTTCCAGCTTACAAAAGGTTCCATGGCTTCCATGAATGAACCGTGAGAAATAATCAGGAAGTTTCCTTCTTCTTCAAGAATCGGATAGCGCGTTTGCGCTTCGGAGAAGTTGATGAACATATGGTCGTAGATATATTTGAATTCACGGTCTTCTCGTATAGCTGCAGCGCGTGTATCAAATTGATTTTCTCCTCCTATACCTGATTTTTGAAGCTCGATAGTCAGATTATGGTAAACGCGTAAAGTTTTAGTAAGCGGATTGTATTGAAACGGCATTACCGTTACTGCTTGTCCGCGATAGTTACGCAAAATAAATGGGGTTTGCAGTTCAGCATTTACTGAGGGAAAGAATGCATCGGTATCATATGCATCTCCGTAGGTATATGCTACGGATTCCGGGTCAATCTTTCTTGAGAAATCTCCTTTTGATGGAGCAATTTCCATGTTTTCAAAATCGGTATACTCGGCATGGGTAACCACAGCCTTCATTTTTGCGTAATCACCGATAATGCTTGAAACGGCATATTTTGGTAAATCGGGTGCGCCGGCTTCGCTCAGTGAAACCATTTTAGGTACACTAATTACAACGGCTTTTCCGGCCGGTGTAGTCACCTGATTGGTATAAAATCCGCTAAGATGAAACTGGATGGCAATATTTTCTTCACTCGAGTGTAAGAGTTTTTGCCGAATAGGAGCGGGCTGCTGACCCGAAATAGAGATCCATTCCTGAGCGGTAGCAAAAAATGAAAAGAAAATAATGCTTAGTAGTAGTGAAAGCTTTTTCATAATGAATGATTAATAATAAAATGATTGCAACTGCGTCAAAAGTAATTAAGTTTTACTTATGACGCAGTTAATATTAGCTAAATTGATTATTTAACAACGATTTTCTTAACTGAAGTACCAAGATTGCTGTTCAGTCGCAAGTAATAAATTCCTTTTGCATAGGTTGAAACATCCAGCTGATGATGGTGTACTCCATTGATATAAAGCTCTTTTGACTTGTAAATCTGCTTTCCTTGGTAGTTTAGCAGCTCATAAGAAACCCTTGATGAATTTCCTGTTAACTGAATATTTACCGTGGAGGATGCGGGATTTGGATGAATTTGCAGATGGATTTGATTTTCTTCAATAAATGGACAAACCTCTACAGTTACTTCAATTTCATCCGTAGCCACACAACCGTTTGCATCGGTAACTTCTACCGAAACAGTGTGTATACCGACTCCCATCTCTACCCCATCAAATGTGTAGGTAGGCGTAGTTTCTCCGCTTGGCAACCACAAATAGGATACGGCATTGGCAGTAGTTGCATCCAATACGATTGTTTCAAAGTTACAAATTGTTTTATCTCCGCCTAAATCTACCGGAATAAGATCAAACACTTGCAGGGTAACCGATCCATTGATTTGATTTGTACCGTCATTTACAGTCAACTGATAAGTTGTTGTTACTGTTGGACTTGCTATCGGGTTTGCAGCTGTGGGGTCATTCAAGCTTTCGGTCGGTGTCCAGCTGAACGTATAGTTACCGCTTCCACCGGATACATTGGCTTTTAGCACGGCGGATGAACCCTCGCATATAGCTTCGGGCATTGCAACAGGATCGATGGTCAAATCGCCTAACATGATAAAGTCGGCAACCCATCCAGGTCTGTTCACGCTATAGTCAGAAGTAAATCTGAATGTAACAGCTCCTGACGGATGCGTTGAAGTAAGTGTACCGGGGCTTGTGTTGCCTGTAAAGGGGCTTCCGGGGAATTCGGGTGCGTTTACATCAGGACCGTTGTATACATATAGTTTATCGTAGTTATTTTCGGTTTCAAATGCGGTGAAGTTAAACTTCAGGGGTGCGCCTTCCACTATGGGCAAGAAAATCATTGTATAACTTTCATTATTGTCGTAGTTTGCATTTGGGCCACCTGAATCGTAGAACATACCGTTGTTCACACTAACAACTGTGTTTGACATGAGATATTCCGGACCGCCGGTGGTAAATGACCAAACCTCACAGCCAGTCGCAGCACCAAACATGTTTTTGGGTTCTACTTTCCAGAAGTAAGTGGTGTTTGGCTCCAAAACAGGGCTATATTGATTCACTTCCAAAGTTTCTACAAATGGAGGCTCGGGTGTATGTCCGAAATATAAATCAAATGTGTTTGCATCATCTGAGTACCAGCTTAATACTGATGACATGGCGGCATTTGTTGCACCGTCAGCCGGTGATGGGTTTGTGGCACATTCCGGTGGACCTGTGGGCGTATGGCATGTGATATTTGCTATCCATCCTGATTTGTTCACACTTACATCGGAAGTAAATTTGAATGTGAGGGCACCTTGAGCGTTGAGTCCCATTATCGTTCCGGGGCTTGTTGTGCCGGAGAAGGGGCTGCCGTCAATCATTGGAGCATTTTCGTTTTCTCCGTTGTAGATCCACATTTTATCATAGCCGCTTTCCAGGTCGAACTGAACAAATTCAGCGCGAATCATGGAGCCGCTGCTTGTTGGGAAGAAGGTGAAAACAAAGTTTTCGTTATTTCCATAGTTTCCGTTTGGTCCGCCTGAGTCGTAAAATGTTCCTACACAAGTAGTGGCAGAGCCGTTGGTCATAATGTAATCGGGAATTAATCCAATTACTACCATGGATGTTTGTTGTGCTGTATAAACGCCTGATGGACCGGCAGTTAAGTTCGTTGTGACATTCACAGGATGCCCAATTGGTGCATTTTCGGCAGCTGTTACATTGAATAATATTTCCGCATTTTGTGATGCGCCAAGCTGGCTGTGATTCACGGTAGCCGAATTCACAACAAGCATTGGGTCGGATGAAACCATGTTCAGTACAAGGTTTGTCACATCACTATGTCCGGTATTTTTTATGGTTACTTTTAAATCGGCGGTTTCACCCGGATCTAAGATGCCGTCTCCATTTCCGCTAACATTATCCATAACAAACACTTCGGGATCGATAACGAGTACCGGAGCTTGTACGGTGATACGCAGATTTGATTCCCAGCTTTCTGAGCCGTCGGTAATTGTCAATTTAAATACGGCAGTATGTTGGTCCGGCACAAAATCTGCAATAGTAAATGTATATGCATTTTGTAAAGTTGTGGATGCTCCGTTTGCTATTGCCGGAAAGTTTTGCGTAGCGGCGCTATTTAGGCTTACGTATGGGTCGGTATTGCTTACTGAGGCAGTAATTGCCGCAGAAGGATCGGCTCCAACGTTTTTCAATGTAATATGCAGTTTAATTGTTTCACTATAGTCTGCCAATCCGTTATTATTTCCGCTTTGGTCATTGATTTCGTATGAATCAAGCACTACATAAGGTCCTTCGAGGGCTGCTGCCGGAACTTGCACGCTATAAGGTATATGTTGTGGTTTTGTCACCACTATATCTACCTGTCCGGATGAAAGTATGGGCTCAATCGGCACTTCTACAACGCCTTCTGGTCCAACCAAAGCTGCTCCGTGCAATACACCGTCTTTTGAAATTGCGACATAGGATCCGGCTAAGGCAGTCACTTCATACACATCCAATCCGATGGGTAAAATCGGCATATGGCTGACTTCATTTTCTAAGCCTTCGGTATGGTAAATCACTAATGAGGGGTCACCCAATACGTTATATGCTTGCCAGTAATAAAGCGGGCTTGAGTGGCTGGGATATCCTTGTATATGAACTTCGGTTACAGCCAAGTTTCCTACCGCAATATTTCCTCCGGTACTTACATAATCTGAGACAAAAGGCGCATCGTAGGCTCCTAAGCTTGTTTCTTCAAAGGTGGGAACATATCCATTATTGTCGCCTTGAACAGGGAATGCGCCAACAGACCAGTAGAAGTCTTCAAACCAGTATGAGCTGGGCGATGAACCAAGATATGCCACAGAGCCTTTTTTATTGGCACGCATCCATGCTTCACCAATACATTCGCCATAGCCAAAGTCTGCAGCCAAGCAGCAGTTTCCTACTGCCAATGGATAGAAATTCTCATTTGTAAATGCATTTACTGCAGATATTGAAAGTGCAGGATCGCCCCACATGGTTTCCATACAGTGTGCCGAATAGTTGATGAAGCCCACTGCAATACGTTCAGGGCTATAACAGCCGGTATAAGGTGAAGTGAGGTAGGTGTAAATGTCAGTAAATCCGTTAGCGGTATTATAATAATTTTGTGTCCCGTAGTTTACTGTGGCCTGCCCGATCTTTGGGTTCCAATATCCATCGGCACCGGCAATAAGGGTTACTTTATTTAAATAGCTTGGGTCAACAAATTGATATTGTTCGTAATAAAGTGTTTTTTCAACTTGGGAAATAAGATGTTGCACATTTGTTGCCGAAAAACGACCGTAGTACATTTCGGGGAACATATCTCCATCCACACTGGCATAATACAAGTCAGTCATTTTGTATGATGAGCTTCCTTGCGTAGCGGGCACTTGCGGGGTATCGCCTACCAACAGCAAAAAGCTTGGTGCAGGGTCTTCGGGAGTTCCCGCATTATACTGCGCATGAACCCAATCTTTAATTTGATTGTAGGTCGAGCCGATTTCATCGGTATATGCTATTGTCACATAAAATCCTTTTTTTGTTTTCCACTCAATGAATGGTTGCAGCTCCTCTTCAAACATTCTGTCCGAAACAATTAAATATTTCACCGGATATTTTGTAAGGTCGGGATGTTGGGGATAATCTCGGGTGTTGCCATTTAAAAGAGATTTCTTAATCACATCAAAATAAGGCGAATAAGTAGAAGATTTCACATAATCCGTTAATGTTTCATCTACATTGGTATAGGTGATTTCTACTTCGATATCGTTATGCACGCGAATAACTCCTTCTACCGGGTTGTAGCTTACCGGAGCGATTGTCAAGCGGGCGATGCGATAGCTGCGCATTACGCCAAGCACTTCAATAGTAGCCAATTCATGACTAATAAATCCGTCTTTTTTGTACAAATCTTCTTGGTATTCAAATTTCACGTCTTCGATGGACTGATCTTTTCTCAAGGACGGCTGTGTAGGCATTACATAATGGTCAATGCCAAAGTCGCTCAACTTATATTCGCTCACATTTGAGCTCAATACTTTTACACTTACTTCTGCACCGAAAGGAATCTCAATAAGGTCTTTTGATGCAGGTAGTTTTGGAGTACCCAGTGCACCAATTGCATAGGCACCCGGAAGCATTAGTTCGCTAAATACCCCGCTTTTTGTCTCAACACCGAATGATTCGAGCCCGGAGTAGGTATAGCTTACTTTAGTTCGTTTAAAATTGTCCTCCGTAACCTTGGTTTGGGTTACAGAACGACCAAAATCAATAGTTTGTGCTTTAATTGATTGGCTTCCGATAATGAAAACCGATAACAATAGAAAAGCGCTCAGCCATGTCGAATGAACGGCTGAAAAAGCAATCTTCTTTTTCATACAACCTTAAATATTAAATGTATAAGTATTTTAATCTTGCCCGTAGTTTTGGGTTTCTAGCTGCAAAATTAAGAATAATTAACTAAATCGGAGGTAAATCCGATGCTTTTTAACAAAGTATTTGAGCTTTCTTTTAATTTAGTTCGAAAGCCATTTAAAATTGCGATAATTTACAACGAATAATCCGATTTTTGGGGTTCTAAAATATTATAACTCATCATCTTGCATAAACCCTGAAGTAAGCAGATAAAACTGTTCGGGAGCTTCGGCATGCACCCAATGTGAGGCAGCTTCAATGGTAATAATTTCTGCTTGCGGGAAATTTGTACGAATATCCGGATAATCTTCAGCTAATATATAATCTGATGCACCTCCTCGGATAAAAAGGGCGGGATTGTCAAACACTACGGAGGTGTCGATGGCATCAAACATTTGATCTAAATTATTACCAATTCCTTCAAGATTTAAGCGCCATTCCAGATTATCTTTTTCACGCCAATGCAAATTTTTCATCAAAAACTGCCTGATACGCATTTCTTTGATTTGTTGTTTCAAGAAATCATCAATTGCTTGCCGGCTTTTATAAATAGTGAAGTCTACTGACTGCATTGCTTCAATAAAGCGCAGATGTTGGCTCCTGACGCCATAGGCTTTTAGGCTTATATCCACTACCACCAGCTTTTTCACAAGTTCGGGATATTCGAGGGTAAACAACATCGCCACTTTACCACCCATACTGTGTCCCAAAATGATTGGCTGATGAATATTTTCCGACTCAATAAGCTCCACTAAGTCGTCCGTCATTGCCAAATAGTTGAAAACATCACTATGTGGCGAAAGCCCGTGATTCCGTTGGTCGGGAATAATGACATCAAAACCTTCATCGGCGATGCGCTTGCCGTAGCTAACCCAGTTGTCGGAATTTCCGAAAATACCGTGTAAAATTATGAGCGGCTGATTTCCTACTTCCCCGTATCTCCTAAAAAAAAGCTTCATTTTTTGTGTTCCTTTGGCTGCAAAATTATGGTTTTTGGCATTTACACCAAGTATTCCAGCTCATATTTCAGAAAAAGCAAGCGTTATTTGCTTGCTTTTTCTGAATGTGTTGAAAATAAAATACGGTTTATTTATATGCCGGCAGCCCGGTAATTTCGTGTCCTGTGATAAGGAGGTGCACATCATGTGTCCCTTCGTAGGTAATCACGGATTCGAGGTTCATCATATGGCGCATCATCGGGAAATCGTTTGTAATACCCATTGCACCAAGCACTTGACGCATTTCGCGTGCGATGTTTAGTGCAATTTCCACATTATTTCGTTTTGCCATCGAAATTTGTCCGGGCGTCGATTTTCCTTCATTTCGCAATACGGCCACTCTCCAAGCCAGCAGTTGTGCTTTTGTAATTTCCGTCAATGCTTCTGCCAGTTTCTTTTGCTGCAGTTGAAATGCTCCAATCGGCTTCCCAAACTGCTGACGTTCCAGCGAATATCGCACTGCCACATCATAACAATCCATTGCTGCACCTATTGCGCCCCAAGCAATTCCGAAGCGTGCCGAGCTGAGGCAGCTCAATGGTCCGCGCAAACCCATGGCTGTCGGAAGCAGGTTTTCTTTCGGCACTTTTACATTATCAAATACCAGCTCACCGGTTACGGAAGCACGTAAGGACCATTTGCCGTGTGTTTCGGGCGCGGTGAAGCCTTCCATTCCTTTTTCTACGATTAAGCCGCGAACAATTCCTTCTTCGTCTTTTGCCCAAACCACGGCAATATCTGCAATGCTTGAGTTGGTAATCCACATTTTGGCACCATTCAGCAGATAATGGTCGCCCATATCTTTGATACGTGTAATCATACTTCCCGGGTCGGAGCCGTGATTAGGCTCGGTAAGACCAAAGCATCCAATAATTTCACCGCTGGCAAGGCGTGGGAGGTATTTCAATTTTTGCTCTTCACTGCCAAACTCATTAATGGGATACATCACCAAGGATGTTTGAACCGATGCCATCGAGCGAACGCCCGAATCGCCGCGCTCAAGCTCCTGCATAATAATGCCGTAAGCGATATAATCGAGGCCGGCACCACCGTACTTCTCCGGAATAAATGGACCAAAAGCACCAATTTCACCCAATTCTTTGATTAGATGTGCAGGGAAAACGGCTTTTTCAAAACTGTCTTCAATAATGGGCTTTACCGATCGATTTACCCAATCGCGCACGGCGGAACGAATGATTTTATGCTCTTCGGTGAATAATTCATCTACTAAATAATGATCCGGCGGATTATAAAATGTTGCGCTCATAGTTACTTTCTTTTTGTGATTCTCAATTAGTTTAAAAAGCGAAAATAATGTTTTAGTCCGGTACAACGACTTTTGGCTTTCTTGAAAAATGTTAAAATAGGGAAATCCGACCAAAAAACTTGGTGATTAAGAAGAATTTTAGTGTGTTAACAGCGCTGTCGGCACAAATATTTCAGGTAAAAGCGGTAGCTGTACCAAATAAAGAGTCCGCAAGCAATTCCGAGCAGCATGCCTCCAATCAGGTCCGCCGGATAATGGACCCCCAAATAAATCCTGCTGTAGCTAACAATTGCTGCCCATCCGAAGGCGGCTATTGAAGTATATTTCCAGTCTTTTTCAAATAATTTATACACAAATGTGGCAAGAGCAAAGCTGTTTGCTGCATGGGATGACACAAATCCGAAGCTGCCGCCGCATCTGCCTGAAGCCAGATACACCAAATTTTGCAAGTCGGGATGATGGCAGGGGCGAAGCCTTTGAAAGTTGAGCTTAAAAAGATGTACCGAAAGCTGGTCCGATAAGGCAATCAGTAGGGCGACAACTAAAAGTATGCGCACTGTTTCCCATTTGTGCTTGCGTAAAATAACATAGAAAACCAGCAGATAAAGCGGAATCCAGCTGTATTTTGCCGAAATAAACACCATAATTGGATCGACAGCTGCATGATGCAGCCCGTTGAGCCAAAGAAAAAGCTCTTTGTCAAGCTGTATGAGCCAATCGATCATAAATTTATTCGCCGCTCAGCAAGGCACGCTTTAAATCGTAATATACTTCATTGTATGGGTCGCGCTGAATCAATATATCCAATGCTTTCAGGGCAGGTTTTACTTTCTTTTTTGCTTTATTTTTCTCAAATTGCTCCATATGCCATGCATCACTTTGGCATTTTGAGCCTTGATGTGGCGCGTCCACTTCGAGGTAGGCGCGGGCAGCTGTTTCCACCCCACGAATAGTAAATAATATTGGAATCTCGAAATTCGTATATGCTTCGTCTTCGCAGCTGTTCCACTGTCCCTCCAAGGCTTCATAAAATTCTTTTAATTGCTCGTTTATCAGTGGATGCAAGGAGTTACGGATACGAAGCTCACTCATATTGTTATCGCAATCGACAGTAAATTTAAGGATGGTGGTGCCTACCACACAATGGCGTTGTCCGTTTTCGGGATAATCGACATATTCATAAAAATATTTTTCAAACGCACCTTCTCCTCCCTTGAAGCGGTAGTTTAGCAGCTGACTTATGGCACGATTTCGGCTTTGATGCACTGTGCTAATATCATCGCTTTGTGCTGTGAGCTGGGAGATAAACAATATGCTGACTAAAAGTGTGAAGACTTTTTTCATGGTGCTAATAAATTAAATGATGTGTTCTTCTTCTTTGTTCAAGTGTTTCCAAATGAGGTCTTTTAATTCTTTTATCCCTTTGTTTGTGATGGAGCTGATAAACAAATACGGTATTTTAGGCAGATTTTTTCGTATTTCTGCTTTTAACTCCTCATCGAGCATATCACTTTTTGATATGGCTAATATGCGTTCTTTATCCAATAAATCCGGATTATATGCTTCCAGTTCACCAATAAGGATTTGATATTCTTTTAAAATATCTTCGCTATCGGCCGGCACCATAAAGAGGAGGAGCGAGTTTCGTTCAATATGTCTCAAGAAGCGCAGTCCCAGTCCTTTCCCTTCGGAAGCACCTTCAATAATTCCCGGTATATCGGCCATGATAAAGGTTTTATAGTCATAGTACTGAACTATTCCGAGGTTTGGTGTAAGCGTGGTAAACGGGTAATCTGCAATTTCCGGTTTTGCAGCCGAAACGACAGATAAGAGTGTTGATTTTCCGGCATTTGGAAATCCTACCAAACCAACATCAGCCAATATTTTCAATTCAATAATTATCCAAGCTTCGGTGCTGTCTTCACCGGGTTGGGCATATCGCGGGCTTTGGTTTGTAGCCGATTTGAAGTTTACATTTCCCAATCCTCCACGACCTCCTTGGAGTATGACTACTGTTTGACCGTCTTCGGTCAGCTCAGCCATAAACTCACCGGTTTCGGCATTTCGTGCGACACTTCCGAGTGGTACTTCAATGATTATATCTTTTCCGTTGGCGCCCGTCCGTTGTTGCCCGCTCCCCGATTCGCCATGCTGTGCATGCAGGTGCTTGGTATAGCGCAGATGCAGCAAGGTCCACATTTGAGCGTTGGCTTTTAAAATGATGTCGCCTCCCTTACCGCCATTGCCGCCATCGGGACCGCCTTTTGGAACGTGCTTTTCACGCCTGAAATGCGTGGAGCCGGGACCTCCGCGTCCCGATCGACAAAATATTTTTACGTAATCAACAAAGTTTGAAGATGCCATAGCGAATTAAATATACTTGGCAAAGATAGGAAATAGGACGTAAGTAGGTTAATTAGTCGATATTTCGAACCTGACGAACTCCTTTTTTTATGCTTTCCTGCAGCCTGAGGCTCACCTCTTCGGGAGTGCCTGCACCATCCACATCAAAGAATATACTTTGCTTTTGATAATATTCGATTACCGGCTTGGTTTTCTTTTCGTATTCTTCCAAACGCGTTAAAATAAGCTCGGTTGAAGTATCGTATTTACGCTTTTTATCGGTTTTACTTCGGTCGTGCAAACGCTTGATGGCATCTAGGGTCGACAGGCGTATATTGAGCATGATACTTACCTTGGAGTTTATCTTACGTAAGAGCCCATCCAAGATATATGCTTGTACGATGGTACGCGGGAAGCCTTTGAAGATAAAGCCCGAAGCAGCCGGATTGTTCTTTATCTGTCTTTCAATCAGCTTGATAGCTATCTCATCCGGAACTATTTCACCCCGTTCCATATATGGTAATGCAATGCGTCCCAAATCGGTATTGTCTTCAACTTCTTTGCGCAGCAGCTTACCGGTTGAAATATATACCAAGTTATTGTTTGCTGCCAATATCTCACCTTGTGTCCCTTTGCCGGAGCCGGGCTTGCCAAGCAGTACCACATTGAATAAGTCTTGCTTCATCGTACGGTCGATGGTATGCGAAAGCTGTTCAAAAATCTGCTCCACACTTCCTACACCGTTAATGGGGTAATATATCTGCTTTTCTTTGTAAAAGTTGATTACCGGCTTTGTTTTGGTTTCGTATTCTTGCAGACGCACCTTGATGATATCGAGGTTGTCGTCTACGCGGCCGCTGGTTTTTCCGCGCTCCAGCATACGGTTAACAAGCTCATCATCAGGAACTTCGAGGCTCAGCATGCAGGTGAGGCTGCTGTTCAGCTTGAGTAAAAGACCTTCTAAAATATAGGCTTGAACAACAGTACGTGGAAAACCGTCGAAGAGGATGCCGTGTGAATCAAGATTCATGATTACCTTCTTTTCGATAATCTTTACAATGATTTCGTCAGGCACCAAACCTCCTTTGTCAATAATATCTTTGGCTTCTTTTCCAAGTGCAGTTTGCTTAGAAATTTCTTCACGCAAAATATCCCCCGTGGCAATATATGTCAGGTTATATTTCTCGATTAACAGTTTTGATTGTGTTCCTTTCCCGGCTCCCGGAGGACCAAATAACGCAATATTTAACATGATTTGTTTGGATTGGTTATGAATCTATGATTTTGTAAATATGTGGCAGATTACGGGCAAATTCGTTATAGTCAAGCCCATATCCGATAATAAAGTCGTTAGGAATTTCTATGGCGACATAGTCAATGGGGAAATCGTATTGAAACGCGTTGGGTTTAAACAACATCGTAGCTATTTTCACTTCATTGGCTTCTAACTTTTTCAGCTTATCCACCGTAAATAACATGGTAAGTCCGCTGTCTACTATATCTTCTATCAAGATGATATTTCTTCCGCTCAGGCTATGGTCTAATCCAATCAATTCACGTACGACAGAAGTGGAGGAGGTGCCGCTATAGGATGAAAGTTTCACAAATGAAATTTCACATTCGATGGTAATATGTTTCAGCAGCTCGGCCGCAAACATAAACGCACCATTCAGTACCACCAAAAACAAGGGTTTCTTGTCTTTCATGTCGCGATTGATATCCGCTGCTACCCTACGTATGGATTCTTCAATCTTATCCTGATGGATATAAATTGCGAATTCTTTGTCTTGTACTTTAATTCTTTCCATTCAAAAACGGCTTTGCTGTTTACGCAATTTTCATAAAAACAACAAAGTTAGCTTTTAGTATAGATATTAACACATTTTTGAAGGAAAAATCAGCTTAAATGTCAATTCTTTCAAAAACCAGGCTGGCTTTGCGGTGATTATTTCTTCCGGATGATACTTAATCCGTCGCGTATGGGTAAAATAAGCTGCTCCATTTCTTGGTCGGCGGCAGCCATTTCGTTAAAACGGTTTATTGCAGCCGTTTCACGATCGGTTTTATTGTTATCAAGTACTTTTAAGCCCCATAATACGTTGTCAGCCAATAAGATTCCGCCACTACGAAGAAGCTTTTTCAGCGGAAGGTAGTAGTCCGGGTATGAAATTTTGTCCGCATCCAAATAAATCAGGTCAAATTCGCCTTCCAGCTCATGTACTAATTGCTTTGCATCACCGATAATCAGTTTAATCTGATTTTCAAATCCCCCTTTTTTAATGAAGTAGTTTATGTCGTCTTCAAATTCTTCATTTGCTTCTATCGTAATAATTTCTGCATCTTTTGGAAGCACTTCCGCCATTGCCAAGGTCGCATAAGCAGTAAATGTACCTATTTCGAGCAGCCGTTTTGGCTGCATCATGCGGCAGATGAATGCCAGCAGCTTGCCCTGCAGCGGTCCGGATGCCATGCGGGGTGCCAGCTTTGTAAGCCAAGTGTGACGATACAGCTCTTGCAAAAGGGGAGAGGCAGGGCTGTTCATTTGATCTAAATAGCTTTCTAGTTTATTTGTGCACATTTCAACTGCCTTATTCGGAATTGTTGTTAATGAAAAATAGGCTGCTCAGCTGCTTGGGGTCAAATACCTCATTTGCTGCTTCCAATAAATCCATGCTCGTTAACGCATTGATTTGCTTGACGATATCTTCAAATGAATCTGCGTATTCCTTGAATAACAGGGCGCGTCCCACAGCCAATGCTTCTTGCAAGCCGGATTCGTATCCGATGGCAAGCAATACAATTAACTGTTGTTTGGCTCGTGAAAGCTGAAGTGTGCCCAAGGCGTCTTCCCGCAGCTTTTGAAGTTCTTTATGAACTAATTTAAGGGTTTTTTCGGCGGTTTTTGGGTCTGTGCCGCTATAAATTCCCATCCATCCGGTATCGGAATAGGAGGTATAGGTGGAAAGCAAAGAATATGCAAAGCCATACTTTTCGCGTATGTTACGGTTTAGGCGTGAGTTAAGCATGGGACCGCCCAAAATATTGTTCAGCAGCTCGAGGCTCAGCCTGCGCGGATGTGTATAGCTGTAGGCAAGGTTGCCGGTTAAGCTGTGCGTCAGATAGGTGTCGCGCTCCAGCTTCAGGCTTTGTGCCTTGTAGTTTTTAGGGGGGATACGCTTTCCATTTTGCTGAAATAGACTTTCCGGTTCAAAAAATTTTTCTGCCAAGAAAATTAATTTGTTAAACGCGATATTTCCCACCGAAGCAAGAACCATATTATTGGTATTCAGGTTTTTGCGAATAAAACGCAATAAATGTACCCGACTAAATTCATGAAGCGATTCAGCCGTACCTAAAATATTTCTCCCTATTGGATGATGTTGATAAAGCAGGTTTTCAAACTCATCAAAAATTTCTTCTGCCGGACTGTCTTTATAGGAGTTTATTTCATCGATGATGACTTCTTTTTCCTTTTCCAAATCTTTTGATGGAAAAACCGAATGGAATGCAATATCTGAAAAGAGCTCCATTGCCCGCTTATAATAGTGGTGCAAAAATGTCCCGTGTATACAAATTTCTTCCTTTGTAGTATATGCATTCAGGTCGCATCCCACATTTTCCAAAAAGCTGATTACATGAAAGGCAGATCGCTTGGCTGTACCTTTAAATATCATGTGTTCAATGAGATGGGCTAAGCCGTTTTCATGCTCTTCTTCATCTCGCGAACCCAAATTTGTCATTAAAGCCAGATGCGATACCGTAGATTCGGTCCGGCGATGCACAATACGAATGCCGTTTTTCAGCATATGGTATTGATAGGGATTGGACTGCTGCGATTTTAAAATTTCTTGTGTCAGTTTCATCATTTTGCAGGCAAGGGGCAAAACTAATCATTTTCTGTTGAACCAAACCGACATTTGTGGCTTATCTTTGTGTACGAAAACTAAAATTATGATAAATTTACACCATATATATAAGCCTACTTTATTGGTTGATGAAGCAAAAACACGAAATAATATCATCCGCATGCAGAACAAAGCCAAAAATAATGGCGCTGTCTTACGTCCTCACTTCAAAACGCATCAGTCGGGCTTGATTGGAAATTGGTTTCGCGCCTACGGCATTGACCGTATCACTGTTTCATCGGTGGGTATGGCAGCTTATTTTGCGCAGCACGGTTGGGAAGATATAAGCATCGCTTTTCCGCTAAACTTACGTGAGCTGCGCGAGATAAATCAGCTTTTGGTCCATGGCATTCGCTTGAATTTATTGATAGAATCTGAAGAGGTGCTTGCTGTTTTGTCTAAGGAATTGGCATATGCTGCCGGTATTTTCATCAAAGTTGATAGTGGTGCCGGGCGTAGCGGTATCCCGTTGGCTCAGCCGGAGCGCATTTTGTCCTTAGCCCGATCGATTGCGCATAATCCTCGGCTAAAGTTGAAGGGTTTGCTCACCCATGCCGGGCAGAGCTACCGCTCCATGTCGAAAGATGCCTTGCATGCGCTGTCCGTGGATACTTCTCGACAGATGCATGCGCTGCGTACTGCTATTGGGAAGCCCGAGCTTGTGCTCAGCTGGGGCGACACCCCAAGCTGTTCTATCGTGGATGAGTTGGCAGGCTTTGATGAGTGGCGTGCAGGTAATTTTGTGTTTTACGACCTTATGCAATACCATTTGGGCTCTTGCAGCTTATCCGATATTGCGGTTGCCATGGCTTGCCCGGTGGTGGCGGTACATCCGGAGCGTGACCAGCTGGTGATTTATGGCGGATCAATCCATTTTTCGGCAGAATTTATTGCTGCGGACAATGACTTTCGCTTGTATGGATATGTGGTATCCTTGGCTGAGGATGGCTGGTCGGAACCGCTTGCGGGCGCTTGGCTTCGGAGCTTGTCGCAGGAGCATGGCATTGTACAGCTTCCCAAAGGCATGGCGACAGCTTATAAGCCGGGCGAGCTGATTGGAATTCTACCGGTACATTCTTGCCTCACGGTAAATGCCATGGGCGCGATGCGCAGCTTGAGTGGGGAGGAGATTGGGTGTTTTATTACTTAGGTGGTTGAGCGGAGCCGAAACCACCTAAGTAATAAAAAGCTTAACAACTGATGAAATAAAGGTGGTTTCGGCTCCGCTATTAGATTTGCACTATAAATCAGGAAATGGTATTTTTGATTAT
>CAZDWA010000020.1:0-25259 GCA_964509065.1 uncultured Lentimicrobiaceae bacterium
ACGTACAAGCTGACGTATGTTGCCAAATCCTATCTTTTCCTCAAAATTATGCGGGTAAATCACAAATTGAAAATTTTTGACAAAAATACGAAGACTTTCAATCCTAAAGACAAAGGAATACACTTAGCCTGCTTAATTCATGAATTAAGCAGGCTACTTGGTAAATCACTAAATAGGTTATATATTTGCCTTGAAAACAAATATGATTTGGTAAGCATATCCAAACCATTAAATCGTTTGGACAATTTTGTATCGCCATGAGAACCAATTTATTTAAAGCAATCATAGGTATTGTAGTTATTTTTGTTTTGATTTTGCTGCACACCTGCAAACCCGAGACAGTGATAGTTATTCCGCAAGTGAGCACTGTATCTGTTAGTGATATAAGAGAAACAGAGGCCACCTTAAAAGGAAAACTAAACTTTGATGGCGGAGGAGATATCTTAGAAAGAGGCTTTTATTTAAATGGTGATAAGATTTTAGCTGATAACGATGATCAAGCTGAATTTGAATTAAAAGTATCACATTTAAAAGACGACACTAAGTATATCTGTCAAGCTTTTGCCCGCAATAAAGCAGGCACTGCTTATGGCGATAGCCTAACCTTTCACACCCTTAAAAAACACGATCCATTGTCTTTGCCACCCTTAAAAATCTGGGAGGCTAGCAATGTGGGCAAAAACTCAGCGACTCTAAATTGCTTAATTGAAAGAGCCTATGGTTTATTAGGACTTTCTTTTGTCTTTGAGTATAGTCAAGATCTTGATTTTAGCACTTTTTTAAGTGCGGACGCTGAATTATTAGATCATGAGCCGATTGGTAAAATAGCTTATGCGAATATAAGTGATTTACAAGAGGGTAGCACCTATTACTACCGCTTAGGTGTTAGTAGCACTGAGCAAAGCGCCTATAGCGCTGTAGCCAGTTTTACTACCGAAGTTGATGGGGTGATTTCTTTACCCGGAATGGAAATCTGGGATGCGACGGAACTTTCTACTAATGAAGCCACACTAAATGCCTTTATTAATAGAAATACTGATTTAGAAGGTATAGTTTTTAGCTTTGAGTATAGCACCAAAGTAAGCTTTGCTAGTTATCAAAGCAAAGCAGCTAGCATTTCATTAAGAGTTAATGGGGCTAAAGCTTGGGCTAAGATTGATAATTTAGACCCAGAAACTATGTATTATTATCGCCTTAAGGCGACTAGTGAGGGAAACAGTGCCTATAGTCCGATTGGACAGTTTGTCACTTATAGTGAGGAACCACCAATCATTTATTTCCCAGAAGTGACGATATTAGAAGCTACTAATATCACGGCCAATGAAGCTACTATTAATGCCATTATCTTATCCAAAGAGTTGGAGGGGTTTGAATTTATTTTTCAATACACCGATGTTATCTCTTTTAATAATCCGATAGATAAAGAAGCTACCTTCATTGACAACCCAAATGGCACTTTTGTTACCGCTGATCTAGATAATCTATGGCCTAATAAGAATCATCGTTACCGCTTAAAGATGATGTATGGTGATGAAATTGCTTATAGCGAAGTGGGTATTTTTACTACTAAAGGTGGGTCACCACCACCAGTAGAATTTCCTGAAGTTGAACTTCTTGACGCTACTGACATCACGGAAAGCACTGTTACAATAAGTGCGATTATTAAGACTGATGATATGTCTGAGCTTGTATCTCATATCTATCTAGGTCAAAATGAGGAGTTTATGTGGCCAGCTCTCGATTTTACATCTGCAGTAGATAGTCACCCAGAAGGGTTTTTAGTAACTTTTATGATTGAGAATTTGCCAGAGGGAACTCATTTTTATTATAAGTTAAAAATGAGTCTTAAGGGACATGTCGCTTTTAGTCCATGTAAAAACTTTACTACCCTAATTTATGACATTCCTTTTAGAGTTTTTCAAGGACAGCTATACATAGTTACTACAGATGAGGAAGGAAATGTTTATTTAGGAGGGACAAAAACTACAGTAGCACCTGGTCAAACTGAGCCACATGGACATGGAGTGGTGGCAAAATTTAATCCTGAGGGAGAATTATTGCAAGAAATAATTATTCCAAAGGAGCCTCTATGCACCATGAATGTCGAAAGATCTTTATTAGTAAAGGATGGAATTATATATGTATCATATGAAACTGGCCCTCCTAATAAAATTTATCTAAATGCCTATGATAGCAATACTGGAGAATATTTGTATGGAGTAGATTTAGAGGGAGATTATTTAGATGAGGGAATAGCTGTTGATAATGAAGGCTGTGTTTATAAGATTGTAAATAATGGACAGGTAAAAAAAATTAACCCTTCTGGCCAAATTGTTAAAACAATAAACCATAGCTATATTGGGAGTATCGCCTTATTTAATGACAAGATTTTAGTTGGAGGAAGAGGAAAAAAGAATGATTTGTGGCACTCTAAGATTACTTGCTTTGACAGAGATCTAAATATTATTTGGGAAGATTTTGGAGTAAACAGCGGAGCTGGACTGTCAAGCACGACTGCAATTATTTCTTTTTCAGAAAACAATAAAATAGTAGTTGGAGAAGTCATAGGTAATAATACTTATTTTAGTAAATACAATGTTGAAGAAAATGGATTGTCTGTTATTTGGAATAATTTTTACCAGGCTGAGTCAGTTTTTATTGGTTTATTTAAGAGAAATAATAATGAATTTGTTGTTTTTGATCGCTCAAATATACCCAAAGGACCAAAACTACTTAATCTTAATAATAATTTATTATGGGAAGCCAGTCCCTATAGGGCAGGAAGATATGTTTCGGCGAATCATAATAATTTATTTTTAATGACTAACATATATCTCAGTATTCCTATTATTTATGACTTACCTTAAATTTTAAACCCTTGCTTATAATAAGTGAGGGTTTTTTATAAAGCTGGACATATTTTTAACCACAAATTCCCACAACACAATTATTATTAATTACAAACATCAATTTTTAGCAACCTACAACTGAAAAGCTTTTTCTTAAAATCTGGCATATATTCTCGGGTTTTTGGTTTGCTTTTATATGCAATAAAAATGTATTTTCGCAAAAAGAAGTATGCGCAAATTATTGTCCTTCTGCCTGCTGTTAGCATGCATATTGTTCAGCAGCATCAAGCTATATTCCCAATATTACCTTAGCGGGCAGGAGCCTGCTTCCATGCGTTGGCAGCAGCTTCAAAGCGGGCATTTTCGCATTATCTTCCCTAAAGGGGCAGACCGCCAGGCATTTCGCCTTGCATATTTAACCGAACAAGCCTATGATGCTGTCAATGCCGGGCTGCAAGCTCCTCCCCTTTCTACTGATTTAATACTGCACACCCAAAGCAGTATTTCCAATGCCACCGCTTCATGGGCTCCCCACCGCTTGGACTTTTATAATACGCCTCCGCAAAGCGGATACAGTCAAGAATGGTTTCGGCAGCTGAGCCTGCACGAGCTTCGGCATATCGCACAAATGCAGAGTTTAACCAAGGGTTTTGTCAGATTTAGCTCATTACTGTTTGGACAACAAGGGCTGGCGGCTTTTTTGGGCGTTTTTGTGCCTACATGGTTTATGGAAGGCGATGCGGTACTGACAGAAAGCATGCTCAGCAATGCCGGCAGAGGTAGGCAGTCGCTCTTTGAGGCAGGCTTGAGAGCCCAACTATTAGAGCATAAGTTATTCAGTTACGACAAAGCGTATTTTGGCTCATACCGGCACCATGTACCCAATATTTACGAAATGGGATATTATTTTGTCGGCTATCAACAGCACAAACACGGACAACAACTTTGGTCGGGCATGCTTAATGAGGTGGCAAGGCGCCCATTTTTATTAAATCCGGTCAGCCGCGCCATGAAAGAAGCAAGCGGTAAAAACAAAAACAAGCTTTATATAGAAACCTTCACAGAATTGAAACAGCATTGGGAAGCACAAGACAGCGCAATTGTTTTAAGCCCTGTACAGCAACATAGCTCCAACAGACGAACTTATACGAACTATCGCTTTCCACGCCCACTTACTGATGGCAGCCTGGTTGCCGTACGGACCTCCAAGGATGATATCACACGTATTGTCCAACTAAAAGAAGGAAAAGAAAAGCTGTTATTTACTCCCGGAAGTCTCTTCAACGAAAGCCTTTCTGTCACCGACAGCTTGGTGGTTTGGAATGAATACCAAGCAGATATACGCTGGTCAAACAGGGATTACAGTGTTATTAAAATCGGTGATATCCACAACGGAAAAATCAAACAGCTAAGTTTTAAAACACACTACTTTGCACCGGATATCAGTTCGGATAATAGAAAGATTGTAGCAGCCGAAACGGACGAATACGGCAATTATGCATTGGTCATTTTAGCTGTGGAAGACGGCACACTTATTACTAAATTGCAAAACGACAGCCTATTCTTTCAAACTCCGCTTTGGATGCCGGACAATATCCATATTGTCGCAAGCGCTGTAGGACCAAAAGGGAAAGCAATTGTAAAGCTAAACTCAGTCAGCGGTAAATTTGAAATTCTTCTCCCTTTCAGCTTTGACGACTTTCATTTAAGCGGCAGAATGGGTGAAGAGCTGCTTTTACACGGAAGCTGGTCAGGTATCAGCAATATTTATCTGCTTAACACATCCGATTTGTCCATTAAGCAGCTGAGCTCATCCCGTTTTGGTGCCGCTTGGGCAATGGCTGACGCGCAGCAGCATCGGATTTTCTACTCAGATTATCATGCAAACGGTTGGCAGGCGGTTTCCATGTCCGTTGACGATGCGCTTGACACAGCACTCGAACAAGTTGAAAACACTGCATTTCCCCTCGCTGATATGCTTTCTTCTTCGAGTTCATTTAATATCGATGAAATTGAAATACCGGATACTGCTTATCTTGTTAAACCATATCGTAAATTCGCCCATCTTTTTCGATTTCACAGCTGGGCACCGCTCTATATTGAGGCTGATAATGCCAGCTTTCAGCCGGGGCTGAGCTTATTCTCACAAAACTCACTCAGCACCATGATTGCCGAGCTTGGCTATCGTTACGACCCAAACCAACAAACCGGAACAGTAAAAACATCCATTAGCTATTACGGTTGGTATCCGATTCTGAATGCTTCCGTTGAACAGGGTGCTCGTACCGATATAGCCACAATTGAAGAAGAGGATATACTGCTAAAATGGATGGAAACCTCGACAGTAGCAGGCATCAGCCTACCGCTTAATCTCACACGCAACAAATGGGTTCGCGGCATAAGGTCTGCCATGAATTTTCGACAAACTCACCGCCAAATGGACAAGGGTATAGCCGTAGATTTTAAGTTTCCCATGGTGCGAAGCATGAGCTATGAGCTGCAGGCATATCAATATATGCGGATGTCGGAGCGCGCACTGCTCCCGCGTAGCGGAATAAGCATTTATTTCCTATTCAGGCATATGTTGCATCAAAACCATCCCGGCCAACAGCTTTACGGAAGCACCAATTTGTTCCTGCCCGGGCTAGCCTCCTCACACGGTATCCGCCTTTTTGGAGCATGGCAGAAGCAATTTCGGGAAGCGAATTATTTTTCAGCTTTAACACCCATCCCACGTGGGTATCATCACCTCTTTCATACGGAAGCATACAGTTTTAAAGCCGATTATATGTTTCCAATAGCCTATCCCGATTTTAACTGGCCCACTGTTGCATATTTTAAACGTCTGCGAGGCAGCATTTTCACGGATTATATGTCAGTATATGATAAGAGATGGGTCAGCTTCAGCTCAAGCGGTATAGAGCTGCTCACCGATTGGCATTTCTTTAACTTCCCGGCGCCCTTCAGCATTGGCGGCAGGTATTCCCACACTTGGAACGACACCAAGCCTAAGTTTGAACTCCTCTTCGGCATCAACTTCGATGCTATCCGCTAGGTAAACCCAAAATCGAATTCTTTTAAAGCTATTATCGGATGTGATTTTCAAAAACCCAAACTCCCCTATAATCCCTCCCTCTTTATTATCTTTGCCACAAATCCCAAAACCCATGAGAAACCGCAAAATAGTTAAGACCGAAGAGCTTCACGAAATCATCCGAAAATGTGATTCCTGCAGCTTATCCATGATTGATCTCGAAGGAAGACCGTATGTAGTACCCATGAATTTTGGACTCAAAGACAATGAGTTGTATTTTCATTCCGATCCCAAAGGCTTGAAGATAGATATCTTAAAGCAAAATCCCGAAGTTTGTGTTGCATTCAGCACCGACCATCTGCTTCGTTGGCAGAACGAAAAAGTAGCATGCAGCTATTCAATGAGATACCGCTCCGTGCTCATACGCGGTAAAGTGGAGTTCGTTTCAGGCTTCGACCAAAAGAAAGAAGGGATGGACATCATCATGAGGCAATATACTGAAAATGAATACCGTTATAGCGATCCCGCCATCAATAACATTTGTATCTTTAAAGTCGTTATCGATACGATAGAAGGCAGGGCATTCGGATATTAATTCTACTGCAATGAACAGCTTTAAATGGCTTTTTGCCCTCATTGGAATATCTATGCTAGGAATCTCCTGCAACAGGGATACTAAACACGAATTTTCATATTTCCTTATTCAGGTCGACAGCATCCACGCACCTGACAGCGTACAGCTTGCAAATAAATTTACACTCAGATTTTTTGGCACAATAGGCGAAAACAGCGCCTTTTCGTTTGATAAATTTGATCTTCAGCAGCACGACAACAAAGCAACCATACGCGCCATAGGTAAGCAACATACAGGAAAAGCATCACTTCAGCCAACAACAACATTTTATTTAGACAATCAATCCATTGAGTTGAAGGCAGATACCATAGGTGACTTCTATATTGAAATAGAAAATCCCGGTCTTAATCAGCTACTGAAGAAAACAGTAATTGTTTCGCCATAAACAAGCAAAAAAATCCTTTATTCCCGCTCAAAATAATCTATTGAGCGTAGCAGTTTATCGAAAATATAATATTGGATAAGCACAAAATCCTTATCATCGTTGACCAATGCATAAAGGCGGTCATAGTCCATTGGCACAAGGCTTTCATCAATATCCAAATGCTCAGCTTGTGCTGCTTTATTATATGTGGTCACCCGGATTTCTTCCCCATCCGTTCCAAGCAATGTCAAGCGATGTTTGAAGGGAGAGTTAATCACCGAATCGCGTCTTGCGAGAGGCAAATTATTTAATAAGGATTCAAAGCGCACATCCGCAAATGAACTAAGATAGTTCAGCACTTTCAAGGTATCGAAGTCCGGATACACATATTGATCCGTTAGGCGCGTGAGGCGGTAGCGGTGTTTATCCGAGCGTTCAATCGTATACCCCATCTCCGGCTCCTCATTAAATTCAAGTGTAACCGCCTGAATTTCATTCATCTTCTTTTTAAATACCGTATAATCTCGCCAGTCGTCTTCCAATGGGGAGTAGCGCGAAGTAACAAAACCCACAAAACCGGTAAGATGCATGATATATGCATGTTTTGCACCTTCTTTGTACATAAATGTACCCACATTATCGCGGGGGTTATCTCCTACAAAGTACGATTTGGTACGTATTTCACGCGGGAACAGCTTTATACGATCAAACAAATTGATTCGCGGCACAATTTGATACACTTCTACTTTGATGGCAATACCTGCCATACGCTTTACCACATTTTCTTGGCTCGACTTTGAAACCGGACCACGTACCCGCAGCTTCATCATGGTATTCAGCATCACGTCAATCTTACGCTGATTGGCAAGATAGTCGGAGTTGACCGTCCATCCGTTGGCGGTACGCTCAAGCAATACCTCGCTGGTATCTAGGTCGGCAATAAAAATTTTGGTGACGCTGGCAGTATCATATACCGCAAAATCAGCATCCTTGTTTTGTAAAGTGGACGTATAGTTTCTATTTACTACCAGTAACATTGCAATAAGCAATAGTACAATGGTTAAGATAAACGCAAATTTGTTCTTTTTTATCATATCCCTTATCTATCTGAGGCTAACCTGCTTAATTCATGAATTTAATTTTGAGAAATTTTCAGGCGTGAGCTGTGAAGCTGTAGCCAACTACTGCGAACAGCTCATAACGTAAAAATTGCCAAAATTAAATCAAAATTCATTTTATATTAATTACTTTTTTAAATTATAACTCAAGTTCAATAACGCACTAATCATAAACTTATTATGATAAATATAGCTTGACAAGCTTATGAATTGGTGAATTATGCAGGTTAAGTGATTACTAGTTTATTATTTGGTTTTTACAGCATATTTCCGCTTTCGGCGAACAGCCAAAACAAAACCTATTACTACAAGCAGTGCGATGGGCACCAATATATTAATCAGCTGCCAGCCAAGCCTGTTATTCTTCACTTTTGCTTGGTCAAGCATTCGAATTTTCAGCTCGCGAGAGCGTATGCTTATCAGTCCTGATTCATCGGTTAAATAACTAATGGCGTTCAGTATAAAATCTTTATTTCCATATGTCCTTCGGGTAAACTGATCAAAACCGAGCGGTAGTGGATAGCCTTGGGGCACATGAAACTGATTTCTAATAATATCTCCGTCTGCCACCACAATCATGGAAGTAGGCTCTCCATATTCCAAAAATCCAATTTCACGGCTTCCGGTTATTTCGGGCGGCATCCTATTTCTATATAGTGATTCAAACTCCCCTTCCAGCAGATATGCTACGGTTTGCCCCCCACGATTGTACATACGTTCGTCCGGCTTGTCGTTGAGCAAGCTTAGCGACACCAAGGCAGGGGTGTTGGAGGTACGTGAATAGTTGGAGGTACGCAGCAAAGGTATTTTGCTGATATTATCCACATCAATGGTATCTATTGAGCTGACAAAATCTGCTTTTATCGCATTGATATTACGCACCATAGGGTGATTTGAAGCTTGTCCCAGCAAAGGGAAATAATACCATCTGAAAAACTCAATTTGCGCTTGCCCCCCCAGCTCGCCCGTACGAAGCGGGATATGTGCAGCATTTAAGTCAAGCACCAAGTTTTTATTTAACCTGAGCCCATATTTAAACAGCTGATCATCCAAATTCAAGTCCATATCCACTGCCACCGTGCTTTCACTCATCTGGAGGCTGTCCATGCTGGCAATCACCGGGTCGATGAGCCACAACACCTTACCTCCGTACATAATATATTGGTCAATGATGAATTTGTCTTTTTCGCTAAAAGGCTGTGTAGGCTTGGCAATGATAATGGTTTCATAATTAGGCTTAATGCGTATATTTCCTTCACTATCAGGATCTGAGCGATGTGTCAATGTGCCAATCCGCCCCTTAATTTCCACTCGGTCAACCCGATAATTTTGTAGCAGGCTGCGGCTGATATCATACACTTCTTCATCATTCAGCTCACCATGCCCTTCGATGAAGGCGATGGCAGGTTTTTGAAGCTGCGTAATCTTGCGCACCATGTCTGCCATTTTAAACTCAAGGTTTTGAATTGAGTTATTCAGCACCACTTCAGGAGGCGTATTCAATTGCTCATCAAGCAAGTCGAGCGGAAATTCATTATCGCGATACATCACCATTGCTCCGGGGAAAATCACCTTTTGTTCACGACCTGAGGCAGTTTGTATCTGCAAATCAGTGGCTCGAAGCCCTTGCTCCATCAGGTGTTTGATGGTTTCTTCCGACTCTTCGCGGCTGGCGCCCTCCAAAGGGTCGATAAATTCATATTCCACGAATTTACTATAAGCCCTAAACTCGTCTAGCATTTCTTTTGTTTCGCGCTTCAGCTTTTTAAAGCCTGCAGGAAATTCGCCTTCCAGATAAATGCGGAAAAATACGATATCATCCAAGGAGCGCAACAAGTTACGCGTTTCGGGAGCCAGCGTATAACGCTTTTCGCTTGTGAGGTCGATACGGCTAAACATATAATTTCCTATCACGTTGACAGTGATTAGGATAACAAACAAAAGTCCGAAATAAAGCAGCTGCTGCTTACGGATATCTTTTACCTTAGTCTTCGTTTTCTCTTCTTTCTTTACCATTTTCTGCTAGCTAAGGATAATTGAGTAAAACTTAAAAAGAGAGCTATCACGCTCAAGAAATAAATCAAGTCGCGCGTATCAACCACGCCCCGACTGATGGAGCTGTAATGTGTTGCCATTCCCAATTGCTTGATAAATAGATCGGCACTGCCAAACCAGCTGAACGAATAAATCAGCTCAAAGCCGAGATATACAAAGCCACTCAACACCACCGCAAGTATAAACGCAAGGATCTGGTTTTCAGTAATACTACTGCTAAATATACCAATGGCAACAAATGCAGCACCCAAGAAAAACAAGCCGATATATGCTCCCCAAATTCCGCCCGAGTCGAGGTTGCCGGGTGGTAGCCCCAAGCGATAAACAGACACATAATATATTAGGGTGGGCAGTATGGAAAACAACACTAGGGCAAGACCCGCAAGATATTTGGCTGCGATAATTTGCCAGTCGCTCAAGGGTTTTGTCAACAATAATTCTATAGTACCGGTCTTTTTCTCATCCGCAAACGAGCGCATGGTGACAGCCGGCACCAAAAACATAAAAACAAATGGAGCAATGATAAACAAGCCGTCGAGGCTGGCATAACCGAAATTCAAAATATTGAAATCAGTTGGAAACACCCACAGAAACAGCCCGTTAATCAACAAGAATACAGCAATCACCAAATAACCGATGAGGCTGCTCAAAAAACTACTTATTTCTTTCAGAAACAGTGCAAACATATATTTCTTCTTTTGTCAGCCGACAAAAATACATTTTTTAGTCCAGCTACACAGTCTAATTTGCTATGGCTTTTCCAATTATGCCGGCTTTATTGTCAGTCTAAACATATTTTAACAAAGCCAAGCTTAAAATATTTGAACAATCGTGAAGCAAAAGTCATCCGAAATCACCTTACCCCCATGTATTGATAGTGCTATTCCTTAAAAACAATTGTTACTGCCGTATGTTTCCTCAATCCGCAAAGCGATGCAGCATCTCCTTTATTAATGGCAATTTCAAGCATGCCGTGCGTTCCAAAAAGGGCTAGCAGGTCAGCCTCGGGCACATCCGGATAGGTTTGAACCAGTTTTGCTAAGCTGTAGGTGTTGAAATTAATTTCGAAATCCCTTTCAGCGCGAATCCTTTCAAACAACTCCAACGAAATATTTGTGATGGCATTGCCATAAGAATCCACATAAGTAACCACTCCATTAATACGGTTACCTGGTGTTGCCGGTGCAAGCAGCAGCTTCGAATTAAAGTCTGTACGCGGATTTCCCAGCTCATGCAAATCAATGCCTTGAATGATTTTGACAGCTGTTTTTGCAAAACGATCACGGGTGCTGAACGTATAAAAATCGCTATCTTGAATTACCGTCAACTCGAATATGTTGTCGGGCTTGCTATCAAAAATCATGGAAAATATCCCATTATCCGCTCCAATAAAATAATGTCCTTGGTGAAACACAAGCAAATGCGGATGTTCGGTGCTTTCTACCGTATCCACTCCGATAATATGCACAGTGCCTTTTGGGAAAAAAGGATATGCATTTCGCACTACAAAAGCAGCTTCTTCTATATCGAAATGATTGATATGGTGCGAGATATCGACTATATTCACCTCAGGCATAAGCGATAAAATTACTCCTTTTACCGCTCCCACATAATAATCGGAAGTTCCCCAATCACTTGTTAATGTGATAATCGCCATATCTCGTCAAACCTTTGTCAATACACAGCTTTGCTATTGCCGAGCAAGAAGCTGCACAATCAAAATCTCAGAATTTTATGCAAAGATAAGGTATATGGCAAAATAATGGGAAGGAAATGAATACTTTTGCACTAAGGATTTTAAACTACTCTTTTGAACGAATAAAGCCTATGAGTGAACAAATTATTCAACTTGAACATCTTAATCCGGTTGAGCTGTTTGGTGCCGGCGATGTGCATCTAAGCTTTATGCAGCAACTATTTCCGAAGTTACGGATTATAGCCCGAGGCAATTTTATTAAAATTATCGGAGAACAGGATGAAGTGGATTATTTCATCAGTCGTTTTGAAATGGTTACCCTTCATTTGGAACATTATGGGAAGATTTCCAATAAAATCATTCATCAAATCATGCTTGGCGAAGGGCAAGAAGA
This sequence comes from uncultured Lentimicrobiaceae bacterium, assembly GCA_964509065.1. GTDB lineage: Bacteria > Bacteroidota > Bacteroidia > Bacteroidales > F082 > JALNZU01. The sequence continues at coordinate 12,145 of CAZDWA010000020.1, forward strand.
AAGTGTCCGCAGCTTAACGGATAGAGAAGTATTGGTTTATGGACGAAATGGTGTCAAGGTACGCGCTATCAGCGCCAATCAAAAGCGCATGGTACGTGCCATCTATGACAATGACATGGTTTTTGCCATTGGTCCTGCCGGGACAGGAAAAACATATACTGCGGTTGCTTTGGCAATAAAAGCATTGAAAAACAGGGAGGTACGACGTATTATTTTAACCCGCCCGGCGGTAGAAGCAGGCGAAAACCTCGGATTTTTACCCGGCGACATGAAAAATAAATTAGATCCATATATGCAGCCGCTTTATGACGCCCTTCGCGATATGTTGCCTCAACAAAAGCTTGCACATTATCTCGAAGATGGCACTATTGAAGTGGCACCGCTGGCATTTATGCGCGGAAGGACACTCGATTATGCATTTGTCATTCTGGACGAAGCACAAAATGCCACAAGAAGTCAGCTGAAGATGTTCCTCACGCGGATGGGCAAAGAATCCAAGTTTATTATTAATGGCGATATCACCCAGATTGACCTTCCCTACCGACAGCCTTCCGGGCTGATACAAGCCACCGAGCTGCTTAAAGAAGTAAAAGGGATAGAATGGATTTGGCTGACAGAAAAAGATGTGGTGCGCCACAGACTGGTGACACGCATCATTCAAGCATATAAGTATGCGGGGAGAACGGAAGGAGATGATAGCAAAAAAGAAGATACAGCCCCTGAAAAGCAAGCAGAACAAGCATCAGAAGAATAATAACACAGCTTTTAGTCATGAAAAATCAGGCACTTACAGCAACAAACTTCAATTTTCCCGGACAAAGTCGATTTTACAAAGGCAAGGTGAGGGATGTGTATTTTATTGGCAATGATTTATTGGTAATGATTGCCACCGACCGCATCTCGGCTTTCGATGTGGTGCTTCCCAAAGGGATTCCTTTCAAAGGGCAGGTCTTAAACCAGATCGCTTCACTTTTTTTGGATGCCACGGCAGATATTGTTCCAAATTGGAAGCTTGCAAGCCCCGACCCTATGGTGACCGTAGGCAAAGCCTGCCAAGCCTTTGCAGTGGAAATGGTAATTCGAGGCTATCTCAGCGGGAGTGCCTGGCGCAACTATCAGCAAGGCAGCCGCCTGATTTGCGATGTGGAGCTGCCGGACGGCATGAAAGAGCATCAAAAATTCGATACTCCCATTATCACACCTACCACAAAAGCTGCAGAAGGGCATGATGAAGATATCGCACCAAAAGATATTATCGCAAATAAGCTGATGACACAGGAAGAATATCAAATGGTGGAAGATTACACAAAACGCTTGTTTGCTCGCGGCACTGCCCTCGCAGCAGAAAAAGGATTGATTTTGGTGGATACCAAATATGAGTTCGGGAAAGACAGTGAGGGAAATATCCGACTTATTGATGAAATACATACCCCAGACTCATCACGTTATTTTTTGGCTGAGAGCTATGAAGATGATTTTCGTCACCAAAGAAAGCAAAAGCAGCTATCCAAAGAATTTGTCAGGGAATGGCTGATGGACAACAACTTCCGAGGTCTCGAAGGGCAAGAGCCGCCGCATATGACGGACGAATTCGTCATGCAAACATCCGAACGCTATATCGAGCTTTATGAAAAGGTTACCGGACAACAATTTAGCAAAGCCGATACACAAAATATCGCTGCACGAATTGAAAGGAATGTTGAAGATTACTTAAAAGAAACTGCTGCTTCCCGAATTTAGCCTATTCTATTCCGCTGAAGTGACGCATAAACTGCACACGCTCATAGGCAGCAGGATTTTCCGTTTCCTTGATGCTCATACGTCCGATAAACTGTGAAGTATCTTTGAAATTATGCTTTTGCATCCATTCGGTTATCTCCGACAGCATGGCATTAATTTCTTTAAATCCTTTCTTATACAATACAGACGAAATTTGCACTGCTTTAGCTCCTGCAAGCAATTGTTTGATGATGGCGGTACCGTCATGAATACCAGTTGATGCGGCTATATCGCAATGCAGGCGCGACGAAAGCATGGCAACCCAACGCAATGATAAAGGCAACTCGGCGGGCGTGCTCAACACATTAGATGCTCTCACCTCAAACTTATTGATATCGATATCGGGTGAAAAGAAACGATTAAACATCACCAAACCTTTGATTCCGGTCCACGAAAGCTGAAGTGCCATTTTGGCTAGGCTCGAAAAATAGTAGCTAATCTTTGCAGCTACGGGAATTTTTACGGCTTTCAGCACATTTTCCAGCACTTCAAAATACAAGGCTTCATTTTGTTCAGCTGTTTTGAGGTGGTTGGAAGGCAAAATGAAAATATTCAGCTCCAGAGCATCAGCCCCGGCATCTTCTATCTTACGGGCGAAATTAAGCCATTCCTGTCCTGTTACACAGTTGATACTTGCAATAATAGGAATGTCAACCGCTTTTTTGCTCTCCCGAATAAGATTCAGATACAGCTCTACATCGTTGTCACGCATATAGTTACGGATATAATCATCCGCTTCAGGATAATAATTTGCAATTTCATCCTGCATGATTGCATGGTGTGCACCATGGAGAATCTGCTCCTCAAAAAGTGATTTAAGCACCACTGCCGCAGCACCATTGGCTGCCGCTTCTTTAATGTTTTCTACAGAATTTGTAAGACCACAGCTACCCACAATGATAGGATTTTTCAACTGCAAGCCCATATAATTTGTCCGAAGGTCCGCCATACTGATATGTTTTATTAAGCGTGATATTTTTTTTGTAAAAATAGAATAATTTCAAAAAAAAATACCATAAAAGTCCAATTCAAAACGATTCTAAATAAATTTTTAGATTTTTGCTGTCATTTATATACCGCAAACTGATTCATAGCGACATATAAAATCGAAATTACATATTTTCGCCCACTAATAATTTTAAAGGTGAAAGCAAGCTTAAAAGTACATCTTAGTGCCTTGGTCGCCATGCTGTTTTGGGGCATGTCGTATATCTGGTCGAAACAGGTTTTTGAAACCTTGGGACCTGGCACTACCGTATTTTTTCGCCTGATAATTTCGTCTGTCTTTTTGGCTTTGTTATTGTATTTCACCAATTCATTTCAAAAGATTCAAAAAAAGCATTTCAAACTATTTTTATTAACTTCCTTATTCAATCCCTTTCTTTATTTTGTAGGAGAAAGCTATGGGTTGAATTTGGTTTCGCCCACCATCAGCGCAGTAATTATTGCCACCATACCCGTATTTACACCTATTGCTACCCGAATCTTTACAAACGAGCGACTTACAACACTCAATATCATTGGTTTATTGGTTTCGTTCATGGGAATACTTGTCATGCTGATTGATAGGGATTTCACCTTGACCGCCTCACCATTGGGGATACTTTTCCTGTTTGGTGCAGTGATTTCCGCCATCATTTACAGCTTATTCCTTAAAAAGACGACCGAGCATTATTCTGCCCTTACCATTGTATGGGGGCAAAATACAATTGGAATTTTCTACTTTTTACCGCTCTTTTTAATGGAAACATCCGGTAAAGTTCCGCTTGGCACACTTTCACAAGTGATGATGCCGCTCGTGTTATTGGGTGTATTTGCAAGCTCTATGGCATTTGTTTTATTTACCTATACGGTTAGTAAAATCGGGGTTTCACGAAGTAATATTTACACAAACTTGATTTCGGTTTTTACCGCATTCTTCAGCTTCCTTATTTTGGGCGAACAGTTTATCCCTTCCAAAATAGCCGGTATACTATTGGTTATACTTGGGGTAAGCTTATCGCAGTTTCCTAAAAATATTTTTGCAACTTCAAAAAATATAAATACATAACATCAACATTTTCAAAAAAATAAAATATATTTTGCCGCAATGATCAGCAGTAAATCGAATCCGAAAATAAAAAATCTCATACGTCTTCAAAAGTCGTCCGAAAGGCGAAAGCAGCAACGAACGCTTATCGAAGGTTATCGTGAGATTGAACGTGCATTGTTAAGCGGTTGGAAACCCGAATCGCTGTTCGTTGCCGAAGATATTGCAGGTCCTAAGTTACACGGAATCAAAAAATTACTTCCTGAAAACTGCCATATCGAAGCCGTTAGTCCTGAAGTATTTGCACATATCGCATATCGCGAAGGCTCGGACGGTATGCTGGCAGTATGTGAGCCGGTTTTACGTCAAATTGATGATATAAAATTAGGTGAAAACCCCTTAATCATCGTATTGGAAGCGGTAGAAAAGCCCGGCAATATGGGTGCTATCTTACGCACTGCCGATGCTGCTGCGGTAGATGCGGTGATTGTGTGCGACCCTTCCACAGATTTGTATAATCCAAACACCATTCGGGCAAGTTTAGGATGTATTTTCACTGTTCCGCTGGCATTAAGTAGTGCGGAAAAAGCTATAGAATGGCTGCAAGCCAATAATTTCAAGATTTTTGCATCTTCGCTGCAAGCATCAGTCGATTATTTAGATGCCGATTTTAGTGGTCCCACCGCCTTGGTGATGGGAACAGAAGCTACCGGCTTATCCGACTTTTGGGTGCAGCAAGCAGATTATAAGATTCGCATCGAAATGGCAGGCATCGCAGATTCACTAAATGTATCTGTTGCCACAGCTATTTTGACTTTTGAAGCATTACGTCAACGAAAAAGAAGCGGATACGTTAAGATAACTTAAATTTCAGGCATGATTTTTGTTACAATTGAATACTTTCATTGATTGCATTGTTTAAACATAAATTAGTAAATATAATTCGGACAACAGGTCTATTTCAAAACTACTTCATTCATATGAATTCAATAAAATATTTATTTTCTGTTTTATTATTTTCTCTGGCATTTACCACTATTGCTGCGGAGATTCCTTCGGATATCGATAGTGGAATCAAAGGTAAAATCATTGATAAAAGCAATCGTCAGGCATTGGAATATGCTACCATTATGGTGTATAACCAAAGTGACACCAGTTTTGTGGCAGGTTCTATCTCCGGACCAAAGGGCGATTTCAATATCGAGTTGAAACCCGGCAACTACATGGTTTCAATACAGTTTTTAGCCTATGCCACCATAAATTTAGACAATGTGGTTGTAAGCCGCAGCCGGATGTTGCGTGACCTAGGTGATTTATTCATCAGCCCCGACAGCGAGATGTTGGAAGAGATTGAAGTAATTGCCGAACGTTCGACAGTGGAGATGACATTGGATAAAAGGGTGTTTAATATCGGTAAAGACCTGAGTTCCAAAGCCGGAAATGCAATTGAAGTGCTTGAAAACATCCCTTCCGTAACAGTTGATATCGAAGGGAATGTTAGTTTGCGAGGCGATGAAGGAGTCCGTATTTTGGTAGACGGAAAAGTATCGGGCTTGGCCGGATTAAGCGATAAAAATGCATTGCGCAGCATTTCATCCGATATGATTGAACGAATTGAAGTGGTTACAAATCCTTCCGTACGCTATGATGCAGAAGGGACTTCGGGAATTATTAATATCGTCTTGAAAAAAGATAAGCGCCGAGGATTTAACGGCTCAGTAGATGTCACCACAGGATATCCCCTCCAAGCAGGTTTAGGGCTTAATGCCAATTACCGATTAGATAAGGTGAATTTGTTTGCGACATACAATATCAATTATCGGGAAAATGTGGGCGGGGGTGACTCCTACCGCCGATTTGATTTTGAAACACCATATGAAACATATCAAGATTCGGAATCGAAACGAACAAGCTTTGGAAATACCTTCCGCTTTGGAGCAGAATACCTAATTACTCCAAATAACTCACTGACATTAAGCATGATGTATCGTCATGCCAATATGAATAACCTCACTACCGTGCTATATAATGACTATCGCCCGGCTACCCATTTAATCAATGAGAGTGAACGTATCACGGATCAAAGCAATTTCTTCCCGAATTTACAGTATTCAGCAGATTACCGTAAACAATTTAAAAGGAAAGACCAGCTGTTTACAGCTAGCTTACAGTATTACGACAGCAAGCAAAAAGGCAATTCCACCATTATTGAACAAACCATATTTAATGTGATAGAGCCGTATCCGGATCCGCTTTACCAATGGGTTAATAATGATGAAGTGGACGGTAACCTGCAGTTTCAGGCGGATTACTTCCACCCTTTCGGTGGGAAAGCAAAACTCGAAACCGGTTTTAAGTTCCAAAATCGAACCATCGACAACGACTATCGCGTGGAAGAGGAAGATGAGCTTACAGGAGACAGGTATCCGCTTTCGGCTTTTACCAATCATTTTGTATATGATGAAAATATTTATGCAGCCTATGCCCTCTTTGGCAATGATGTAGGTCGTTACAGTTACCAAGTCGGGCTACGAAGCGAATACAGTCAAATTTCAACCATACTCCGTGAAACACAAGAAGAAAATAAGAATAACTATATCGACTTATTCCCTTCGGCACACTTCACCTATAAGCTTACCGAACAAGATAACATCCAATTCAGCTACAGCCGTAGAATACGTCGCCCGGGCTTTTGGCAGCTGAATCCTTTCCGCACATTAAATGACAATCGAAATATAATGACAGGAAATCCAAACCTTAAGCCGGTTTATACCAATGCTTTTGAAACCGGATACCTACGTTATTGGAAGAATGCCAGCGTAAACGCAAACATTTATTATCGCCACAGCACAGATGTATTCCAACGTATTGAACGGGTTGAACGGGTTGATAGTACCCTAGTAACCTTTGCACGCCCCGAAAACTTTGCCAAAAATGATTCCTACGGACTTGAACTTATCGGGATGTATTCGCTGAGCAAGATTATTAATCTGAACGGAAGCCTTAACTTCTTCCGCTCCATGACACAAGGTGAAGCCTATGGCGTATTTTATGAAACAGATAACTATTCATGGTGGGGCAGATTGCAATCGAAATTTACTGTGGCTAAAAGCTTTGATTTGCAGCTGGCCGGGAATTATCGCGGCAAGATGTCTACACCTCAAGGCAGCAGATTGCCGGGTTACAGTGTCGACCTAGGTCTAAGCAAAGATGTATTAAGTGACAGAGGCACACTCACACTGAATGTTCGTGACGTATTCAATACCCGCAAACATGCTATGGAAACCTTTGGACCAAACTTTTACTCCAGCAGTAACTTCCGTTGGAGCACCACGACCATCACACTAAACTTCAACTACCGTATCAATCAGCAGAAAAAACGCAATGGTGAAAGACGTCAGCAAATGATGGATGATGAAGAACAAATGATGGATATGTAAAAACATTTTTAACCTGCATAATTCACCAATTCATGAATTAAGCAGGTTAAAAAAATAAGCCTGCAACAAAAAGCTGCAGGCTTATTTTTTTGTCCGTACTCGCAGTCAAGCTAAGCTCCAAAGTGCTTTTTCACCGCAGGTACTACCTTGGTGCCAAACAATTCAATAGTTTTCATATTTTGCTTATGCGTTGGACCTCCAATATCGATATGCGCTATATATTGCTGAATATCAAATAATTCCAATGTATTTATCAGCTTTTCGCTCACTTCTTCGGGGCTTCCCATATATAAATGTCCGTCAGGGCGCATGCCGGCAAGGAAGCTTTCGGGAGTGTAGGAGCCTCTCCAACCTCTTTCTCTGCCAATTTTATTCATGGAATGCGCATAATAGCGGAAATAATCTTTTAGGATAATCTCCTTCGAATCATCAATAAACAAATGTGTATGTATGCCTATTTTCATATCTGCCGGATTATGTCCATAAGCTTCGTAGGCTTCCTTATAAAAGTCAATCAAAGGCTTAAATTGCGCAGGATTGCCGCCAATAATGGCAAATACAATTGGCAAGCCGAGGCGTGCAGCCCGTTCAACCGATTCAGGAGTGCCTCCCACCGCAATAGAAATAGGGATTTTACGGTCGGGACGTGGATATAACTTCAAGTTTGAAACAGGAGCACGTAATTTCCCTTCCCAATTTACTACCTCTTCATCGCGTAGCTTTAGCAATAATTCTAATTTTTCTTCAAACAGCTCGTTATAATCCTTGAGATTATAGCCAAATACCGGAAACGACTCAATAAAACTGCCTCTGCCTGCCATTATTTCGGCTCGGTTATTCGACATGAGGTCAATCATTGTAAAATCTTGAAACAGCTTTACCGGATCGGCTGAGCTTACTACATTTACCCCACTTGACAACTTGATATTTTTTGTAACGGTAGCCAAGGATGCCAATAAAATTTCGGGTGCCGCCACGGCATAATCCTCCCGATGATGCTCCCCGATGGCAAATAAGTCAATACCTAATTCATCAGCCAGCTTTACCTCTTCGACTATCTCTTTAAGTCGCTCGCCGGCAGGCTGATACTTTTGCGTTTGGAAATCGTATGACATATCTCCAAACATTCCAATTCCTAACTCCATAGTATATAATTTAATTGATTTTTCAACGACAAGGCAGCCATTTATCACACAAAAGGCAGCAAACAGTTTTCACAACTGATAGTTAAACAAAGTAGGATGCGTATTGTTTGATTGCTCTTAAACCGGCAGATTATTGGCGCGGAAGTATGGATTTTCAGGAGATGTACATGCTATCAAGGAATAGTATTTCTCGGCTAAACGCTATTGAATTGATTCTATAATCCCGGCATTCGAATTTTTGTAGCCTTGGCATATGTACAGTAAGCGTATATGCAGAAAATTATTTTAAAATTTAGCCGCATAGACGACTGTTTTGAATAAAAGTTTAGCTATTTTTGGATGGTTTTATGAATGTGGTAGATTTATTGGGGGAATTAGATGTTAGTTGTGGTGGTTTGCCGTGTCTAGTCCTGTGGGGCTTTCCACGAACAAGCGATTTGAACCCAAGGAGAGAAAGCGTTTCAATTGAAATTTATCGGTAAAGAACCGCTACTTTAGCCACATGGTTAGACCTTAGGTAGAAATGTAAAATGATACTAAATTAGCTAATAAGAAGTTGCTAAAAGACGAAAAAAGTCAAAATAAACAGCTACGCACTATTGTAAATTGTGTAACTTGCGGTTTATAAACACTGGACCGTGAAGTATGAAATTTAATGAAGATTCAAGAGTGAAAATACCGGCCATTTTGCATTTATGCAGACTAGGCTACGAATATATTTCACTAAAAGATGCTGTTTGGGACAGAGAGACAAATATATTTAGCAATATTTTCAAAGAATCAGTCTCAAAAATTAATCCTGATATTGATCTTGGCCAAGCGGAACGTTTATTGGCTGAAACATCTCTTTTACTGAGTAATGATGACTTAGGCAAAGCCTTTTTTGAGAAACTTACAAGCGAATCAGGCATAAAACTAATTGATTTTGAGAATTTTGAAGAAAACAAATTTCATGTTGTAACCGAATTGACTTATAAAAACGGAGACGAAGAATTCAGGCCCGATATAACTCTTTTAATCAATGGAATGCCGTTGGCATTTATTGAAGTTAAGAAACCACATAACCGAGATGGAATAATTGCAGAACGAATAAGAATAAACCAACGATTTCAAAACAAAAAATTTAGAAAGTTCGTAAATGTTACTCAGTTAATGGTTTTCTCCAACAATATGGAGTATGACATTGAAGATATTGAACCTTTACAAGGAGCTTTTTACGCTTCAGCTTCATATACAAAACCAATATTCAACTATTTTAGAGAAGAAGAAAATTTAAATTTGGAAGAATTGTTAGCTAATGAAAATGATGATTTAGAAAACTTTATTTTAAAAGACAACAATCTGACAGTAATCAAAAATTCACCTGAATTTCTAACAAATAAAGACCCAAATACAGCAACAAATAGATTACTTACATCTTTATTTTCAAAAGAAAGGCTTTCATTTATTTTAAAATATGCAATTGTATATGTAAACGAAAAACAGGGAATTCAAAAACACATTATGCGTTACCCTCAACTTTTTGCTACAAAAGCCATTGAAAGCAGATTGGAAAACGGTGTCAAAAAAGGCATCATTTGGCATACACAAGGGAGTGGTAAAACTGCATTAGCATATTTCAATGTGCGTTATTTAACCGATTATTTCCAAAAGAAAAATATAGTACCGAAATTCTATTTTATTGTTGACCGTATTGACCTTCTTAATCAGGCTAAACATGAATTTACAGCTCGTGGCTTAATTGTTCATATTGTCGATTCAAAAGTAGATTTTGTAAAATCCATAAAAACCACAGCAGCTATCCACAACCATTCTGGAAAAGCTGAAATCACAGTTGTAAATATTCAGAAATTCAGTGAAGAAGCCAACGTAACACGAAAACAAGATTACGACATCAACATACAGCGAATTTATTTTTTGGATGAAGTGCATCGCAGCTACAACCCGCATGGTAGTTTTTTAGCGAACCTTGTCCTATCTGACACCAATTCAATTAAAATTGGTTTGACAGGCACCCCGCTAATTACCAAAGATTATTACTCCAAAGATTTGTTTGGTAATTATATCCATAAATACTACTACAACGCTTCTATTGCCGATGGCTATACCCTTCGATTAATCAGAGAAGAAATCGAAAACAATTATAAAATTGTTCTGAAAGATGCATTGGATAAAATCCAGGTTATAAAAGGCGATATAGAAAATCGAAGAGTTTTTGCTCACTCCAGTTTTGTTGAGCCAATGCTTGACTATGTTATTAAAGACTTCGAAAGAAGCCGTTTGACTTTTTCCGATGCCTCCATTGGTGGGATGGTGGTGTGTGACAGTTCAGATCAAGCAAAAGAAATGTATCGAATTTTTAATGAAAAATACACTCAGAAACCGGAACAAGAAGAATTGTCATATGCAGCGGATCCCCATGTGGGCTATAAATCTTTAAATCAACATAAACATAAAGTAAAATCAGCCGCATTAATTCTTCATGATATTGGCACAAAAGATGAGCGCAAAGATTTAGTTGAAGATTTCAAAGAAGGTGAAATTGATTTGCTGTTTGTTTACAATATGCTTTTAACCGGTTTCGATGCACATCGATTAAAAAAATTGTACATTGGACGTGTTATAAGAAGGCATAATCTTCTACAAGCTCTCACACGCGTCAATCGAACTTATAAGAATTTTAAATATGGATATGTAGTTGATTTTGCAGATATTCGCGCAGAGTTTGATGCAACAAACAAAGCTTATTTTGATGAGTTACAAGCTGAGTTGGGTGACGAAATGGAATCTTACTCCAACTTGTTTATGTCGAAGGAGGAAATCGAACAAGAAATTACAGACATAAAAGATGTTTTATTTCATTTTAACACAGCTAATGCCGAACTTTTTTCACAGCAAATAACACAAATTCAAGACCGAGAAAAAATCTTGCTCATTAAAAAAGCTTTAGTGAGTGCCAAAAATTTATACAATCTAATTCGTACATTTGGTCATTTCGACTTGCTCGAAAAAGTTAATTTTAAAAAACTGGCTCAACTTTATTACGAGGTAGAAAATCATTTAGCCCTACTAAATACACAAGAGGCGTTGAAAAACAAAATAGACAACACCAATTTACTCAATCTAGCCCTCGAAGATGTGTTGTTTCACTTCACTAAAATTTCGGAAGAAGAGATGATTTTAGCTGACAGTTTAAAAGATACCCTACGGAAAACACGTGAAACTTTAGCAAGTAATTTTGACAAGAAAGACCCGGAATTTGTTTCTCTGTACGAAGAACTAAAACGCCTTTTCGACAAAAAGAACCTTGACGAGATTTCACAAGAGGAAATGAAACAAAATATTGGAGCATTGACAAAGATTTATGAAAAGATTAAGGAGCTAAACCGTCAAAATAATTTACTGAAAGACAAGTATAACAACGACCCGAAATATGCTCGTATACACAAACGCATACTTGAGCGAGCCAAATTATCACAAAAGGAAAGTCAGATTTTTGAAGTATTACAAAATTTAAAACAGGAAGCAGATTTGCAAGTGCTCCAAAACACTAGATTATTAGGAAATGAAAGCTATTTTGCTGAACAAATGATGTCTTTGATTATTAAACAATTTAGAAACAAAAATAACATTATCTTGAACCCCGAATCATCGAAGTATATCAATAATTTGGTTGTAAACGAATACATTAACGAATTTTACGGAAGAGTTGTTTGACCCTGACTTCGTTTTTTAGTTTTGCAAAACTTTACGAAGATTCATGTTTGAATATTAACATATATAATTATGCCACAGTCAATTGCTTATAACTATAGCCATATAACCTTTAGCACAAAGGGAAGATATCCATTTATTGATGAAGAAATTGAAGATGAGTTGTATAAATATATTGGCGGGATATGTAAAAATATGGATTTCAAGCCAGTGAAAATCGGTGGTTATAAAGATCATGTTCACATTCTTTGTGTTTTGTCCCGGAAAATTGCGTTGATGAAATTTATCGAAGAAGTTAAATCTCATTCATCGAAGTGGATAAAAACTAAAGGTGAAAAGTATAAGAATTTTTACTGGCAAAGAGGTTATGCAAGTTTTTCGGTAAATCCGGCTGAAATAGATGTTGTTATCAGGTATATTGAGAATCAGGCAGAGCATCACCGGAAGAAATCATTTCAGGAGGAATATTTGGCGTTTTTAAAAAAATACGAGATAGAGTATAATGAGAAGTACTTGTGGGATTAATTTCGCACCTTTGGTGCTTGGAGAAAATGGGGATGATGATTGTATAGCCCTGGCGGGCTATGTTATTAATCAACGCACCCTTGGTGCTTTTTGGCGCTCATTTTCAGGAGTAAATAGCGCTAAAAATACGAAATCATTAACCTTAAGCCTTGTTAATGATAAGCCCACTTTTGGTGCTTTAAATAACACAATTTCAGTGGTAAGCAGCGCCAAGGGCGCTAAATCACTAACCTTGGGAGAATCCCGAGGTAAAAGTGAACAAAAACCACTGAGCACCAAAGGTGCGAAATCACGAACCTTGAGTAAACCCCAAAAAAAAGATAGAATGCTTAATTTCGCACCTTTGGTGCTTGGGGAAAATGGGAATGATGATTGCATAGCCCTGGCGGGCTATGTTATTAATCAGCGCACCCTTGGTGCTTTTTGGTGCTCATTTTCAGGAGTAAATAGCGCTAAAAATACGAAATCATTAACCTTAAGCCT
>CAZDWA010000020.1:25359-31312 GCA_964509065.1 uncultured Lentimicrobiaceae bacterium
AGAATCCCGAGGTAAAAGTGAACAAAAACCACTGAGCACCAAAGGTGCGAAATCATTAATCATGCGCATCGCGCATGGAATACACCGAAAAGATTAAGTAAAGCGACAAAGTCGCGAAATACAAAACAGATCATAAAATATGACAGATTTAGATTTCAAAGAAAAAACCCAAATACTGATTGACAGCCTTAAAAGCATTAGTGCAAACTACGGCTTGGGTAACGATGGAAATGAATTTAAAATTATTACTCAAGTATTTCTGTATAAGTTCATGAACGATAAATTTGCCTTTGAGGTAAAGAAACTTGATGAGAAACTAAAAAATTCAGATAATTGGGTAGAAGAAATTTGCAGCTACTCCGAAAACGATTACGATATGTTGCTGTTGCAGTTGGGTGGAGATACTGCCAAACTTAAACCACATCATTTTATATCTAAGCTTTATAACAGACAAAACGAAAGCGATTTTGCCAAATTGTTTGATGACACTTTAATGGACATTGCCATTACCAACAATGATATTTTTTCAGTGAAAACCGATGGTGGAGCAAAAGTAATATTGTTTGACCGCCTCACTGAATACATTAGCGACGGCAGCAAGAGAGATGCCTTTGCAAAAGCCATTATAAATCAACTGGTTGGAGTAAGCTTTGAACACATTTTTAACCAAAAATTTGATTTTTACGCCACTATTTTTGAATACCTGATAAAAGACTACAACACCAATAGCGGTGGAAAGTATGCCGAATATTTTACACCTCATGCAGTAGCAAAAATCATGGCTGCCATTTTGGTTAACGAAGCTGTGCAAGATGTAACTGTATATGACCCTTCGGCAGGCTCGGGTACATTGTTGATGAATATTGCCCATGCAATTGGCGAAGATAAATGTACTATTTACTCGCAGGACATCAGCCAAAAGTCATCAAGTTTGTTGCGGTTGAATCTTATTTTGAACAATCTTGTGCATTCCATCCAAAATATTATTCAAGGTAACACCATTTTGCATCCATATCATAAAGACGACAACGGAAGGTTAGAGAAATTTGATTTTATTGTGTCAAATCCTCCATTTAAACTCGATTTTTCCGATTATCGAAACGATTTAGACAGTAAAGAAAACAGCGATCGCTTTTTTGCAGGCATTCCCAATATTCCAAAGAAAGCCAAAGACAAAATGTCGATTTACACCCTCTTTTTTCAACATATTGTATACACTCTGAGCAAAAAAGGAAAAGCTGCAGTAGTTGTTCCCACAGGTTTTATTACTGCACAAAGTGGCATTGATAAAAGAATACGCCAAAAGTTGGTTGATGAAAAAATGCTAGCAGGTGTGGTAAGCATGCCAAGTAATATTTTTGCCACCACAGGCACCAATGTGTCCATAGTGTTTATAAATAAAACAAATGAAAACAAAGTAGTATTGATTGATGCCTCCAATTTGGGTGAAACCGTAAAAGAAGGCAAAAACCAAAAAACGGTTTTAACCGAAAAAGAAGAAGAACAAATTATCGACACCTTTAACCACAAAAAAGCTATTGACGATTTTTCTGTGGTTGTTGACTACGATGAAATTAAACAGAAAAACTACTCGCTTAGTGCAGGGCAATATTTTGAAGTAAAAATTGAATATGTGGACATTACCGCCCAAGAGTTTGAAGATAAAATGAAAGGTTTTGAAGAAAACCTAAGCAAGCTGTTTGCCGAAAGCAGGGAATTGGAAACTGAAATTCAGAATAATTTGAAAGGATTGCGGTATGAATAATTACAAGCTAAAAGATCTTTTATCCATTAAGAATGGGAAAGACCATAAGGAATTAAACGATGGAAATATTCCTGTGTTCGGTAGTGGTGGCATTATGCGTTATGGAGATAGGGCATTATTCGATGATGAAAGTATTTTACTCCCTCGAAAAGGCACACTTTCAAATATTCAATATGTCAATGAACCCTTTTGGACAGTTGATACGATTTATTATTCTGTTGTTAATAAAAAACTCGCAAATCCTTTTTATCTTTTTAATTATCTTAAAAGTCTTGATTTAAGTAATTTAAATTCAGGTACAGGTGTGCCTAGTATGACATTTAACTCGTACTACGATTTAAATATAAAGCTCCCCCCTTTCCCCACCCAAAAAGTCATCGCCAAAGTCCTCTCCGACCTTGATGCCAAAATAGAGCTCAACAACCGCATCAACCGGGAGTTGGAAGCTATGGCAAAAACGCTGTACGATTATTGGTTTGTGCAGTTCGATTTTCCGGATGAAAACGGGAAACCCTATAAATCATCCGGTGGCAAAATGGTGTACAATGCCGAATTGAAAAGGGAAATTCCTGAGGGGTGGGGAAACGGAACGATTGGAGATTATTGCCCTTCAACAGGTGGATTTGCTTTTAAATCAAGTTGGTGGACAGATGAAGGAGTTTCTGTTGTTAAAATAAAAGATATTCTAGAGGATTACAGTATTGATATTTCACAATTAGCAAAAGCAAACATAGAAGATAAACATATAGATGATAAGTTCAAGGCAAAACCAGGTGATGTATTAATTGCAATGACGGGAGCAACTATTGGAAAGTTTGCCATAGTTCCAATAACAGACGAGTCGATTTATGTAAATCAACGTGTTGGTTATTTCAATTTAGGAGATAATCCAATTGAAAAACTACCCTATTTGATAAATTCATTAAGTCAAGAATACTTTAGAGAAGTTGTTTTTAGTGTTGCAAGTGGTGCGGCACAGCCCAACATCAGCAATGAACAAATAAATAATATACCTTTAATTACTCCTAAAAATGTTTTAGTAGAGAAATATAATAAAATCCTATCGCCTGTTTATCAAACCATCTTAAACAATCAAAGAAAAAACCAACAACTTTCTGCTCTCCGAGATTGGTTGTTACCCATGTTAATGAATGGGCAGGTAAGCGTAAAAGAAGCTGCAGTGTAGGTATGCAGGGCGTAAAAGTCCTATCAAAGGAAAGATAGTTCTAGCCTAATCGCTAGTAAAAGTATTCAATATTCCTAGGAACTAAATATCGTGAGCTTTGTTGCTCACTGCAATCGTATATGCAACAAAACATTTTAAGATTTAGCCGCATAAATAAATGTTTTGTACAAAAAATATCGCTATTTTTGAGTGAATTTATGAATAGTATACATTTACTGGGTAAATAAGATGTTCCCGGCAAACAAAAGAAGCGACACAATGTTCTTAAATACAGACACTAAACAAACGACAGAAATAAATCAACTTTTAAACGGAAAATTACGAATTGATTTTAAGCGAATATTATTATCAAATAATGATGTTACAGTTGAAGGGAATGGCTTTATATTTCAGAATGAATACAAGGAATTAAAACTTTTATTTTTCAGGAAAAGATTATTAGATGAAAATGAAGAGTTAGAGCATTTCTTAAAAAAAAGTGAAAGCAAAGGAGGATTGATGAAACCTTCATGCAATATTGAAGCTTATGATACAAATGGAACAAAATATACAGCAGTATGCACCATGAATCCTGAAATCATTCAAAATATTGAAGAAATCAGTATTCATCAACTTAAATCAAATAAAATCGGACAGTCAAATAGGGTTATTTTTTATGGCAACTATAAATTTCCAAATAATACAGAGCACACAATAACTTCCACCTATAAACCATATAAAGAAAGAATAATCTTTGATTCAAATGGCAAAATCGTTTCAATTGAAAATTCATTTGAACAAAGAAAAAGTGAAAAACATGATATGTGGCAAATTGATGTTTCAGAAGCCCTTGAACTCAATATTTGTCAATTTGATAATTATGCTGAATTGTTAATTCTTACAAATGAAGAAATTGATGAAGTTACATTTAAAAAATTACTACATTCTATTGATTTTCTTCTTGGTAATAGATTGCAAGTGTTATTTTATTCTATAAAAGCAATTGGTGAATGTTATTTTACAGTAGATAAAACCTCTTACTCAAATGCAAAAATGACACCACCAATATTAGTAAGTTCAGAACCTGAAATGCAAAGTGAATATTCCAATTTATTTAGGTCGTATTATTGCTTTCTGAAAAATTTAAGTGAAAATAAATATGACTCTTTATTGAAAAGTCATAGACGGATTGTTGCTTCTTCTATATTATACACTTTCAATTTTGGTCAATCATTGGCTATCCAAATTGAATACTTAGCATCGAAATTATTCAAAACTTATAAGCTTGAACTCATTGATAATGTATATTTTAAGAATGATGTTCAGAAAATAATAGATTATATTCAAACCGATAAAGATGTTAAACATGAACAATCTCAAAATTGGATGCTGGATAGATTAGAACCGGGAGTAAAAAAAGAAAGATGGTCAACAAGTAAATTGATAAAGCAATTAATAAATGACAAGGTTATATATGGAAATTTTGATTCATGGTATCATTTAAGAAATTCTAGTGCACATGGGGGCCGCGATGGTTCAGAGCATGAGGAATTAATTTCTTTAATCTATGATTGCATAGAAATTTATTATACAATGATTTATAATATTATTGGTTTTGAAGGGATTTACTCTTGTCCAAAGGTTGACAATTACGCAACATTTGAGACGTATATTATTACCGAACAAACAAAAGAATAATCGACTAACGGGATGAAATCCAGCCAATATGGGATTATTAAACATCAGATTTTCGTGCAAAATTTGATCTCAATAACTCAAATATATCAATTAACGGTTGCACGCTTGCCTAAACCTTTTAATTTAGGTAAAACAGATTCAAACTGCTATTTTCCTGTTTGCGGTGACAAATTAAATTATTTACCGCATATTTGCGGTGATTTATTCATGTATTTGTCACACAATTCGCTTCACAATGACAAGACACATTTAATGCTTCAATTGAAATTTATCGATAAAAAACCGCTACTTCAGCAAGTTGGTTAAACCATAAGAGGAAATATTAAATGACAGCAGACCTGTTGTTTCTAAAAGACAAAAAAATCCTATATAAACTGCTACACACTATAGGAAATTAAGTAACTTGCGACTTGAAAATATTGGATACGTGAAGTATGAATTTAAATCGAAATTTTATGAAAAGCATAACAAGATTGACTCTAGCATTCCTTATTATCGGGGCTCTTTTTTCATGTGAAAAGAATAATGAAATCGTAAACTCCATAACCTTTTTTATGGATGGCGTTGAGTTGGTTGAAACTGATACCATGAGTCTAAATCTGAACACCTACAATATTATGGTTTTAGAAACCAGTTGCGATAAATCAACAGGTCTAAAGGTTTATAAACAAATTGATTATGGAGAGCCTTTTGATATTTCCAATAGTGAAGAAACTAAAATTTTAAGCACTACATATGGAAGTGTTTATAAACAATCGCAAGAAGTTTATATTCACTTAACTGATTCTTCTTATGCCCGGGGGCAAGAGCTGAAATATTCCGTACAAATGAACACTATTGAATTCGGAGACTATAGAAAGAGTATTGTATTTAGAGTGAAGTAAAAGGCTGATAATAATATGCAGCTATACGCAGCAAAACAAAATACAACACATTCATCATCAGTCTAGTAGAAGTTAGAAACCCTAAAATTAATTGAATGAATCAAAGAATTTATATTAAGGACTGGTTAAAACTAAAACCATACAAGAAACAAACTCTAACTGACATTTATTATCTCAAAAGATGCAATGACATTAAAGAAGTCGTTACAACACATAAGCACTTGTTTGTTCTTCAAAGATTTTTGAATAATGAAGGTATTAACTTGTTGTCTTGCTTTCTAACATCATATTTCGAAGATTTGATTTCCGAAACAAACATATGGAATTCCTTCGTGAGGGCTCATCAAAGATTATATGGTAAACAGCTGCCATTCTATAACTTAGATGAGTATTATGAAGAAGAAATTAATCCTCAAGATATTAGTTTTTTAATCTGGTATT
>CAZDWA010000021.1:0-30675 GCA_964509065.1 uncultured Lentimicrobiaceae bacterium
GCTGTAAAGCAAGACCCTCTGATTAAAACTTACACACTTAATGGGATAGTGTCTTCTTAATCAGTTTTTGACTATTTTTGCAGAAAGGGTCCAACTGTAAAGCAAGACCCTCTGATTAAAACTTACACACTTAATGGGATAGTGTCTTAAAGGAGGGTTTTTGCCCTCCTTAATTTATTTTATAAGCTTTCCATTTGCCATCAGATGCTGTATGCTGAAGTCTTTGCTTAGGACTACGAGGTCCGCATCATAACCCACACCAATTCTACCTTTCTTTTCTAGTTTTAAGATTGTTGCAGGATTACTTGTTGCTACTTGTAGGGCAGTTTCCAATCCAATATTTTCATTTAATACGGCTTCTTTGATTTCACGTAAAATAGAATCAGGCAAGCCCATTTCAATTTTAATCAATTTTCCGCTTACAGGATCAAAGCTTGGAAGCGAGCCGCATGCATCGGAAGTGAAAGTGATATGCTCTATTGGAACTCCGCTTTCCAGAAGCTCTTTAAGTGCTATGGACGGCTTTATTTCTTCGTCTATATAATACGGATAGGAGCTGGTTGTGATATCCACATAACCTAATTTTCCATATTCTTTGGAATCTTCAAAAATATAAGCGTTTCTGTTACAATGTGTAGGAAGAAACTGTTTATATCCCAATTCGCTATTGGCAACAACTTCATGTAATGGGCGGAAAGGGTCTGTGGCATCTCCCATATGAATATTTACGATGCCGGCTTTGCCACCTATCATGCCTGCAACGCGGCTATGTGCTGCTAATTTAGCCAGCTCTTCGATGCTTGGAACAGAAGACCTATGGTCTGAAATGGCTATTTCGCCTAGACCGATTACCTCCTCAATTAATGCAATATCTTTTTTAATATCGCCTAAGATACTTGGTGGCGGCACTTGGTACGAGCCTGTATACATCCATGCTGACATTCCTTTTGCCCGGATTGATTTTACTTTCATCAACACACTTTCCACACTGCGTGTGATGCCGTCGGTACCCAAGCATCCCACTACTGTGGTTACGCCTCCATCTATCATCATTTGGATATCTAATTCCGGCATCATACTGGCCGGTCCGCCTTCTCCCCCTCCACCTGTAATATGTACATGGGCATCAATGATACCCGGAATAAGGTATTTACCTTCACAATCTATGGTTTGTATATCCATACTGCCCGAAAGCCGGATGTCTTCTGCAACGGCAACAATGCTATTAGCAGCAACCAATACATCTTTTATCCCTTCCTTATAAGGAGAATATAAGTTTGCGTTCTTAAATAATGTAATCATATAAAAATAGAATTATTGGCTCAAAGTTATGTTTTTTTTATGGTTATAATATCCGTATCTTCGCAATTTGTAACGGAATGCAATTATGGGAAGAGTTGGTCTTTTCTGTTCATTGTTTTTATTTATTGGCCTTCAGCTATTTGCGCAAAGTGGAAGTTTTTTAATCGTGGGAGGAGGTTCAGAAAAGAACAACCCCAACGGATGGAGCACGCCTGCTTATAAGCTGGCTGCAGAAGGTAAAAGAGTTGCGGTTATTGGCACTTCAACCGGTAGCCTTGCACCATATCTGACCCGATACTGTGGTGCAAGCTATGCAAAAGAGTTCGCGGTAGCAACAAGAGATAGCGCAGATAGTCAAATACTATATGATAGCTTAATGACCTATCAAATGGTCTTTTTTAGAGGTGGAGACCAATATGATTATTATCGATATTATCGCGGCACAAAACTGCAAGAAGCTGTAGAAACAATTTATAATCAGGGTGGTACAATTGGCGGCACCTCGGCAGGTATGCATATACTTTCATCAGTAATTTTCACTGCTAAAAATGGCACGGTATATCCGTATGAAGCATTAGAAAATCCGCATAATCGTTATATGACGCTTGCAGACGATTTCTTTGATTTTTTCCCGGGTCATTTTTTTGATACGCACTTTTCTGAGCGTTCGCGTTTTGCTCGGCTAGCCGGTTTTTTGGCTAAATATGATTTTGATAATGAGGTGAATCTGATTGGAATCGGCATGGACGATATGAGTTGCATGTTCGTTGATTCAAATAATATCGGCACTGTTTATGGTACCGGATGTGCCAACATTTACAGCTACGAGCAAGATTTCCAATTAAACGGTTATAAGCTGCTTCAGCCTGAGATGAAGCTTACCCAATTGATTCAGGGCTGTACCTATGACTTTAACACAGCTGAAATGACCCTGGCACCCATGGAGCATCAACTGGTGACAGATACGCTTGAGGAATCAGGGAATTACACGGTATTGGCAAGCGGCGGTAATTTATTAATTCATAACCATGGGATGCTTGAGGACTTGGTTAACTCTTGCGGTGAGCCGTCAGATGCTATTTTGCTACTCACAAATAATCAAAATCTCGCGCAGTCATTTACGGCAAAACTGAATCAAATCGGCAGCGGTGATGTGGATATTTATGAGATGAAAGTGAGTAATGGCTCCAATCAGCCTTTGGCTGAAAAGATAAAAAAGGCAAAAAAGATACTCTTCTTGGATAATTCAAGCCTTGATTTGAAAGCTTTTTTAAATACATCAAACGGCAATCTTTTGTCAGATCGATTGAAAACTGCCGGAATTATTGCTGCATTTGTAGGGGATGATGCCCGATTTGCGGGAAAAACCATCGTAGATAATTATTACGATTATTTGGCATCTTGGTATGCGGAGATGACATATAGCCCGGGTCTTGGTATGCTGCGACACAGTGTCATCATGCCCAATACATATTTTAATTCCGATATGTATGAAAATGCTGCTACTGCAGTACCTTATGCCATGTCAATCGATACATTGAAGTATGGCATTTGGCTTACATCAAAAAGCTATATGAAAATGCTGCCGATAGACCAAAAAACCACCTTGCTCGGTTATGGACAACATCCGGTAATGATATTGCGAAATGAGGGGGGATTAACGGATTTAGTAAGTCAATCCGGAACCGGAACGAATAATGCCACGCCAAGAATGACAGCCGGTTTTTCCAATTTGACATTTTCAATGGTTGACTACACAATCCCTTATATTATGGGTAATACCGAATCATTGTCGGTAGATGAAGTGGATGCATACGCACAAATAAATATTATAGGTAATCCGGTGGAGGAGCGACTACACGTACAAACTACTTTTCGTGCATTTGATTGGATAATTACCGATACATACGGACGAATTGTAATGCAAGGATTTGAAGAATCAAATACATTGGCTTTGACTTTGCCTATGTTAAAAAGCGGTATATATATTTTAGGCGTTAAGGAGGAATTTTCTACACGCTTTGTGTTTAAAAAATTTGTAAAACTTTAAATAGCAGTGTATGCATAAAAAAATCCATAAATATGTACTGTTGATTGTAATGAGTTTTGGTCCATTTGCTCTATTCTCGCAAGGCAATCTGGTGATTGTAGGAGGGGGATTGGAGAATGATAATGCGCATGTTTTTGAAGAATATATTCGTTTGGCAGGTGGGAAAGATGCTGTTTTTTCCATTATTCCTTCAGCAAGTGGTGTTCCGGTACAATCTTTTGAATATTTCAAACTAGGCTTAACGGGCTTTGGTGTCAATCCGGAAAATATTCATTTGATTCCGATAGCCATGGAGGATGATGACAGCACTTTATTAGTAGATGAATCTACTTGGGCAAACAATGCATGGCAAAAAGAGCTGGAAATGCTAGTTCTTTCAAGCACTGCAGTTTGGTTTACCGGGGGCGATCAAACCCGTACAATGAAGCTGATGCATGATACATCCATGAACCAATCGCCTGTACTAAAAGCTGTGTGGGAGGTATATAAACGAGGAGGAGTAATAGGCGGAACCAGTGCAGGAGCTGCTATTATGAGTAATCCAATGATTGGAGGAGGAACAAGTATAGCAGCCTTGCAAAATGGTGTTACAATAGTAAATCAAAATCAAGATTCGGATGAATACGAAGGCATGATATTAACTGATGGGATTGGCTTTTTCCCTTTAGGGATTGTAGATCAGCATTTTCATGCACGTGCTCGAAGCGGACGACTCATTGCAGCTTTAGCAGCTACAGATCAGCGCTTTGGATTTGGAATTGATGAAAACACTGCTTTAGTATATTATGGTAATGAAAATCGTATTCGTGTATTTGGCGAGGATGCCTTGACTATTTTCGATACAAAGAATGCCCAATTTAATAGAAATACTTCAATGCTGTCTGCCGAAAATATTATTGTACACTTTCTAGAAAGTGGTTCACAGTATTTTGTAGATCAAGATAGGATATTGGCTGATGAAGCTGATACACAAGCTTCGTTAAAGCTAGCTGATAAGGAGGTGAAAACCTTGTCTTCAGGGGCTTTGACAAATTCCAAAGTCGGGTTTAATCAATTACTTAATCAGCTTTTGCGAAATCCGGATAATGTATCAGTACGAAATCTGCATATGATAGAAGCAGATAAAGGATTTGAAATTTCATTGTCACGAACCGAAGAAACAAAGCATTTTATTAACAAAGACTATAAGAATGAAAAACATAGCTTAGGAAATTTACGAATGGATATTATCCCATTGCGTATTCACACAGATAAAATCGAATTTTAATTATAACAAAATCAATATAAAAGTTATGAAGAAAAGAAAATTACTGACTTTTATTTTTACGCTGTTCGCGGTTTCACTTTTTGCACAAACGCATACAGTGACCGGTACAGTTGTTTCTGCTACTGATCAAATACCTATTCCGGGTGTTACAGTGCAGATTAAGGGTACATTAACCGGTACAGTAACCGATTTAGATGGGAATTACAGCATTGCTGTGGATCCCCGAGGAACCCTTTTATTTAGTTATGTGGGAATGTTGTCTCAAGAGATTGGGGTAAACAACCGCAGCAGAATTAATGTCGTACTCGAAGAAGAGAAAGTGAACTTAGGTGAGGTGGTGGTGGTTGGCTACAGCACTTCGAGTAAAAAACTTATCTCAAACTCTGTCGAGGTAGTTAAAACCGAAGAGTTGCAAAATGCACCTGTTCGTACTATTGATGGAGTGTTGCAGGGAAAAGTGGCAGGTGTTAGCGTAAGCATGAACTCCGGAACACCGGGTGGACAAAACTCGATAAAGATGAGAGGTGGGAGTTCTATTTCGGCAAGCAATCAGCCACTGGTAGTAGTTGACGGTATTCCGGTACTCACCGGTAGCTTTGGTCAGATTGGATATAGCGGACAATCCATTGATGCATTGTCGGATATTAACCCAAATGATATCGAGTCAATCACTTTTCTGAAAGATGCTTCAGCCACAGCGATCTATGGTGCGCGTGCTTCCAACGGTGTAATGCTGATTACCACCAAGAAAGGAAATGCACAACGAACTCAAGTTAATTTAAACACTTCATATGGATGGCAAACATTGCCCGGAGAGCGTATCCCCAAAATGATGAATGCCGCACAATGGAATGAGTACAAAGGAACAAATGTGCAAGGAGTAGATACCGATTGGATGCAGGAAATATTGCAGACAGCACCTACTTCAACACTGGAGTTTTCAGTTAGTAGCGGCAATGATAAAACATTGGTTTTTCTGTCCGGAAACTATTATCGCCAAGAAGGTGTAGTGCGGTCGACCGATTATGGACGTTATAGCGGAAGACTTAGTGTAGATCATAAATTATTGGACAACCTAACTGTTGGTGGTAGTGTTTCGATGAGTTATTCTACAAACGATCGTGTGGAAGGAGACTATACGCTTTATGGTCCCATACCCAATGCGATTTCTATGCCTGCCATTTATCCGGTATTTAACCCGGATGGAAGCTATAACGAAAATGGACCCTATGCCAATCCGGTGGCTATCATTGATCACACAATCAATCAAGCATTCACAAACCGAAGCAATGCAGGGGTATATTTAGATTATAAATTTTTCAAAAATCTCACCTTTACCAGTAAGTGGAATGCCGATCAATATTTTTTGCGTGAACATGAATACGATCCAATTACTGTGGCACAAGGAGCAAAGTATAACGGCTTGGGTATTGAAGGTACAACCTATGCAAGTAACTTAATGTCAAGCAATGTCTTGCAATATATTACTTCGGTGGATAACAAGCATCACTTTGAAGCATTGGGAGGCTATAGCATCGAAAAATATTCGCGTCGTAACACCTATATCGAAGCTATTGATTTTCCCAATGAGCATTTCCAATACATTACCTCTGCAGGTACAATTCGTGCAGCTTCGGCTCGCAGTCTCGACAGAGGTTTGAACTCTTTTTTCGGACAATTTAAGTACAATTACTTGTATAAATACATTGTTACGGTTACTGCACGTGCCGACGGCTCATCAAAATTTGGTAAAAATAATCGCTATGGTTATTTCCCTGCCATGTCGTTTGCATGGCGTGCGAATGAAGAAGCTTTCTTACGTGATATAAAGGCTATTAGCGAACTTAAATTGAGAGTTTCGGTTGGATTGACAGGAAATGATGATATCAGTGATTTTTCATCATTAGGCTTGTATAGAGGTGGATATAATTATGGGCAGAGACCCGGAATTGCACCTGTACAACTCCCCAATAATGATTTAAGATGGGAAACCACTTTACAAAAAGGAATTGGATTTGACTTGGGTTTATGGAATGACCGTGTCACTTTTGTAGCTGATTTGTATCATAATCATACACGTGATTTATTGCTTTCAAGACCTGTACCTCCATCAACAGGATATACCTCCATTACCGCCAATATCGGTGAATTACAGAATAAAGGGATAGAGTTTTTACTCAGCACCGAAAATATTCAAGGAGATTTTAACTGGTCTACCTCATTAAACTTTTCGGCTAACCGTAACAAAGTGCTGAAACTATATGAAGGACAGCCGATTGATGACCAAGGCAGGGGCGGCAACCGTGTACAAGAAGGTGAGCCTGTGGGTATCTTTTATGGATACAACTGCTTAGGAGTAGACCCCACTACCGGACTATTGGTTTATGAAGATGTGGATGGGGATGGGGTAATCACTTCTGCTGACCGTAAAAAAATTGGTGATCCAAATCCTGATTTTATTTATGGTATCACAAATAATTTCGCATATAAGAGTTTTGATTTGTCCATCTTCCTTCAAGGAGTACATGGAAATGATATATTTAATGGGTCAAAGATTTATTTGGCTTCCGGTGTGGGTGAAGATAATCAAATGGCTTTTATGGCTGATAGATGGAGAAAACCCGGTGATATTACAACGATTCCTAAAGAAGGAGATCAGCGTAAATCATCTCGATTTATTGAGAATGGCTCATTTATGCGCATTAAAAACGTCACTTTAAGCTATAATGTACCAACAAAATGGTTGATGTTTGCCCGCATGAAGTCTGCTCGATTTTATGTGTCAGGTCAAAACCTGTTTACATTTACTGCATATTCCGGAATGGACCCTGAAGTGAATTATTATTCGAATGATAATGTCGTGATGGGAACAGATTTCTTTACGTATCCACAGTCACGTACTATTTTAGTTGGATTAAATCTTGGATTATAAACATGAAAAAACCTAAGAACATGAAAAATATAGTTTATATCATATTGGCATTAACTTTTTTAGGCACTTCATGTAATAAAGTGCTGGATATTGCACCTACAGCTTACATATCGAGTGATATTGCCTTGGAAGATAGCGTGGGTGTTGAACGTGCTATTGTAGGAGCTTATAGCGGCTTGCAAGCAATAGGCCTGTATAGCAGAAATGCGGCAATTGTAGGCGATATTGCTGCCGACAACCTAAAATGGACAGGTACCACACAAGAATACGGTCAGATATTGAGAAATAATATATTAGCCGATAATGCAGTTTCTGAGGGCATGTGGGCTGCTTCCTATAGTTTAATAAATCAAGTAAACAGTGTATTGCTTAAATTACCGGAGGTAGGATATAAATCATCCACCGGCAAAAACAAATCTGAGGGAGAAGCGCTGTTTTTACGCGCCCTGATGTATGATTATTTGGTTTCATTTTATGGTAATTTACCATTGCGCATGCTTCCTACCTTGGACTTATCTACAATTGATTTTGACCCCAGCACCGCTAAGGAAGTGTTTGAGCAAATAACTAAAGATTTGGAAGAAGCCATACTGTTACTTCCATCATCAAATAGTGAAGGCAGAGCAACACAGACAAGTGCTAAAGCATTGCTGGCAAGAACATATTTGGCGCGTTATCATCTGACTTCGGATGATTCATATGCTACGAAGTCTATTCAACTGGCAAGTGATGTGATTTCTGCTTCTTCCGGTTTGGCTCCTACCTTTGCAGAATTATTTGAACAGGCAGGTAATTCCTCCGAATCATTGATGGAAATAGCCTATGACATTCAAAATTTTAACCGCCTAGCGCAGTATTATTACTCCCGAGACTTAAATGGACGTTATGAAATTGCTCCTTCGGAAGATTTGATTAATTCGTTTGAGCCAAATGACAGCCGTTTGAATGTGACGATTCGCTATGATGAGAAAAACAATCCTTATGGTGGAAAATACAACGATGTTTCAGGAGGTGTAGATCGCGTTTATGTACTTCGTCTTGCTGAAATGCATCTTATTCGTGCCGAGGCATTGGCTTATACAAATGGCAGCATTACTGATATTCAGGCTGACGTTAATGCCATTCGTTCACGTGCAGGCTTATCGAATACATCAGCAGCTTCCCATGCCGACTTAAAAATCGCCATTGAAAACGAAAGAAGACATGAATTTGCCTTTGAAGGCCGTCGCTGGAACGATTTGGTACGTACAGGAAGAGCTGAAACAGTTTTGGGAATTAGTGAGTATCAAACTTTATTCCCGATACCCCTGAGCGAAATACAAACAAATAAAAAAATGAAACAAAATCCAGGTTACTGATTTAAAACATATTAGACATGAAATTTAAACTTTTTAATTTATTTGGAATTATTCTCTTGTTTGGAGTAATAATGGCATGTTCAAAGTATGAACTTGGTAATCCGGCCGCTAGTACACAAGCCGATTTTACATATACTTTAACCAATGATGGGAATGCTCCTTGTGAAATCATTATAGAGAATAAATCATTAAATGCAACTGCATATACATGGGATTTCGGGAACGGAATTGTTTCTACCGAAGAAAATCCGGTAATTACCTTCGATACCCCCGGTTTATATGCCGTGAAACTCACATGTACCTCCGAAAGTGATGTACATTATAATAATTTAACCAAAACCGTGGCAGTAAACGTAAAGGATCCGGGTGCAGGTGCACAGCAGGTGCTCTATTTTACAACCAGAAGTTCCTCAGGCGGAGGTGTTTACTATGTTATCTTGACGGATGATGAGCCTATTGTACAAGAGTTTGAACAAGTTGATTTCTCACGCCCGTATAATTTGGCAGTAGACTCTGTATCACGTAAAGTGTTTGTATCTGACTTTAACCTTAAAGTGATATATAGCTTTGATGCCGATGGAAAGAATGCCACAAGAATTTTGGATGCCAATGTGCCCGGGCAGGAGATTGTTGGAGCTCCGGAAGGCTTAATGGTTCTTGACGATAAACTATATTGGGGACGCCCCGGTGGAATTTACCGTTGTAATATTGACGGAAGCAATCCGGAAGTGTTTTTAAATACCGATGGTGGTAAACCCGAATATCCTATTGATATGCAGTATAACCCTGTAGATGATCGCATTTATTTTGTCAATGACAGAACAGATTATAGTGGTGGTTATTGGTCCGTAAAGCGTGATGGCACCGGTTTAACCGAGCATATTGCCGATATTGACGGTACAGCCATTGAAGTAAATCCCGATACCGGTAAAGTGTATCTTGTGATTTATGGTGATAGCTCAAGTCCCATTGATGAAAATGGAGTTTATATGAGCAATCTCGATGGCTCTTCCTTAGCCAAGATTGGCGATTATGGCAGTAAAGCTACTTGGGGAATAACGATAGATCATCAGCGTCAGAAATTATTGTGGGGACATAAGGTTTCCAACTCTGCTCCTGATGGTAAAATTTTACGCTCAAATCTTGACGGTTCCGATGTAGAAGATTGGCTTGTTGATGTAAGCCCACATGCTGTACATATTGCATGGATTAAGTTGTAAATTATTCTATATAAGCATTAAAACAAAAGCAGGATGTCGTTTTTCGACATCCTGCTTTTGTTTTAAGTTAACAACCAATCAGTAAATTAGTCTGTTACAAGCATTTTCTTGGTAATGCTTTTTCCGTTAAAATTAAGGGTGTAAAAATACATTCCTGCTGCCAGCTGGTTCGAATTGAAAGAAACAGTGTGAAGTCCGGCAGTTTGATTTTCTTGAACAGGTATGGCAACTATATTTCCAAGCTGATCATAAATTGTAAGGCTTACATTACCATTTGAAGGCAATGAATAGCTGATTGTGGTGTTTCCTTGTGCAGGGTTTGGAGCATTTGTATTAAGCCATAAGTCAGAGGTATTAAGATCTGAAAGGCCACTGATGATATCGTCATAAATAGCTGCGGCTTCTTCCAAAGCAGCTGCCATTTCAGCTTCGTCTTCCCCTAAAGCAAATGCAAAATATACATCTATCGATCCATTCGACTCAATAGTTTGAGCTTCCTGTCCGGTAATGGCAACAAGTCCATCCTCGGTTTCTGATGCATATTGAGATTGTAATTCGCCTGAAGTCATCCAATTCCAATAGCTTTCATCCTCTGAATAACCACTGTACCATTCAAAATATGAAAGAGATGTGAAGTCACCGGATAATGCTTTTAAGCCCATATTTAAATCTGTTCCTCTATGGAAACGGAGATACGCATGCTCGGCATTATATGTTACAGTGTCATTACCATACTCTTCATTTAGCTCAGGTATGATTTCCATACCTACAATTGCATTCATGTCTTCCGCTTCGGTGTTTTCAATCGTATACTTTAGAATGGTAAAACTCTTGTTTTCCCATCCGTACGCATTTAAACGAACAACTACATGTGGAGGCTCTTCAGAATATCCGTTGTTGTAAGCTCCGTAAATCTCAAAATCAGCAAATTCCGGCTCTTCGATTAATTCTGTAGGCTCAAAAGAGTCGGTGTCTTCTGTATAATCGAAAACTGCTTCGGGAGAAACAGCTACGAGAATAGAAGCACGTTGTAATTGCCTGATTTCAGTTGGAGGAGCAGTGTAAAAACGGATACGCCCGTATGAATTCACTACTACCTCAAAAGTACCGGTGTTAAACTCAGCTTGACCAAATAATTGAGTCAAGGTGATTAACACAATTCCAAAAGTTAAGTAAAATTTTTTCATCATTTCATTAATTTAGTTTGACATAATGTGGATAATTCGAGTCAAAATTACTATAGTTTCAAAGGATATCCAACAATTTGAACTCATATGTTTAGTCAATTACTTTAAACGGCATTTTTTAACAGAAACTTAACAGTTTTTGCCTGATAAAAGCCGCTATTATTGGAATATCGACTGATTGAACCAATAAAAATTCGAGTCAACAAGCCGGGAATGTCTTGTGTAATCAGTGTTTTTAATAAGCCCTTTCGTTTCTTCCTTCGATATAATTGATGAATGAAGTGTTTGCTACCCTATTTCCTCCCGGTGTAGGATAATTGCCCGTAAAATACCAGTCGCCCAAATGCTCCGGACATGCTTTATGCGTGTTTTCTACCGTTTGATAAACCACCGAAACACTAGCTTTCACTCCTTTTGGCGTGATGAGTTGCGCAATCTTATCGGAAATTTGCTCCACGCTAAATGGTTCATAAATTCGCTTAACATGGTTTTGCATTTTTTCTTTTGGCAGCTGCATATCCTTTTTACAAAGCTGGTAAACTTGATTGATAATATGCTCTTGCTTGGTATCTTTTAAAAGTGCGATAGCCGCTTTAAATGCGATAAAATCATTTAATTTAGCCATATCAATGCCATAGCAATCCGGATAGCGTATTTGAGGTGCAGATGAGGCAATGACAATATGAAGTGGGTCTAGGCGGTCCAATATGCTTATGATACTGTTGCGTAAGGTAGAACCCCTAACGATGGAGTCGTCAATCACCACCAGATTATCTTGTCCTGCTCGAACCACACCGTAGGTAACATCATAAACGTGTGCGATGAGGTCGTCTCTTTGTTTGTCTTGCGTGATAAAAGTTCGCAGCTTCATGTCTTTCACAGCGATATCTTCAAGGCGCAGGCGTAAATTGAAAATCGCATCCAATTCCTTTTTATCGATTGGTTTTTTTAGCGCCATTATCTTGTCTTTCTTGAGCTGGTCACAATATTCGCTCAATGCGCTTACCAATCCTTTAAAAGCTACCGCAGCAGTATTCGGGATATAAGAAAAGACGGTATTTGCCACATCATAATCAATGGCTTTCAAAACGGCTGGTGTTAAAAAGCCTCCTAATCTTTTTCGTTCATCGTATATATCGGCATCCGTGCCGCGAGAAAAATACACACGCTCAAAGGAGCACGACTTTTTTTCAACCGGCTGCTTATACATCTCTTCCGTACAACTGCCATTATGCTTTATAATGAGTGCATGCCCGGGTTTTAGTTCCTTAATCCGGTCTGCCTTTACATTGAAAGCTGTTTGAATTGGCGGTCTTTCGGATGTTGCTACAACTATTTCATCATCAATATAATAGTATGCAGGGCGTATGCCGGCAGGGTCGCGCATCACAAATGCATCCCCGTGCCCCATCATTCCCGTGATTACATAACCACCATCCCAATATTGCGAGCTTTCTTCCAATATACGCCGTACATCCAGCTCGTCTGCAATTTTTTGGGTAATTTCTTTTTTGCTTAAGCCCGAAGCTTTGTGCTTTTGATATATTTTTTCGTTTTCTTCGTCCAGGAAGTGACCAATCTTTTCGAGCACCGTAATAGTATCTGTGGTTTCTACAGGATATTGCCCGAGCTCCACCAGCTTTTCGAAAAGCTCATCCACATTGGTCATATTGAAGTTGCCGGCAAGCAATAAATTTCGTGTCATCCAGTTATTGGCGCGTACCACCGGATGGATATTTCGAATATTGTTTGCTCCGTATGTGCCGTAACGCAGATGTCCCAAAAACAGCTCTCCCGTAAAATTGTAATGCCTTTTTAACCATTGCACATCATTTAGTCGTGCCGGTGATTTGGCTGCCAATTCCCTAAACATGCCATATGCTTGATGGAAAAGGTCTTTGAGCGGGGTGCTCGAGTTTGAACGCAGTCGTGAGATATATTTCTCGCCCGGTTTTATATTTAATTTAATACCTGCAATTCCGGCTCCGTCCTGTCCGCGGTTATGTTGCTTCTGCATCAAAAGATGTAGTTTCTGAAGTCCGTAAAGCGAAGTACCGTATTTTGCAAGATAATATTCGAGTGGCTTTAGTAACCGAATCAAAACTATTCCGCACTCGTGTTTGATTTGATCACTCATTGGGAAGTTTTCATGTGAATAAAATGAATAAATTTGCCTGATAGCATATGCAAAAGTACATAAAATTGATATGATACAAATTCGAAAAGCAAAAGTAGAGGAAGTGAACCTAATTGTTGACTTCCAGCAAAAGATGGCATGGGAAACCGAAAAGCTGAAGTTGGATGAAAATGAACTGACAGCAGGAGTGCGCGCAGTGTTTCATAATACCTCAAAAGGATGCTATTTTGTTGCTTTGGAGGACAACATCATTATTGGCTCACTTATGATAACCTATGAATGGAGCGATTGGCGCAATCGTACAGTTTACTGGATTCAGTCGGTATATGTGCTGCCTGAACACCGGCAAAAAGGGGTATATAAAGCCTTGTATGCGCATATCGTTTCCCTGATGAATGAGGATGAGAAAGTGGGTGGAGTGCGCTTGTATGTGGATAAATCAAACCGAATTGCACAAACCGTCTATACAAAAATGGGAATGAACGGCGATCATTATCAGCTGTTTGAACGAATGAAAGACATCTGATGCTTTTCTGCGTAAAATCTACAGACTTTTATATCAGAATCCATTTAACGGCATGGTAACAGTAGGTATCAGAAGCAGAAAGCCGAGAATAACCATGATAAGCATAAAGGGCCAAATCCATTTAACCCATTTCTGATAAGGGATACGTGCCACTCCCAATACGGCAATCAGCACACCGGATGTTGGAGTAATCATATTGGTAAATCCATCTCCAAATTGAAATGCCATTACAGTTGCTTGACGCGATATGCCGATTAAATCACTAAAGGGTGCCATAATGGGCATGGTGATGGCTGCTTTTGCAGAGCCGGAAGGAATCACAATATTTATAATCGTTTGGATGACATACATGGAGCCTACGGAAGCTACTTTTCCAAAGTTACCCATAGCTTTTGATAATCCGTATAAGATTGTATCAATGATCCCGCCATCTTCTAAAATTACGATGATTCCGCCGGCAAGTCCTACTATTAAAGCGGCAGATAAAATGTCTTTTACCCCATCCAAAAAGCCTTTTGCAATCTCGTCAGCCGAATGATTAATTGAAACACCGCTTGCAATTCCTAACGCCATAAATAAGGTGGCTATTTCCATCACATACCAGCCATAACCCATTACTCCGATAATGAGGAATAAGATGGTATAAGTCAGGAGTAACAATATGAAAAAGTGCACCGATTTGCGAAGGCTGAAAAAACCGGCAATTGCAAAAATAAGGGTCACAATCGGTAATACATTAAAGTGAAACTCAGAAGTCCCTACCTTGAGTGTAGTGCTTGGATAAAACCAAGAGAACAACGCCAATGAACCTAATACAATGGCATAAACAATCCAGGCTGCCACAGGAGTATAATATTTTACGGCTTCTTCTTGCGCTTCACCACGTTTGCGCCAATATTCATCCAATTCATACATGGGTGATAGCCGTGGATTACGCTTTATCTTTGCAGCATAACGAAGGATGAAGAAAAAGCCGATTCCATTAATCACAAACCAGCAGAAAATACGGTATTCGATACCTGAAAACAAAGGTAAACCGGCAAGCCCTTGTGCAATACCGATTGTAAAAGGGTTTAAAACTGCAGCGGCAAAGCCTAAATGTGCTGCCACATACACAAGGCTCACACCAACAATAGAATCATAGCCCATCGAAATAGCCAATGGAATTAAAATAATTGCAAAGGCAATGGTTTCTTCACTCATTCCAAAAACTGCTCCAAATATGCTGAACATAATCATGATGAGTAGCATGATAATGTTTTCGACACCAATTTTTCGAATGAAGCTGTAATTTTCCAGCCGCTTGGTAAGTTTTAAAAAAGAGAAGATGCCAATATCTACCGCTTTACTTTGATTCATAATCCAAAATGCACCTCCAATCATCAGGATGAACACAATAATCGAGCTTTGTTTTACAAATCCTTTAAAAAGTGCGGAAAATATTTGCCAAGTTTGAGGTTCAGTATGAAATTCTGTGGCTGTGTCACCCGTTAACTGATGCTTGTATTGGAATACCAACTCTTGAGTAGGCTGTCCGTTTACTTCGGTTTCGACGCTGATATACTTCCCCGGAGGGATAATCCACGTAAGTAAGGCAGCAAAAAATATAATTGAGAAAACAATAACGTAGGTATGAGGTACTTTTCCTTTTTTAAACATGACAGCCCGTTTTAGAATGTGGCAAAAATAAGAAGATTAACCGCAAATCAAAAGCTTGTTTACCGGAAGTGGCAATAGAAGTAGCTTTATCCGTTTTTATGCGGAGCTTTTGAGCATAATTTATAAGATCAACTAGTAATGAAACAGGCCGTTTTAACACTATCTATTGTTAAAGAATGTAAAATATTTTAATTCACAGAAACAATTGGTATCTGCTGACTGTTAAAACTTTAAATAATAGAAACAAGCGTATTGTACGCGCCGGCTCTATGAAATAAATAAGGTCTTTTATTAAAGCTTGCCTAATTATTTCAATAGCTGCCATTTTAAATCGGCTCATCATGAAAACAAAAAAAACAGTTGTCGTTGTTGGAGGTGGATTTGCCGGGATTAATTTCATCAAAAAATTGGATGAAGACTTGTTTGAAGTGATACTGATAGATAAAATCAATCACCATCAGTTTCAGCCATTATTTTATCAAGTTGCCACATCTCAATTAGAGCCTTCAAGTATTTCATTCCCCTTACGTCATATTTTCAAAAACAAAAAGAATGTCCGTATCCGACTTGCTGAGGTTTTACACGTGGATTCGAGCTCGAAACTGCTTCATACCACGATTGGAGAATTCCATTACGACATATTGGTATTGGCTTTAGGCTGCGCATCGAACTTTTTTGGAAATCAGCAAATCAGTGCGAATGCACTTAGCTTAAAAAGCACCTATGATGCCATTGCAATCCGGAATCATATATTACAGGTTTTTGAACAAGTGGCGGCTTTGGGGCAGCCCGGAGAAGCCCTGATGAATATTGTTATTGTCGGAGCAGGACCTACCGGTGTGGAACTGGCAGGAGCTTTTGCCGAAATCAAACAAAATGTATTGCCCAAAGATTATCCGCGAATCGACTTTTCAAAGCTGAAAATTTATTTGATAGAAGGAAGTAATAAAACCTTGGGAAATATGAGTCCTTTGGCACAAAAAACCTCTTATTCATATTTGAAAAAGCTGGGAGTGACCATTTTGATGGAAACTTTCGTAAAAAATTATGAAGGAGAACTGCTGTCTTTGAGTGATGGCAGTACATTGAAAACAAAAAGTCTTATTTGGGCTGCCGGGGTAAAAGCAAATACAATTGGAGGCTTGCCCGATGAACTTTATACTAGATCAAATCGAATTTCGGTTGACAGGCAAAATAAAATAGCGAGTTTGGAAGATATTTATGTCATTGGTGATATGGCATATATGGAAACACCAAAATATCCGAACGGACATCCCCAACTGGCAAATGTTGCCATAAATCAGGGTAAAACACTGGCAAAAAACCTGAAACGTCTATCAAAAGGGAAGCAGCAAAAAGAATATGAATACAATGATTTGGGCTCAATGGCTACCATCGGACGAAATAAAGCCGTGGTAGACCTCCCACATTTAAAATTTAAGGGCTTTTCTGCTTGGGTGGTTTGGATGTTTCTCCATCTTATGCTGATTCTAAGTGTACGAAACAAGCTCATCATTTTTATTAACTGGGCATGGGCTTATATTTCTAAAGATACGGCTCTGCGCTTGATATTGACAGATGCGAACAGGAAGGAAGCTGTAGATGAAACTTAAGAACAGTTTAAACAAAATCAGTACAACTTTTTGCATACGCCATCGAAATTTGTACCATTGTAAAATGAAATATTGGGTTTAATAAATTCACTAATACTTAAAAATCAATAAATTACCACAATTTAAAAATACTCTCATCATGGAAAAAAGAATAAAAATCGCTCAAATTGCTCCGGAAGCCTTCGAAGCAATGATTGCATTAGAGAAATATTTAGCACAAAGTGGATTGGATAAGAAGCTGTATGAGCTGATAAAAACACGTGCTTCACAAATTAATGGCTGTGCTTATTGCATCAATATGCATACACGTGATGCACTTAAATTGGGTGAAACTGCGCAACGTTTATTCCTTTTGGACGCTTGGCGCGAAACCGAATTATATACTGAAAAAGAACGTGCTGTTTTGGAGCTTACCGAATCCATGACCTATCTCACACGGGATTTTGTGCCGGACCATATTTATCAAAATGCGGCAAAACATCTTACGGAAAAAGAATTGGCAGCAGTAATTATGGCTGTGGTTGCCATTAATGGATGGAATCGAATTTCAATTGCCACAAGATCTGAACTGGATTAAGTTGGCTTTTCAAAAATTTGAATATCGAAGAATATAAATCTAAAACACATATAGCATAGTGGATATAAATGATATAATTGCCAAGCTGCACAAGCTGGACGAACAAAGCCGCGAGCTTGATATTCCTGAGTTTGAACGTCGTCAGATGATGCAAGAAGTACAATCTTTTACGGATTCTTTCCTTTCAGCCCTGCCCGAACAAAAGGTTTATAGCGAAAAGAAACCCACTTCATTGGCTGTTTCGGGTACAAAACATTCAATCGGTTCTTTGTTGGAGCTTTATCAAAAAGAAGTTGTGGAAACAGGGATAAAAGCTGCCTCAGGTAATTTTATGGGTTATATACCGGGTGGCGGCATTTATGCAGCTGCCATGGCTGATTTTATTGCTGCAGTAACAAATCCGTATGCAAGCGTATACTATGCGTCACCGGGAGCGGCAACCGTAGAGAATGAAGTGATAAATTGGTTGAAAACTGTTTTTGAATTTCCGGAAGATGCAGTAGGAAGCTTGTTGTCAGGTGGTTCCATATCCAACTTGGTTGCACTGACAGCTGCAAGGGATGCGCATCAAATAAAAAACGAAAAAATTAAAAATTCTGCTGTTTATTTGAGCGAACAAGTGCATCATTCCCTTCAAAAAGCGTTGCGTATCATTGGTTTAGAAGATATTAAGCTTCGATATGTGCCTATGGACTCACATCATCGGTTGAATGCAGTGGTTTTGGCAGAAATGGTTGAACAAGATGTCCAAAACGGCATATATCCTTTCTTGCTTGTGGGTACTGCCGGAACAACCGATACCGGTGCGGTTGATCCCTTAAATGACTTGGCAGATATCGCTCAAAAGCATAAAATGTGGTTTCATGTGGATGCTGCCTATGGAGGATTCTTCATTCTCGGTTCGCGAAAGCATTTATTTAAAGGAATCAATCGTGCGGACTCATTGATTGTGGACCCCCATAAAGGCATGTTTTTGCCTTATGGCGCAGGCGCGGTTTTGATTAAAGATAAGGCTTCGGTGCTTCATTCGCATTATTATACAGCACATTATATGCAAGATGCGGTGGCAGATGAACTGATTCAAAGTCCTGCAAATATTTCTCCCGAGCTGACAAAGCATTTTAGAGGATTACGGGTGTGGCTGCCACTTCAATTGCATGGAATTGAACCGTTTAAAGCCTGCTTGGAAGAAAAACTGCTTTTGACGGAATATTTTAGAATAAAACTGAAAGAGCTTGGCTTTAGCGTAGGTCCTTCTCCTGATTTATCAGTCAGTTATTTTTGGTATCCCTTCGAAGAAGATGCAGATACTAAAAACCGGCAACTGATGGATATTATGCATGCTAAGGGAGATGTATATTTGAGCTCTTCGGTTATTGATAATCGCTTTGTTATTCGGATTGCTATATTGGCATTCCGGACTAAAAAAGAAAGTGTGGATCGTGCGATTGAAATGATTGCGAGCTCGCTTGAATCAATTCGTGTTTAACGCCCCGTCTCATCCTCGTTCACAAGAGGGAATTTCTTTGGAAGTATGCTAAGGACGAGCATTAATACCAATGCGATGGTTCCCATTGTGATATACACATGATGGGAAGACTCATAAAATGCATATTGCAGATAATTCTTAACCGTATCTTGCATATTTCCTGCTTGCAAAACTTCAATTACTTCATTCACTTCTTGAGGTAGCTGAGCTTTGAGATTGCTAGGGGCTTCTAGCAGTTTATTTGCCATTGTTCTGTTGAACACACCGCCCAATACGGCTGCGCCAATGCTTTGTCCCATATAGCGTGAAAACATATTGCCACCGGTAACCATTCCGCGTTGGCGCCATGGTACAATTGATTGTACGCCAACCAAAGTGGGGGTAGATAACAGCCCAAAGCCGGCACCCAGAAACACTTGATCGGCAACCAACCACCAAACGGAAGCTTTATACGGGATAAGCAGAAAACCGGCTATAGCCAGAATGATGATGGCAGTACCAATTTGCGCGGTATTTTTGAATCCGATGCGTAGATACAGTTTGCCGGATAAGGAAGAAGCCAAAGGCCAACCAATACTCATGCTCCCTAAAACAAATCCTGCCGCAATTGCGCCCAAACCAAGCACAGACTGTGAAAAGACAGGTAAAAACATGCTGGGACCAAGCATGATGGAGCCCATACAAATCATGGCAAGATTGGAGCCCACCAATACTTTGTTGCGCCAAATCCAGTTTGGCATAATTGGCTCCGGGCTTTTCTTTTGCATCCGTATGGTGCTATAAATCAGGAAAACGGATAACAACAACATGCCCATTGTCCGCAAAGAGAATAACGACCAGCCTTGCCCTAACTGCATCAAGGTAAAAATAAGGCTTACACCGCTGATTAACATCATGGCGGCACCCGGATAATCAATATGATGCTTTTGTTGGACAATCTTTTCTTTAAGGAATACGATTATCATGACCATGGCAATCACACCAATCGGCAGATTGATTAAAAATATCCATCGCCATGTTACATATTCCGCAAATGCTCCTCCGAGCGAAGGTCCCATAATGGCAGCAATACCCCACACACTCGAAAGCCAGCCTTGTACCTTGGCACGCTCTTCAACCGAGTATAAGTCACCGGCTAAGGTGTTTACGGTAGCCATGATAGAGCCGGCTCCCAGTCCTTGTACGCCACGGAATACAATAAGCGCCATCATATTCCAAGATGCGGCAGATGCTACAGAACCAATAATGAATATCAGCATCCCGAAAAGCAAAATAGGCTTGCGTCCATATAAGTCGGCAAGCTTCCCATATAGTGGAATGGTGACGGTTTGCGCCAAAAGATAAATAGAATATACCCAGCTGAATTGTGAAAAGCCTCCCAAATCACCTACAATATGCGGAATGGCAGTGGATACAATCGTCGTATCCATCGCGGCAAGCATAATGGTAAACATCAATGCCATTAAAATCCAACCACGACCTTGGCTATGAACAGATTTGGAGGCTTTTTCCGCCATTTGATTTGAATATTTAAATTTTGGTGAATAAAAACAGCAAATTTAAACTTATTTTAGCTGTTGAAACTTTTGACAAGTTTTCGTGTTAATAATACAAGTAAGTGGCGTAAAAGCATGAAATAGAAAATAATTGAAGTTTTTTTGCTTCTTTTTCTGCTTTCATTCCTTGTTATGGAATAAAAAAATCAAGAAACAGCTGGAACCCATGAAAAAATATGCAATGATAACCGGCAGTGCCGATAGAATCGGAAAAGCAATTGCTCAAGAGCTTGCTGGTCAAGGCTTTAATCTTATACTTCATTATAATAGTTCGGTTGAAAAAGTACAAGTCTTAAAAGACGAATTTGAAACGCATCATTCTATTGAGGTGGAATTGGTAGGAATTAATTTTTTGGCTGAAAATGATTACGACCATATCTTTAAGTCGTATAAAGATAGAAACATCATACTTGATTTGCTGGTTAATTCGGCATCGGACTTTCGTCCTTCCGGCTTTGAAGATGTGGGAAGCAGTATGCTGCAAAAAGAAATGCAGATTAATTTTGAAAGCATTTACTTGCTTACAAAAGCATTTGCACGAGTGTATGAAAAGGGAGAAATAATAAATTTCTTGGATACGAAAGT
The DNA here is from genome assembly GCA_964509065.1 of uncultured Lentimicrobiaceae bacterium. GTDB lineage: Bacteria > Bacteroidota > Bacteroidia > Bacteroidales > F082 > JALNZU01. The sequence goes on from CAZDWA010000021.1 coordinate 21,459, forward strand.
TGAAAAGAATTTTACAAATCATTTGGACTATTTGCTTAGCAAAAAGCTGTTGAAAGAATTCACCAAATTATCCGCCGTACAGCTTGCGCCTCACTTTCGGGTAAATGCAATTGCACCCGGCCTTATTTTGCCTCCAAAAGATAAGGATGAAGCCTACTTGATGGAGCTTGCCAAAGATATTCCGCTGCAACGCATTGGAAATATTACCGAAATAATACATGCATTTCGTTTTTTGCTAAATGCTAAATTTGTAACCGGACAAATTTTATATATCGACGGGGGAGATCATTTAATCTGAAACAATAGTGTATCAACAAACAAAATTTTAAAAAGCAAATCTTAAACAATGTATAACAATTCATTACCCAAACTAACGACTATTTCCATTGAAAATCTCAGGCTCCGAGCTTATATCGGTTTCCTCGATTGGGAAAAGCGCAAACTGCAGGATGTAATTATTTCAATTTCGTTTAAATATAATGCGAATCAAGCTGTGATAACGGATGATGTGGCACATGCCATCGACTATAAACCACTGAAAAAACAGCTAGTGAAATTAGTTGACCAACAGCAATTTAATTTAATCGACTACCTTGCTGAAAAGATTTATGAAACCGTTAGGGATTACCATCCTTCCATTGAAAGCATTGAAGTAAAGCTCGAAAAACCTCATGCCTTACGTTTTGCCGATAATGTATTTGTGAAGGTATCCGATGCCGACAGATATAAAACAGCCATGATAGCTTTAGGCTCAAATATAAATGCGGAAGAAAATTTTGCAAAAGCTTTGGATGCTTTGGAGCATTTGGGATTCATTAGTCAACGCACCGAGTTTGTGCGTACAAAAGCATTAAAGTTTACCGAGCAAGATGATTTTTTAAATGCTGCGGTACTGCTTGAAACAAAAAAGAGTTTAACGGAATTGCAAATGGCATTAAAGCATATTGAAGCAAGGCAGGGCAGGATACGTACCGAAAATAAAAACGCACCACGTACCATTGATGTTGATGTAATTACATATAATGGATTCCTCATTGATGAGGAAATCAATGAATTACCTTTTTTGCTTGATTTTCTTAAAGAATTGCAGCCTACAATTGCCGCCAAGCTGTTACCTGCATAATTCACCAATTCATGAATTAAGCAGGGTTAAGAAGTTAGTACACTTAAATACTTATCAATATATAATTGTTGCTCCTTGGATTTGTATTGTTGGATATAGCGTGGATGTTCCAATACACTGATTTCTCCGAATAAATTTTGCTCCTTATTGAGTGCACGAATATAATCTGCATTCTTTTTCCCGAGAACAAAGACCTTGCTGCTATCAAGCCCAAGCTCAATATGCTTTTTAAGCGTTTGAATCATATATGATTTCAGGCACTTAAATAATTCTTTATCATCATAATAATTGGCATTTACCCAGCTGCCGCTTTTTTGTTTTCGAATGATTGCCAACGGAAAAGGGGAGTTGATATAAAACTGTTTGTAAAATTCATTTACTCCACCAAATTCCTTAATCATAGCATATACAAAAACCGATGAAACTTCATGTGTATAAACACTTTTCATGGGTATGCCGCAAGCTGTTTCCAGTCTTTTGGTGTCGGTAAATGGAACGCCGGTAACACCTGCACCATGTCGCCCGGGATTAATACCAATAATGAATTTTCGCATCCTATTGTCGTTATAAAACTTGCGATAAAACAGTTCCATTACCTCCATTGTTTCAGGATTATCCACAAATGGATTGAGCACTTTGAAATCTGTGGGCAGCTCATCATTAAACCAAAGATTCCGATTGAATGCAATGACTTTTTCAGCAAAACTTGGCAATTGACTCATGGTATTAATAACAAATGAATAATGGAATCCCGCTCATAGTTACGGGATTCCACTTGTTAAATCAGTAAGAAGTTCAGTAGTGGTTTTACAGTTTAGCTGTTTTTCAAATATTGTCTGAAAACATACTGTAAAATACCTTGGTTTTTATAATATTCAATTTCAATTTCCGAATCGAAACGTGCTTCTACCTGGAATTCAGTAATTTTTCCATTCGAGTGTACTGCTTTCACATCCAGTAGCTTATGAGGCTTTAATTCGCTTGACAGCCCACTGATTGTAAAATATTCAGTCCCGTCCAACCCAAGCAGTTCGGCATTATTTCCATTTGTAAATACCAAAGGAGCCACGCCCATTCCCACTAAATTGCTTCGATGTATTCGCTCAAAGCTTTCGGCTATTACTGCTTTTATCCCAAGCAAGAATGCTCCCTTTGCTGCCCAGTCGCGCGATGAGCCGGAACCGTATTCTTTTCCTGCCAATACAATCAAAGGCGTATTATCTTCTTTGTATTGCATGGCGGTATCGTATACAGACTTCACTTCTCCCGTAGGCAGATGGCGACTAAATCCGCCTTCTTTATCAGTGATTTTGTTTTTAATCCGCACATTGGCGAAAGTGCCGCGCATCATCAGCTCGTGGTTTCCTCGGCGTGAGCCGTAAGAATTAAAATATTCTTTTGCGATTCCATTTTCGACTAAATATTGCCCTGCGGCAGAATCTTCACTGAAGGAGCCGGCAGGCGAAATATGATCCGTAGTGACAGAGTCACCCAGATACAGCAATACTCGTGCATCTTGAATATCGTTTACTGCTTCCGGTTCAGCACTCATATTTTCAAAGAAAGGAGCTTCTTTGATATAAGTGGATTGAGGGTCCCACTCGAAGTTTTCGCCCAAGCTTACTTCTAGGTTTTGCCAGTCGGTGGAGCCGTCAAAGATGACATCATACACTTCTTCAAAATCTCCTTGCTTCATGCAGTCATTCATGGTTTGTTGAATTTCTTCACGCGAAGGCCAAATGTCTTTTAAATAAATGGCTTGTCCATTGGGGTCAAAGTCAATTGGATCATTGATTAAATCCATATCCACACGACCCGTTAAAGCGTAGGCTACAACCAACATGGGTGACATCAGGAAATTCATTTTTACCTGCGGATGAACACGCGCTTCAAAGTTTCTGTTCCCCGAAAGCACAGATGCCACCACAAGCTCTCCCTTGTCAACTGCATTTGCAATAGCCGGAGGCAGAGGTCCTGAGTTGCCGATACATGATGTACAACCATAACCGACGGTATGAAAGCGCAAGGCTTCAAGGAAGTTGCTCAAACCAGAACGCTCAAGGTATTTGGTTACTACCTTTGAACCGGGAGCAAGCGATGTTTTTACCCATGATTTTGTACGCAAGCCTTTTTCAACCGCATTTTTAGCCAAAAGTCCGGCTCCTACCATTACTGCAGGATTGGATGTATTGGTACAACTCGTAATAGCTGCAATCACAATGCTGCCATCGCTTACCACAAACTCATTATTAGCTTGTTTGATGCGCACCGAATGTAATTGATTGTTGGCAATAACCTCCGAATGCAGTTCGCCGCTCATTGGCACTGTGCCAAAAGTAAATTCAGTGCCTGAACCTCCTTCAATAAGCCAAGCATATTCGTTGCGCTGGTTTTTGGGTTGATATTCCCGACGATATTCATTTTTCAATATATTTGAAAAGGCTGAACCTAAATCTTTTACCAAAATCTTGTCTTGTGGACGTTTTGGACCTGAAACGGTTGGCTCAAGGCTTGAAAGATCTAATTCTACAACCGTAGAATAATTTATTTCTTCATTTCCTGTGCGCCACAAGAGATTTTCTTTGCAATATTGTTCAACTATTTCAATTTGTTCGGCAGTTCGATTGGTTACATGCATATATTCCAATGTGCGCTTATCAATTGGGAAATAAGTTACGGTGCAGCCAAATTCGGGCGACATATTTGAAATTGTCGCACGGTCTGTTACCGATAAATAATCGAGGCCGTCGCCAAATACCTCCACAAATTTACCTACTACACCGGTATCACGTAAGAGTTTTGTGATAGACAACACCAAGTCGGTTGCGGTACATTCGTTGGGAATCTTTCCGCTAAGTTTTAATCCAACTACTTGAGGACAAGTGAAGAAGATAGGCTGTCCCAGCATGGCAGCTTCCGCTTCTATGCCGCCAACACCCCAAGCGATAACACCTATGCCGTTTACCATGGGAGTATGGGAGTCTGTTCCTACAAGGGTATCGGGGAACAACCATCCATCGCGAGCTATTACGCCCTTTGCCAAGTATTCCAGATTGACTTGATGGCAAATACCCATGCCCGGAGGTACGACAGTGAAATTATTTAATCCTTTTTGTGCCCATTTCAGCAATTCATAGCGCTCTTTGTTGCGCTCATACTCCAAGGACACATTTTTATCGTATGCATAATCAGTACCGAAATAATCTACCTGAACGGAATGGTCGATAACCAGATCAACCGGTATGGCAGGATTGATTTTTTGACCGTCTTTACCATGACGAACAAACTCGGAACGTAGTGATGCCATATCTACTACAGCAGGGACTCCCGTAAAATCTTGCATGAGTATGCGTGCCGGCATAAACGGAATATCCTTGTCGATAGCTTCAGGACTCCAGTTTACCAAGGTGTTGATATGATCGTCCGTGATGCTGAAACCGTCATGATTTCGGATAATGTTTTCCAATAAAATGCGAATACTGAACGGTAAACGCTCGATAATAGCAGGATCGAAATTTCGTAATGAATGAAAACGATAGTTCTTTCCATTGATGTTTAATTCTTTTTCTGTTGAAGACTTACTCATAATAGATACGTTATTTTTAAGTTGAATGTCAGAATCTTGTATTAAAAATAATAGTTAGCAAAATTTTGCTTTTCAACCGAACCAGCGAAAAACATCAACTGATTGACGGTTTTTTTTGAAGTTACATTGCATAACAGCAGTTATGCAGTTGCAAGGTACATATATTTTTTAGGATGCAGGAAAAAATAATTAACCGGCTGCCAGAAAAACATTAATCCTGCTTAATTCATGAATTTAATTTTGAGAAATTTTCAGGCGTGAGCTGTGAAGCTGTAGCCAACTACTGCGAGCAACTCATAACGCAAAAATTGCCAAAATTTAATCAAAATTCACATTTAAATACACACTTTTCTATATCATCGCAAAACATTCTAACAGATTGATCACAAATCAATTACAACAAATACTGATTGACAAGCTTATGAATTGGTAAATTATGCAGGTAATAATGCAAAGAAACAAGAATACTGGAACATAAACTGTCTTTTCCAATTTAGCAAAAGGCATTATTATTTCCGGAGCAAATGATCCAAAGCTTTTAACCTGCTTAATTCACCTATCCTGCATAATTCACCTTTAGCTTTATCTCACAGTATATTTTTAAAACTCCATTATTGCGCAAAGTATTACAATTGTTAGCATCTTCATATCCGACAGCTATTTGCATGATGCGCTGAAAAAGAAGACTCTTAATCTCATCTAAACAGTCTTCATACTTTCATCAGATCTATGTTTTTGTCCACTTATTTGATGAAAGGAAGGCTGCTATCACTTGATAATTGCTCTGTTGCCAACCGAACTTTTATCTTCTTTTTACCAACATCTGATAGACTAAAAAGGCAGTTTGAGTGAATTTATTTTCTGAGGTTTTAGTGCTTACTGTTTTTGTTTTATCTTTGCTCATAATGTGGGCTATTTTGGAATAAAAACATGCTTATATTCAATAAGATAGTAATATTTTTAACCTATATTTTTTTATTTTATGAATAAGTCAGACTAGATGGTTTTCGGACCGAAAATTTCAAACATTGGTTTGATGGATTTAGGTTTTATTCGTAAGATATACAGAATGGACAAAAAGATTGGGTAACTTTGTCCCTCATTATGAGAATTCCTTTCTCTAATTTATGTTTTAATGATTCATTCTTCCTACAGTATGAAGAAGATTTTTAAAAGAATAGGTTTAATGCCTGTATTGGCTACACTATTGTTGATAATGATAGTTGCTGCTACAGTAGCAGCCTTGACTATCCGCAAGAAGCAGAAGAATGAGATTTCCACTGCTTTGATTATTCTTCAGGATAGTCGTCAGCCGGTTATGCAGGTAGAGAACACCTTGGAGGCCTTGTTTCTTGCCGAAAATGAGTTTAAGGAATACACGCTGAGTTATGACAAGCAGCATTTTGATAATTACCGTATGCAGGTTGGACGTTTGGTAAGTCATCTAGATACTTTGCAAACGATGATTCTACCTTTCAGCCCGGCTGGAGAGAAAGGCGAAGCTCAGAAAATCATCGATGAACGTGATCGCGAAGCCTATTCATATATTAAGCTAAAACGCTTGGTCGATTCGCTAATCGTCATGACCGCTAAGATGGAATCTACACTATTTGAAAAACCTATAGAGGCGTTGGTGGCACAAAAGTATCCACCCACAGCAGCAGAAATTACAATTGATACACTGGATTATACAAAAACGGTTGGTACACGGAAAAAGGGATTGTTCGGCCATATTAAATCGTTTTTGGTTGGTGAAGAGAAAGAGGAAACAATTAATGCCAAAGTTGTTGTAAAGCAGGGAGTCCCATCCGAATCATCTGATATAGAGGATGCAGGGGCCGCTGATACCGCTTTTTCGTTACAAGATTTTGCCGAAGACATCATAAATAAATCCAATACCCACTTTCAGGCACAGCTACAGAATCAGTTGCGGCATCAAAATGAATTGCGGCAGAGTGAACTTCGGCTCATTAGACTGAATAATTCACTGATGGATGAGATAAGAGCTATACTATTTACCCTGAAAGATATAGCTGTTGAAAAAGAGAGTGTTTTCCGCAATCAGTCAGCCAATATGGTTACTCGTTCAGCAAATATATTGCACACTGTGCTAATCACCTCTGTAATTGGAGCGTTGTTGTTGGCTCTTGCCTTAGCTTGGATGCTGATTGCGAATAATCGCTATCAGCAAATGCTGAAAGAATCCCGCGAAAAGGCACTACAGGAAGCCGAAGAAAAGAGACGTTTTTTGGCCTATATGAGCCACGAATTCAGAACTCCGCTTTCTTCGGTAATCGGATTTGCTGAACAACTGCAGCAGTCGGAGATGAATGAGGAACAATTCGAACATCTGTCAGGAATATTGGGCTCTTCCGAAATTCTTCTTACCACCGTCAACGATATCCTTGACCTCTCGAAGTTAGAGGCCGGAAAGATGACGTTTCTCCAGAATCCATTCCGCCCGGAGCAAACTCTACATCAGTGTATTCGCTCATTCGAGCAGATGATTAAAGAAAAAGGGCTTAACATCAAGACGAATATTGTCAAACCAAAGCATGTGCTGGTTGGCGATGAGGTGCGGCTTCGTCAAGTTGTAAACAACCTGATAAGCAATGCTGTGAAGTATACACTCAAAGGCAGCATAACCATCGATGCGTTTGTTACAGTTCAAAATGGAAAATCCATTCTTCAAGTAACGGTTGAGGACACGGGAATTGGCATTTCAGCCGGGCATTTAGCTAATATTTTCAATGAATACAGCCGGGTACATTCCGACGATAGTTTTTCTAAGTGGATTATCGGTACAGGACTTGGCCTTACAGTAACCAAACGGCTTGTTGAAGAGATGGGAGGAGGTATTGAAGTAAAGAGTGAAAAGGGAAAAGGTTCGATATTCTCTTTCCAGATTCCTTATGCTACCGGTACGGCGGATGCACTGCCTTCAAAAATTTCAGAGGCTGTTAATGTTATTCATGTTCCGAATTTGCGCATCCTAATTGCCGATGACGACTACTTTAATGTGTTGTTACTTAAAACCATATTAAAGCGGACAGGAGCAACCATTGATTTGGTGGATAATGGGGAGGAAGCTTTTAATAAGATTGTATCAGGAAACTATGATATCCTACTTAGCGATATGTTTATGCCTCGTATCGACGGACTTGAGCTTACACGCAAAGTTAGGGCTTTACCAGATCTTGATAAATCGAAAATCCCGATAGTAATGATTACCGGAAATGTAACTACCGAAGCAGCAGATAATATGGTTAAAGCAGGGGTGAGTGCCTATCTTTTCAAACCCTATCAACAGAAAGAGCTGTTTGATATAATCAGTAAATACATTTCATAAATCAACAGAGTGTTCTTTACCTGCAGATGATTGCGCGCTTTAAACGACACGTTTTTATTGTTTGCATAATCAGTACCGAAATAATCTACCTGAACGGAATGGTCGATAAGCTTGATTTAGAATCTTATGAATTGGTGAATTATGCAGGCTAGATATATTATTTTTTCATTTGCAGGAAAAATAATTAACCGGCTGCCAGAAAAATACTCAAAATGAACAGAAACAAAAATATCGGGATATATAGTTTCTTCTCTATTTTAGCATAGGGCATTGTTATTTCAGCTGCAAATAAGCCAAAACTTTTAAAATCACCTACTGCCCTGAATAACAGCAAACTGGATAATCCGTATATCATGTTTTCAATTACATTATCGGTATGTTCCTGCTGAAGCTGACCAAGACGCATATAGGCAATGGCTGCAGCAAAAATAAATACAAATGATTGTATCAAAAAGCCTTTCTTTAAGTTCTCTTCCTTTAAAATAGGAGGAAAATACCATGTTTTGAATTTGCCGAAAAGCAATATATACCACGATAAGATGGCGCCAAGTACAAAAATTGAAATAAGAATAAAAGTTGCAATACTTGTAATATGCATATGCGAATGTTTTTTGTTGCAAAGTACTACTTTTTCAGAACGCTTGATATGATTTTCAACGAGTTTTTTTGTTGCTAACTACTTTTTGAAGCATAATAGTTTGATAATATAACAGTCGTTTTTTTTAAATGTTCTATTTTTGAAGATTATTACGGCATATTTATCTCAGAAACCCTTGTTAGATGAAAAAATCCTTACCGCTTTATGTGTTAATTTTAATTGGGCTTGCAGCAGGAATTTTATTTGGTGTCATAGCTGTGCATTTTGGCTGGCATCAGTTTACAAGCAACTGGATTAAACCTTGGGGTACAATCTTTATCAATTTATTGAAGCTTATTGCAGTTCCGCTTATCATTGTATCGCTTATCAGTGGGATTGCCGGCTTGGATGATGTGTCGCGTTTGTCGCGGATTGGCTTAAAAACAATTAGTTTGTATCTGTTAACCACGGTATTGGCTGTAACAGTAGGATTGATTGTGGTAAATATTATCAAACCGGGTAATTTTCGGGAGTATCCCACAATCTGTGTAAGTAATTAATCAGGGGGTTCAAAGTCCGGAC
>CAZDWA010000022.1:0-29058 GCA_964509065.1 uncultured Lentimicrobiaceae bacterium
CAACTGTAAAGCAAGACCCTCTGATTAAAACTTACACACTTAATGGGATAGTGTCGGATATAAAGGCATTCTCCTTTCTGTTGTCAAAGCTTTAGGCGATATCTTTAATACAGGGGCTGATTGAAAACGCTTGAATTCATTTCTGTTGACCAGATTTGTAATGCGTTTTGTCATTTCTTCTTCAAATCCTTTGGCTATCAGTTCTTCCACTGTGTTGCCATCTTCAATATATCCATATAATAATGCGTCCAACACCTCATAAGGGGGGAGGCTGTCGCTATCTTTTTGATCCGGGCTTAACTCGGCTGATGGCGGTTTATGGATGATGTTCCATGGAATAATTTCTTCTTCCCAGTTGATATATGCTGCCAATTCGTACACTTCTGTTTTATACACATCTCCTAAAACAGAAATACTTCCGTTCATGTCGCCATATAATGTGCCATAACCTACCGCAGCTTCACTTTTATTGCTGGCATTCAATAAGATATATCCCATTTTATTTGATACAGCCATAAGTAATAAACCGCGTATACGCGCTTGAATATTTTCTTCAGTTACATCAAATGGCTTTGACTGAAAAAGTGGCTGCAAACTATCCACAATAGTTTGATAATGTGGTTCAATATGTATGAGTTCGGCGGTTGTATGTAAATTTTCAGCTAAATCTCGCGCATCTTTTACGGAATGATCAGTTGAAAACTGTGAGGGCATCATCAGCCCCAACACATTTTCAGGTCCTAGCGCTTTGGTTGCCAATACCATTGCCACAGCTGAATCCAAGCCGCCGGATAAGCCCAGTACTGCTTTTTGAAAATTGTTTTTGTGGAAAAACTCGCGTATACCGCATATCAAAGCATCCTGAATAAGTGCAATTTTGGCAGGGAATACTTCTTCTATTGCTTTGAATTTACTGTCTGTAATCAGCTCAGTATCAAAGTATATAATGTCTTCTTGAAACAGCTTGGCTGCTGCTGCAATTTCTCCTTTCGAACTTATTGCCATGGAGCCGCCTTCAAAGATAAGCTCTGTTTGTGCACCCACATGATTTACAAACAAGATTGGGCAGTTTTTGCTGATGGCAATTTCTCGCAGCATTTTAGCTCGCCTTTCCGGTAAGCCGTAATCGAATGCTTGTGTGTCCAAGGCAATGATGAAATCGGCTGCTGGCAGGGCAGAAGGGCTGTCATTTAATGCTAAAATATCTTCACCAAGTGCTATTTGAAAGCGTTTTCCGCTAAAGTGTAATAGCTTTGGTTCTTCGCAAGCACTAAAATAACGCGACTCATTGAAGAATGAGTTGTTACGCAGCCTTACTTTGCCGAAAATTTCAATCTGCCCTTTGTAGCAAAAGGCTGCGGCATTAATGAGCTCAGTTTTGCCATTCGATTTTTTTCGATAGGGTAGGCCGACAAGGCAGGCAATATCCATGCATTCGGCAGCTATTTGATGCAGTCTGTCTTCAGATTGCTGTAAAAAGCCTTCATAGCTTACTATATCGTGCAGCGGAAATCCGCTTAATGAGAGTTCGGGAAAAATAATAAACCCTACTTGCTGCTCGCGGGCTTTACGGACAGCATCCAAAATAATAAGCGTGTTTTTCTCGGTATCAGCCGGATAAAAACTACTTTGTACGAGGGCTATTTTCACTTAATCAACTATAGTAAAACGCCTATATTTAGTTCAATAAAGTTAGCGATGCCGTTATTTTTAACATCCTGTTGAACCTTGTTCGTATATTTAAGTATGTCGATGAAATTATTGTCAAAGCGTAGACCACCAAACAAGCGGGTTGAGCCCCCAAGATTATAGAATACACCACCACCTAAAATGAGTGACTCACGGGTTAATGCATATTCTTTTGAAACATGCAGGTCTTCCTTTGTTTCTGTGAAACTCCCTTCATTGGCACGGAAGAAGTCATCTGCTTTGGCTCCCGTTTTGAAAGCAATTCCCAAACCGGCTTCTGCATAGTAGGAAAGGCGGTTATTTTCATTGGTGCGCATACGTAAAACAGCGGGTATTTGTATGTACTTCAATCGGATATCCCTTTCGGTTTTGCCAATATAATCTAATCCGTTAGATTCTATTTTATCCGGGTATGAGTAGCTGCCGTTTACGTATAATACATTGAATCCTGTTTGCACAGAATAGTTTTCCATGAGGTAAATATCACCTACAAAGCCCCAGTTGAATCCGATTTTGACGCCTTCATTCACATAATCTGTGGTAGTGGGTTTCAGCCAACTCATACTTGGAGCTATTTTGAATCCAAACTGAAACGCCTTTTCTTGTGCGAATACTGTGGAGCCGATAAGCAGGCTCAGTGCTAAAATGAGTAAATGTTTTTTCATATTTCTTGCGCAATTAATTTTTTGACAAAATTACAATAAAGCTTTCAAATATACTGCTTTCATCTTTGTTAAAGATGTTTTGATGCGAAAATCTCTCATAAATTATTGTGGTTATTGTTTATTTATAACCAAATCTTGGAGGTGAATTTCGTTTTATAGCTTAATTTTTTCGATATATTTTACCCGGCAAAGCCGTAATAATTCCATCAAATTCAAGGCTAAGGAGCAGTGCAGCCAACTTTGAGGCAGGTAGTTTGCTTTTTACCATGATATCATCCACACCGCATTCATTTTGTTCCTCAAATAAATCCATAATTATTTTTTCTTCATCGGAAAACTCCCTAAAAAGCTTGGTTTGATGTGCAGCTGACTTGTTTTTCTTTTCCCAGCCCATGATATATCGTAGGTTTTGGGCATTTTCCAATAGCTCGGCTTGATTGGTTCGAATCAAAAAGTTACATCCTTCGCTAAAAGGGTCGCCCACTCTTCCCGGTACTGCAAATACATCTCTATTATATGTGCTTGCAATATTGGCTGTAATAAGTGCTCCTCCTTTTTTTGCCGATTCCACTACTATCAATGCATCAACCATTCCGGCAATGATACGATTTCTTCTGGGGAAGTTTTCCCTGTCGGGTTTGGAGCCGCTCATAAATTCAGTTACTAAACCTCCATTTTCGAGCATACGTGAAGCAAGTGGGCGATTTACTGCCGGATACAATCTGTCGAGACCATGCCCAAGCACTCCAATGGTAGGAATACCGTTTTGAACAGATGCACGATGAGCGCTTGTATCAATGCCGTAAGCAAGTCCGCTAACGATATATAAATCGTCATCGCGAAGGGCTTCGACCAATTGTTCCGTAAAATATTTACCGTATTCGGTGGGATGTCGGGTCCCGACAATACCTATTACACGCTGATGATTTAGGGGGACATTGCCTTTGTGGTAAAGCACCAAAGGGCTATCCGCACAATGTTGTAAACGCTTGGGATAATCCGGGTTAAGATAGAATAGTGGCCGTATATTATGCTTTTCGGCATATGCTATTTCAGCTTCTACACGTGAAAAGTCATTGAACTTTAAAATATTTTGAATACTATAGCTTCCCAAGCCCGGGATTTTTTCCAGCTGACGTTTTTTTTCTTTGAACACAGCTTCAGCTCCGCCGCAATAGGCAACCAAACGCTTGCCGTTCACATCTCCCACTCCGGGGATTAGGGTTAATGCAATTTGATATAAAAGCTGTTCGTCCATGAGTCGCCAAAATTAGGCTAAAAAATATAATTTGCAAGTTATGAAGTGCCATTGATAAATATAGTAGAATAGCTATTCGTGAATTAAGCAGGTTAACAAGATATTGGTAAGTTACAAAGGAATTGATATTTTTGCAGTTGCAAATCCCTGAATAAAACTTACTATGCTTATACACAAAGAGATGAAAATGGTGGATGTCATTCATTTGAATCACCATCTTCTGCACGTTATTAATCGTTTTGGCATCCAGCTCGGCTTTGGTGAAAAATCGGTTGAAACGGTTTGTCGCGAACACAATGTAGACCTTAATTTTTTTCTTGACCTTATAAATACCTATCATAATCGATCGTATTTCCCGCTTCAAAACCTGTTGAAGATTAAAGCCGGTATGTTGGTGGACTATTTGCACAAAACCCATAATTATTATTTGGAGTTTAAGGTGCCTGAGATTGAAGCTATTTTAGATCGTCTTCTTGCGGATGATATCTTGGCTGAGGACACAAAAAATCTTTTATCGGATTTCTTTCAACAGTATAAGAAAGAGCTTGTTATGCATATTGAAATAGAAGAAAATCGGGTTTATCCTTATGCAATGGCTTTGGAGCAATACTTGGATAACAATATTAGCAAAGAAGAGCTGAATGCATATTTGGAGGCATATTCCATCTCCCAATACGAGGAAGACCATAGCGACATTGAGGAGAAACTGTACGACTTAAAACAAATTATTCTCAAATACTTACCCAGTCCGAAAGATAGCCGCTTATTAAATGTGATGTTGCACGATTTGTTTGAGCTGGAGCTCGACCTCAATAACCATTGTCGTATTGAAGATATGATTTTGGTTCCCATAGTTGAAAAAATGGAAAAGGCAATAGCCCGTCTGGCTTAATAAAACGATATAAAATGGGAGCCATAAAAGTATTTATTGCAGAACCTTCATTTTTACTACGCGAGGGAATTAAAACCTTGCTTAGTCAGATGCGTTTGAGTCACCGTGTGGAAGAAACCAATATGCGGCTTGAAAAGTTACCGCAAATTTTACGTAAAACCGGAGCCGACCTTATTATAATGAATCCGGAATTAATGCCTTCGGGCATGGTAATTAATCGTAGCGACCCGAAGCTTTCTCAAGCTGTATGGGTTGCACTCGCTAAAGATCCACTTGACCATGCCGTGGCGGCTCAGTTTGATTTTGTGGTGCCAAGTTGTGCAAGTCGGGCAGAGCTTGTAGCACAATTTGAGCTTATTGTTGAACGTGTCGGGCTGCCTGCTCCGGCTGACGAAAGTACACTAAGCGACCGGGAAACCGATATACTGAAATATGTTGCACTCGGCTTGACAAATAATGAAATAAGCGAAAAACTGTTTATCAGCATACATACGGTGATGACGCATCGGAAAAATATTACTCGTAAACTTGGAATTAAAACAGTTTCAGGCCTTACCGTCTATGCCATTTTAAATAAACTTATTACAGCCGAACAGTTGAAGTCCGGTTTTTAACCTGCATAATTCATGAATTAAGCAGGTTAAATAACGCATTTGAAATTGCTTTTCTTTTCAAAAAAACTCTTGCCTGAAAAACAAAAATCGGCTATTGATTGTTGAATATATCAATTTCAGTCGGATTTTAGATATGAAAGAGCGGTAGTATTTGTCGCTATTCACTTCAAAATTTGAAATATCCGGAAAAAGTGTACTTTTGCACGAAATTTAGAATCGTTATAAATAAGGAATATATGGAAACTGTTGGAATTTTTTACGGATCTACGCATGGCAGCACCAAAGCAGTTGCGGAAAAGATTCAAAAGATATTAGGTAAAAAGGCTGAGATTCACAATATTAAGAAAGCTTCAGTCGATTTGATTGCGGGATATAAAAACCTTATTTTCGGTACCTCAGCTTGGGGTATTGGCGGCATGCAAGATGACTGGGAAGATTTCATTGATTTTCTATCATCAATTGATTTCAGCGATAAAAAACTTGCTTTATATGGCTTGGGTGATCAGCGCGAATATCCTGAAAGTTTTGTTGACGGAATGGGTACACTTTATTGTCGTTTACCCGATAAATCTGTGGTAGTAGGCTTCTGGCCTAAAGAAGGTTATGATTATTATTTCTCATTGGCTGAGCGTGGCGATCATTTTGTCGGTTTAGCCCTTGATGCTCACCGTCAGGCTGATTTAACCGATGAGCGTGTGAAAAAATGGGTAGAGCAATTGAAAAAGGAATTCAAATAAAGCAACAGCTACTGAGAAAAGCCCGAACAAACCATTGTTTCGGGTTTTTTTGTGTCAAAAAGTTTTCAAATGCTGATATAAATCATCTGCTTGAATGCGATTTTTCGGAATTGCGATTTTGTTGATGGAAAATTATATTTTTGCAAGCGTATTATGAAAAAGCTACGCATTTTTTCTGGCTTCAAACTGCTGATGATTTTAGCATTCATGTGGTTGGTAATTGGTGAGCTAATTATATTTCACCAAAAGCGCATTTATCATGTTGATTTTTTTGAAGGCAAAAATTTATTCATCAAACCAAAAACCGGTGATGATGAACAAGCGACATTTATTACTTTTAAAAAATCGAATCTTCCGCTTGAGCCTAGCCTCCAATCGGCCTGTTTATGTCCGGATAATAATACAATTGCAATCTACTCAACAACTTATACACCAAACTTCGCTGTAAATATTTTAAAGGCACTATGCAATGCCTCGGAATATTTTGCGAATCGGGCACCTCCTTTATACTTCCTATCATAAAGCTGATTTTGTATTTATAGTCGTATTTTTTGGGAAATTGCTTGATGAATTAAGCGGTTTTCCTTTCTGATTGTTAAAAATTATTGTTTTCTGTAGCATAATTCAACAAAATCAAGCTATTGCTGTTACCATAATGGCCAAGATTAATGCTATAGAATTAATTATAAAAATTCAATTTCATGAAAAAATTTTACATACTAGTTATAATGCTCTTAAGCTTTGGAGCTTTGTCGTTTGCCGATGCCGTAAATGATACGGTTACTATGGGCAACAATTACGAATCTGATGTGTACTACAGCCTTAAAAACGGAACTGTAAAAACGGTATCTCGCGACAATTGGGATATTGGTTTTTATACCAATCGTTGGAGTGCGGGAATCCTTATCAACGACGGCATGGGCGTAGAGTTATTCACCTACCCTCATGGAGATACAGCCGCTTGGAATGCTGTAGATACGCTCGGCTTTGCCAATTGGATTCCGATGTATAATTCCGATACAATTTGGGAAGATGGTGCATTCAGTCGCAATGCATTAGGTCATCCCGATTATGGATGGGGAATTTATAATATGATCACGCATAATGTGGTAGGTGATTCGCTCTTTGTAATAAAATTAGCCAATGGCAGCCTTAAAAAACTTTGGGTTGAACTTAAAAATTCGACCTTAAACAGCTTTAGTTTCAGATATGCCAACTTGGATGGAAGCGATGAAGTAGTTGAAGGCATTGATGTGACTCCTTATCAGGATAATCGATTGTTTATTTACTACAATATGCGGACTCAAAGTCTGATTGACCGTGAGCCGGATATCGATGAATGGGATTTATTATGGAGTAGGTATGCTTCCATCGTCTTTGATAATGAAGGGAATCCCTCATATTATATTGTGGTGGGCGTATTAAATAATTTGGATGTGGGCACCGTAAAATATCATCCTGTTGAAGCCGACTTTACTAATTGGTTTAATCAAGAGTTTGAATACTATAAAACTCCCATAGGTCATGACTGGAAAGAATTCAGCATGAGTGAGTTTGCTTGGACCATACAAGATTCCACCACATATTTTGTAAAAGATCGTGCCGGAGATGTATACAAACTTGATTTTAATTATTTCAGTGGAACCGCAAGCGGAGAAACCGGTCTACGAAAACAATTGATATCCTATGCCGACTTGACTGAGATACGCAAGGAGCAACGAGCGGTGATTTATCCAAATCCCGGTAAAGGACAAATACATATCGGTTTAGAGAATCCTGAAGATTTGAAGGCAATACATATTTTTGATATGTCGGGCAGACAAGTGATGATGAAAGATTTTTATAATTCAAGTTCACAATCTTTTTCTGCTGCTTCATTAACTGATGGAGTTTATATCATTGAAATAGTGTTGAAAAATACAATCGAACGTCAAAAACTGATTATTCGTTAAGCATGTTTCGCTTACCTTATATTACTTTAGTTTTAACACTATTGCTAAACAGCTTTAGTGTTAAGGCTCAGCCTGCTTCGGTGCGTCTTCAGGACCAGCGCACGAAGGAAGCTGTTGCGTTTGCACATTTGCAGCTTTGTAATTTTAAAGGAGCTGTAATGCATACGCTTATTAGCGATATCGATGGCCGTATAGAGGTGGATATTCGCCAGCCTATGCTGATGACAATTTCGGCTTTGGGCTATCAGTTGCATCATGATACATTGTATCCGTCCGAAAAGAAAAAACTCCTTTTGCAGCCCTTGGTTTACAATATGGATGAGGTGGTTGTTACCGGACAATATAGTCCGCAGCCTGTTGATAAATCTATTTTTAGAGTGAAAGTAATTGGTGCTTCGGCAATTAGTCGCAAGGCTTCCAATAACTTAAGCGAGCTGATGGCGGGCGAATTAAATATTCGCACATCTTTTGATGGTGCCTTGGGTTCGCGCATTACACTTCAAGGATTGAGTGGTGAACATATCAAATTCCTTATTGACGGCGTACCTCTTATAGGTCGCATGAACGGAAATATTGATTTAGGTCAGCTTAACCTGCATAATGTTAAGCAGATTGAGGTGATTGAAGGTCCAATGTCAGTGATTTATGGCAGCAATGCATTGGCAGGCGTTATCAATATTATTACCCGTGACGGAAATACGCGCAAGCAGGCAGTTAGTGCCGGCTCATATCTTGAATCGGTCGGGGTTTATAACTTTAATGCGGATGCTTCATTTAGTAAAAATAATTGGTCTTCAAGTATTGCTGCCATGCGTAATTTTTTCGACGGCTTCAGCACGGTCGACAGCCTACGCAGCAAGTTGTGGAAGCCTAAAAGGCAATACGGCACCGATGCAAGCCTAAATTATCGCACAAGCAGCCTGCAAAGCGGCTTGTCTGTCTCATATTTTAATGAGTTGCTTAAAGATAAAGGCAATTTGATGCGCCCATATTATGAAACTGCTTTTGACAGTGATTTTATCACAAATAGATTGACAGCCAAGCTGGATTTGAATACCAAATTATTTACAAATCGTTTTTTGAATGTGCTGGCATCTTATTCGTATTATGACCGAATAAAAAACACTTGGTTTGTGGATCTGACGACACTTGACAAGACCATCACAGCCAATACGTTCGATCAGGATACCTCACGCTTTAATCAATATTTATTACGTGCAGAATTCAGCAAAAGTACAAATGAAAGCCCATTCAACTACCAACTTGGGATGGATGTAAATTACGAAAACGGATATGGAAATCGTATCTTGGATTTACAACAGTCTATTGGTGATTTTGCCGGATTTTTAAGTGTGAAATGGCAAATTGGGGCTCGCAGCATGCTTCAGCCGGGTCTTCGTTACGCATTTAATACAAAATATAAAGCTCCTTTGGTATATTCTCTGAATATCAAACATGATTTTGCCGAGGCATTGAGCTTCAGGGGCTCGTATGCCAAAGGTTTTCGCGCACCTTCATTGAAAGAATTGTATCTGGAGTTCGTGGATGTGAACCATAACATACGTGGCAATGAATCACTTGAAGCCGAAAGCTCGCATAATGTAAATATGGCGTTCAAATATCATCAGGAGAAAGCCGGATACGATTACGGGCTTGAGTTGAATTTGTTTTATAATCATATTTCAAACAGCATCAGTTTAGCCACCATTGACCCGGAAAGCTCACTTTATACCTATGTAAATCTGGATAAAATGATTACGCAAGGCTATCAGCTTCAGTTTAATAATAGAATTTATCCACGCCTTGAAATGAAACTGGGCTTTGGGCATACCGGACGACTTCAACAGCAAAATAATGCTGCAAATTTGAATATGATTTACAGTGCCGACATTATTGCAATAGTTAATTATCGCTGGCAAAAGCCAAATCTGGATTTCGGCATGTATTATAAATATAATGGAGCTTATCCGGAGGTTTTTGTGGATGAAGATGGTGAAATATTTAGATATATCATGGAAGGTTATCACAATATGGATTTGTCAGCAACAAAATATTTTAAAGGCAATAAATTATTGCTGCAAATTGGAGCGAAAAATCTTTTTGACAATACCAATGTCATGATACGCGGAAGTAGTGGCGGCGGCGGTGTTCACGGTATTGGAGGTGATTCATCTCCTGTCGGATGGGGAAGAACCTATTTCATTAAATTTATTGCTCGTATAGATAAAATAAGTTGATTATGAGTAGATTATATATAATTTTCTTAGTTCCTTTTTTGTTTACTTCTTGCTTTAAAGAAGACGAGCGGATTACGCCTTACGACAGGGGAAATAAAGTGACTGAAACTGTTGAAATGACCCAAACTTATAAATTCCAAGTGTATTATAGTTTGGAAGACAGCTTGGTCATTGCTTCGAATAATAAACAAGCTTATGACCTGATTTTTGAAAGCCATGAAGAGGGATATCATATACTCTTGAATACCGCAAATTTCATGATGGCGGCTCGCACTGCTAAGCATAGTTTTGACGCAGTCAGCAATGCTGCTAACTTGGATATGACTTTTGATCCTTCTGATGGCAACCGTTCTGAAGCTGCGCTGAAAGATTGGATGCAAATCCTTGAAACTGACACTGTTTATAGCAGTGAACTATATGTAATTGATCGAGGTTTTGATGATTTGGGGAATATGTTGGGCTATCGAAAACTCATCATTGACAGCTTAAAAGGGGACACCTATTATTTTCGATATGCTCTTTTGAATGGAAATGAAATTCATTCTGCTTCCGTGACCAAAGATCCGCAAACAAATTATGCATATTTTTCGTTTGCAAGTCATGAACAGGTATTTCCCGAACCAAATAGGGAATCATATGATTTACTTTTTACTCAATATACTACGCTACTATTCACAAATATTGGCGAGCCATATCCATATTTGGTAACCGGTGTATTGTTAAATCGGCATGAAACATTTGCCGTGCAGGACAGCCTCAAGCCATTTGATGAGCTTAGCATGGAAGATGCATTGGCGCTGGAATTTACCAATCGGCAGGATGCAATCGGTTACGATTGGAAAGATGTGGAAGGCGATGTAAGCAATGGAATGGTGTATTATGATGTACATCCTGAGTTTACATATTTCATTCGAAATCAGCATGGTTATTACTTTAAATTGCGTTTTATAGGTTTTTATAATCATGCCGGAGAAAAAGGCTATCCCACTTTTGAGTTTCAACGCTTGTAAACAATGTCAGGCTAAGCTGCTTAATTCATGAATTTAATTTTGAGAAATTTTAAGGCATGAGCTGTGAAGCTGTAGCCAACTACCGCGAACAACTCATAACGTAAAAATTGCCAAAATTAAATCAAAATTCATTTTATAATAATCATTTTTTAAATTATCACTAAAACCTACTAACGAAATGATTATATGCTTGTTACAATAGAGTTAGCTCGACAAGCTTATGAATTGGTGAATTATGCAGGCTAAATTTAAATTGCCTGATAACTTACTGCTATCGGCTGAAAAATAATGTACATTTGCAACAAAAAGCGCTATGTTGTCATTTATAGTTTGGGATGTGTCGCCCGTGATGTTCCAGTTCCCTGAATGGCTTCCACTTATGGGAGGTCATGAGGTACGTTGGTACAGTTTATTGTTTGCTTCCTCATTTATAGTAGGTTATATCATCATGCAACGGGTATTTAAGCGTGAGAATATTCCAAATGAGGTGTTGGATATACTTTCAACCTATATGTTGGTGGCAACTGTTGTGGGAGCCCGCTTAGGACATTGTTTATTTTATGAGCCTTCATATTATTTGGCGAATCCTATTGAGATATTGAAGGTTTGGGAAGGAGGATTGGCAAGTCATGGGGCTGCTATAGGTATAATTGGCGGCTTATATTTGTTTTCCCGTCGTCAAAAACGTCCATTCATTTGGATTTTAGACCGTATTGTGATAGTGGTAGCTTTGGCAGGCTTTTTTATTCGTATGGGTAATTTGATGAATTCCGAAATTTTTGGGCATATCACCCAACTGCCATGGGGTTTTCAGTTTATTCGCTATTATGATCCGGCTTTGAATGCCGACCCACGTCATCCTACTCAAATTTATGAAGGTGCCATGTATCTTTTCACCTTCTTTTTCTTACTTCGGGCCTATTTCAAATGTGGGAAAGGGGAGGCCATGCCCGGCTTTTTATTCGGTTGGTTCCTTATTTTAGTATTTGGCTCACGTGTTTTCCTGGAGTTTCTTAAAGAGCCGCAAGTGGGCTTCGAATCGAGCATGACCTTGAATATGGGACAATGGCTGAGTATTCCTTTTGTAATTGCCGGAATTTGGATACTCTATAAATCTTATCAAAAGAAAAAGATAAACGCCGCATAATCAGTTTGATATAATCAAGTGAAAAGCTATTCTGAAAATTTTTAGTTGGGCAATCCGCATTTGGTATTGCAAAAGTGTTATTTTTGCCGATGAAAGGTGAACATAGTGTATCTTTCGTACACAGTTCGTAATAGGGAATCAGGTGTAAATCCTGAACAGTACCCGCTGCTGTAAGCTCGTTGAAAGACTTTTGGTAACCCTCACGCCACTGTCACAATCTCGGAAAATTCCGGGACGGATGGGAAGGCCGCCAGAAGTGAGTAAGTCAGAAGACCTGCCTTGAATTTAATTATTTACAAAGCTTTCGGGATAAAGGCTTGTCGATTTTCATTTTAATCCTTCGACAAATTTCCCTGGAGTTTTGAGGTGTAACACCTTAAAAATCTGACGTATGCTTAATTGTTTGCTGGCTTTTCAATTATTTCGCTTGGTTTTAAAAATCAATTTGCCGGACAATTTATTGCTTACCCCAAAAAGCTTTGTGCTGTTATTCAGTATGTAATTGAAAACATTGAAGATGCAAGCTTTAGTTCGTTGGGATGCATTTATTTTATGCCTGCTGTTCTTTAGTAGTCCACTAAAGGCTCAGCTAGCGGATACCATACTGCTTAATCAGGTGGAGGTGGTTGTGCGCATGCCGGAGGAAGCAATACATCCTCAAAGGCAAAAGCTTGATACCGTGTCACTTCAGATGTCGATTACAGAAGATATGGGGATTTTGCTGCGGCAAAACAGCTCAGTTTATGTGAAAACAAACAGTCCGGGAGGTCTTTCCACCGTATCGTTTCGCGGCACGGGAGCGAATCATACAATGGTATTGTGGAACGGCTTCCCTATTAATAGCAGCCAGCATGGGCAGGTGGATTTTTCTTTATTACCTGTATTTATTGCCGATCAGATTGAACTGGCATGGGCAAATACCTCGGATAGCTATAAAGGCGGGTTGGGAGGTACTGTATCGTTGACAAATAAAGCTTCTTTTAATAAAGGATGGCAAATAAAACTCATTCAATCGGCTGCCAGCTTCTCCAATTACGGAAGCTTTGCCGATATTTCATATTCTACTGATAAGCTACAGCTTCATAGTCGTTTGTTTAACCGTATGGGGAAGAATGATTTTGTATTTCTTAATACTGCCAGCTGGCCAAAAGAGTATACCAAACAAAAAAATGCATCATTTTACGACAAGGGATTTTTACAGGAAATAAACTGGCTTGTTGGGAAATCGAAGATTGGATTTCAAAGCTGGAATCAGTGGAACGACCGCAATTTACCTGCCATCATGACTAATTTGGAAAGGGGAGGGCAGCCGAAAGAGCAACAAAATGAGAATTATAGCAGGAATATTTTATCCTATAAATATTATTGGCAAAAAGGCTCGGCAGAGTTAAGTACTGCCTTGTTTTTCAATAATATGGATTATGAGCTGTTAACGCGCACACAGTCTCCTCCCTTTGAACCGGTGACACATATTCAGTCTACGAATGAATCAGTTGCATGGATGAATCAGCTAAAAATGGAACATCAATGGGCAGAAAAACATGGTTTAAGTATTTTTTTGGCATTTGATGAAGAGCAAGTGCGTACAAGCAATTATGCCGAAACGGCAAGTCGAACACATCTCTTGGCAAAACTTGTTAGCCGACATAGCCTGTCAGAATCAGTAAAACTACGATTGAATGTACAACATAATTGGGTGAACGCTGCTGCTGTTGGGCTGATGCCTTCCCTTAATTTGGATATTTTTCCGTGGCAACAGAAACATATTGCGCTAAACTTTAGCGTAGGAACAAATTACCGCTTGCCGGGAATGAATGATTTGTATTGGTATCCGGGAGGGCGTGCCGACTTAAAGCCTGAAAAGGCGAAGGTAGCAGATATGG
Organism: uncultured Lentimicrobiaceae bacterium; assembly: GCA_964509065.1. Taxonomy (GTDB): domain Bacteria; phylum Bacteroidota; class Bacteroidia; order Bacteroidales; family F082; genus JALNZU01. The sequence continues at coordinate 14,085 of CAZDWA010000022.1, forward strand.
GTGTTCGATATCAGATTGAAAAAGAGGATTTTGAAATAGAAAGCCGTATTTCAGCTTATTATTCTGTGATCGATGATTGGATTTTATGGCGCCCCTCAGCATATCGTTATTGGATGCCCGAAAATATTGCAAAAGTTAAAGCACGCGGGCTGGAAATATTTCAGCGATTACGCTTTAAATCGAATAAGCTAAATTATTATTTATCATATAATTACGCCTATACGGTCACAACAGATGAAAGTGCAGTTGCAAGTTATTCTTTGACAACAGGCAGACAACTGATTTATATTCCACGACATCATGCCAACGCTATATTTCGTGTCGATTATGGGAAAATAGGATGGTATTATCAGTTTGAACTTACCGGAAGTCGCTATACGAATTATAGTTCCCAAGAAGCACATTTTGCTGTGCTGCCCACCTATGTTTTACATCATGCTGGTATAAATGCCCGGCTGTTCAAGCATTTTGATCTGCAGTTTGGCGTGAATAATATATTCGATAAAAGCTATCAAGCCGTGTTGTGGCGGCCAATGCCCAGGAGACATTATCAAGCGAATTTAATTTTTAACATACCTTTTAAATCTAAAACAAATCAAAATGAGAATTATTGAATTTTTCAGAACCTTTCGAGGTAATCCTAACAAAATGATTAGTGCAATTGTTGCTTTTGTGCTGATTCTAACTGCATCTTGTACGAAAATAGATGATAATCCAAAACCGGATTTCCCCGATACCATCGGAAAAGGTTTTTTTGTGATTAATCAGGGTAACTTCACTGCCGGAAATGCTTCGCTTTCTTTCTTTAATTACGATTCGGCAAAATTGCAGAACAACTTCTTTTATAGCATGAATGATGTGCCTTTGGGCGATGTGGGACAAAGTGTGTATGTATGGAATGACAATGCCTACATCGTGGTAAATAATAGTGGTATTATATGGAGCATGGATTCAAAAACCGGTTTGATAAAATCAAATTTAAAAGAGCTGCATTCACCTCGTTACATCCAAGTAGTGGATGCCGGAAAAGCTTATGTATCCGATATGAGTTTTACCGGGCTTACTGTATTTAATCCCACTACTTTAGAAAGCTTAGGAACCATAAATACCGGCAAGACAACCGAAAATTTACTTTTATTCAATGAAAAGCTATTTGCCACCAATTGGACAAATTACGGGCAAGACTATGAAAACAATACGATTCAAGTCATTGACACCCGTTTTGATCGTTTGACTGACAGTATAGTGGTTGGTATTGAACCAAACAGCATGGTGGTTGACAAGCACGACCGCTTATGGGTGTTATGTAGCGGAGGCTTTATGGAAGAAGAGTTTCCGTCTTTGTATTGCATTAATCCAAACAGCCTGCAAGTAATAAAACGTTTTGAATTTCCGTCTAAATCAATGGCACCCGAAGGTTTGGCAATCAATAATACTGCCGACACGCTTTATTTTATCAATTGGGACCTTTATCAAATGCCTGTGAATTCGGATGCTTTACCTGAAACAGCATGGGTAAGTTCAGACAATAACAGCTTTTATCATATAGCCGTTGACCCGAATAACGGAATGATATTGGTTACGGATGTTGGTAATTATGTGGAGGAAGGACATATCCATCGTTATAGATATGATGGCACGCTTATTGATTCGTTTAAGTCAGGGATACTTCCCGCTCATATCGAATTCAATTAATATTTAAGCTATGAAAAATAAAGTGGATGTCACCTGGTCGGGTGATATGGCATTTGATGCCGAAGTGAATGGTTTCAAAATAAAGCTCGATGCAGAAGAGCATGTAGGTGGTCAAAATCAAGGACCTCGCCCTAAACCGCTCACACTGGTGTCTTTAGGCGGATGCACCGGAATGGATGTAATTTCAATTTTGAAGAAAATGCGTGTTAATCCGGATTATTTCAATGTTGAAGTTGAAGCTGAACTGACTGAAGAGCACCCAAAATATTATCACAAAATAATGATAACTTACACCTTTAAAGGAGAAGATTTAGACCTTGCTAAATTAGAAAAAGCTGTCAGTTTGTCGCAAGAACGATATTGCGGTGTCAGTGAAATGCTTAAGAAAAGCTCTGTAATCGAAAGTAAAATCGTTGTTTTATAAGTTTGTCTGCTTTATTGCACGTGCTACAACTTCGTTAAACTCACTTAATATCATTGAGGTAGCTCCCCAGACAACCTTATTATCAAAAATATAACAAGGTACTTCCATAATATTGCCGTCAGCCAGTCTGACGGCTTTTTTTGTTTGATAAACAGGGTCAAGCAAATTGTTTATGGGCACGGTAAAAACTTCTGCTACTTCTGTCGGGTCGGGGATGAAATGACTGGGATTTGGACTATAACCAACTACCGGCTGTATATTGAAGTTGCTTGGAGGAACATATAACGGGCTTAGCATACCCAGCACTCGCACTTGATTTTCGACCAAGCCTATTTCTTCACGTGTTTCGCGTAAGGCGGTATGAATGTGCGATTGGTCGAATGCTTCCATCTTGCCTCCCGGGAACGAAACTTGTCCGCTATGGGCACCATCGTACACATTTCTTCTGATAAACACAGTATGCAGCTGTTCTTTTTTTGGAAAAAGTAACACCAATACAGCACTTTCGCGGGCAGGATGCTCGTGCTTGTTATTGAGAATCGATTCACGCCGTGTCGGGGGCTCCATCTTTTCTTGTAAAGGAAAGCCGGGTAATGGCTCGTGAAGTAATGTCTCTAATGTATTTAAAAAGAAATCTCCATTCATATTCATTTGGCAAAAATAGGATAAAGAACATAAATAACTTGTTAATAAATCCTATTTGCCTTGTTGGATTTTGACTTAAAAAGCAGTATTGACGCTGATTTAGCAATGTTTAGTGAAAAATTAAGATGTTTTAAATTTTAATTTAGAAAGAATAGCTCCTACTACATCAGATATTTGTATCTTTAACTTCTCAAAATTTGTGCAAATGGTTAAAGAAAAAAATCTACCCATTTCTAAAACAGAATTGATGCATGAAGAGCCATGCAGTCTTATTCTATTTAATGATGATTTTAACACATTTGACTTTGTAATTCAAAGTTTAATTGAACTTTGCGGACATACTGTTGATCAAGCTGAAACATGTGCAATCATTACGCATTACAAAGGACGATGTGCAGTGAAGTCGGGTACGGAGAATGAGTTAAAACCAATTTATAATGAGTTTATTAATCGTAAATTAACAGCCGGAATCGAATAAATATGTGGACAATAATTTTAGTATTGGTGGGGGTAGGTTTACTCATGGTTTTATTGGAAATACTTGTTATCCCCGGTGGAGGGCTTGCGGGCCTTATTGGTTTTGGCTTAATGTCATTTGCAGTTTATTTAGCTTTTGTGCACCTGGGAAGTAAAGAAGGTTTCATTGCCTTAGGTGTTACGGTAGCTGTCAATCTTACTGCTTTGATTTTTGCATTACGACCAAAAACATGGGATAAAGCCATGTTAAAAACAAATATTGATGCACGCGTAAATGTTATAGATGAGGAAAAACTCAAAATAGGTGATGTGGGACTTACCATATCGCGTTGTGCTCCCGTGGGCAAAGCGGTATTTGATAATGAGTTTTATGAAGTACATGCACGCTCTGAATATATTGATGAAAATCAGGAAATTGAAATCATTAAGATAGAAGACAATAAAATTATTATAAAATCAAAAAAGTAATTTATCATGACTGAACCGTATTTCATTATAGCTATTGGATTGGGAGCCATATTTTTCATATGGTTTTTGTTCTATTTTATCCCTGTAGGGCTATGGTTTACAGCCTTGGTATCGGGTGTACGCATTTCCTTGCTGCAACTGATACTCATGCGCTGGAGAAAGGTGCCGCCATCCGCTATTGTTAACAGTATGATTGCCGCAACTAAGGCGGGCTTGTCGCTTGAGCGCGATGATCTGGAAGCGCATTATCTTGCCGGCGGACGCGTGCAGCAAGTGGTTAATGCCCTTATTTCGGCCGATAAAGCCAATATTAATTTGAATTTTAAAACGGCAACAGCCATTGACCTGGCAGGCCGTGATGTGTTTCAAGCAGTACAAATGTCGGTAAATCCGAAAGTAATCGATACTGAAAAGGTGACTGCTGTTGCCAAAGACGGTATTCAGCTTATTGCTACCGCACGTGTTACGGTACGTGCCAATATTCGTCAACTTGTAGGAGGTGCCGGCGAAGAAACTATTTTGGCACGTGTGGGCGAAGGGATTGTATCTTCAATCGGTTCAGCTGATTCACATAAGTCGGTGCTGGAAAATCCGGATAGCATTTCAAAAGTAGTACTGCGTAAAGGACTTGACTCAGGTACGGCATTTGAGATTTTATCAATTGACATTGCCGATATCGATATCGGGAAGAATATTGGAGCTGTATTGCAGATGGATCAGGCGCAGGCCGACAAAAATATTGCACAAGCTAAGGCAGAAGAACGTCGTGCCATGGCAGTAGCACAAGAACAAGAAATGAAAGCGCGTGCTCAAGAAGCCAGAGCAAATGTGATTCAGGCTGAGGCACTTATCCCTCAGGCTATTGCAGAAGCATTCAAATCCGGAAACTTGGGTATAATGGATTATTACAAATTCCAAAATATTCAGGCTGATACAAAGATGCGTGAAAGCATTTCCGGTGAAAGTGTGCAAACGCCTAAAGGAAAAGAGCCGCTGAGTAAGAAATAAAATTGTTGATTTTCTCGGTAAAAAGCGTTTGTATCGAGTGAGATAGAAACGCTTTTTTTATAAAAAAACAAATTGAATGCCGAAACAAGTTCAAACATATTGGAATAATCTGTTTGAAAAGCTTGAAAATATATGTACTGTAGAAGAGAAAGAGCAGCTTGAAAGAGCGTTTGCTTTTGCTAGCTCTCTTTATACAGATAGAAGCCTTTCAAATAACGCTCCATATATATTGCACCATTTGCAAGTGGCTTATATTGCAGTAGATGAATTGGGTTTGCGCTCACATACTGTGGTAGCTGCCCTCTTGCATGGCAAGGAAGTGGGCTCGGAGGAAAACTGGAAAAGCTTGGAAGAAAAATATAGCCAAGATGCGTTGGTTATTTTAAAAGGATTTCAAAAAATATCTTCCTTACCTACAGAACGCTTGGCTACACAGCCGGATCAGTTTAGAAAGCTTTTTTTGAGTTTTGTTGATGACATACGGGTTATTTTATTGAAGATAGCACACCGCCTATGGGACGTTCGAAATATGCATTTATTAGATGAGCATAAACAAAAGCGATTTATGCTGGAAGTCAAGCACTTATATATTCCTATCACACATCGCCTGGGCTTGTATACCATTAAGGCAGAGTTTGAAGAACGGGTGATGCGCTTTGAACATGAAGATGTTTTTTCGGAGATACAAACTAAAATCGCAGCCAGTAAAGATAAGCAGCAAGTCTTGATGGAGGCTTTTATACAGCCGATAAAAGAAGCTTTGGAAGCCAACGGTTTAGATTGTGTATTGAAATGGCGCACCAAGTCAATTCCAAGTATTTGGACCAAGATGCGTTCACAAAATGTAGCTTTTGAACAAGTATACGATTTGTTTGCCATGCGTATTATTTCAAAAAGCACGCAAAAAAAGGAAAAGGAAGATTGTTGGCGCATTTATTCCATTGTTACTGACTTATACACTCCCAACCCCAAGCGTTTGCGTGACTGGATTACCACTCCCAAGGCAAGCGGATATGAATCCTTGCATACTACTGTTCAAGGTCCGGAAGATATTTGGGTCGAAGTGCAAATTCGATCGGAGCGCATGGATGTAATGGCAGAAAAAGGTCAAGCTGCCCATTGGATTTATAAGGATAAACCCGGCAAAAAAGATGCGGAAGAATGGCTAAATCAAATTCGTGATGTGCTGGAAAATCCGGCTCAGCTTCAGTTTGGGGCTTATAAGCGTGATGCGGCAAAAGCTTCGGATAAAATATTCATTTTTACACCTAATGGTGATTTAAAGCAATTGCCCGGCGGCTCTACCGTGCTTGATTTTGCATATGAAGTGCACACAGAAGTGGGGGCACGTTGTAATGGCGCACGCGTAAATAACCGTAATGTACCCATTCGTCATATACTGCAAAATGGCGATAAGGTGGAGATATTAACGAGTAAGAAGCAAAGTCCGAAAGCAGATTGGCTCTCATTTGTGGTTTCGGATAGAGCCAAAGCACGAATTAAGCGGCATCTTAAAGAAGAAGAGCTCAAAGAAGCTGAAATCGGGAAGGCCTTGTTGCTCCGAAAACTGAAAAACTGGAAAATTACTTATACCGATGATATCATTAATTTATTGGTAAAGAATTACAAGTTGAAGTCGGCTATTGATTTGTATCACAGAATGGCTACGGAAAAGATTGATTTGGTGGAGCTAAAGCGGTTTCTTCTGAAATTGTCAGAAGCTGATAAACCTTCACAACCAAAAGCAACTGAAGAAGAGCAGCCATCCGAAAAACAAGCCGAACAGTACGGAGGCGGCTCTGACTTTTTGCTTATTGATGATTCCATTAGCAATGTAGATTACAAACTGGCACGTTGTTGCAACCCAATTCCGGGTGATGAAGTTTTGGGCTTTGTCACCATACACTCTGGAATAACCATCCACAGAAGAAATTGCACCAATGCGCTTCGTCTCCGTGAGCGGTATCCTTATCGCTTTTTAGATGTAAAATGGAAAGAATCAATTGATAATCCGCATTTTAATGCCGGTATCCGCATCTTGGGAAAAGATACTTTGGGGTTGGTAGGCGATATTACAAAACTCATCTCCAGCGATTTAAAAATAGTGATGCGTTCCGTTTCTTTTGACACACGTGACGGACGCTTTGATGGTAAAATCGTATTAATGATTAAAGATAAAGATAGCCTGCAGCAAATCATGTACCGTATTGGTAAAGTGCCGGGTGTGGAGAAGGTAATTCGTCTCGATTAATAAGCCTGCATAATTCACCAATTCATAAGCTAGTCAATCTAAATTTATCATAATATGTTTATATGTTGCGTGTTAGTAGACTTTAGTGGTAATTTAAAAAGCTGTTTATCATAAAATGAATTTTGATTTAATTTTGGCAATTTTTACGTTATAAGCTGTTCGCAGTAGTTTACTACAGCTTCACAGCTCACGCCTTAAAATTTCTCAAAATTAAATTCATGAATTAAGCAGGTAAGAGAACGACCCGATTTTTAATCAAATCATTTAATTCCCTTTGGTAATTTGAATCATATGTAGTTCAATATTTCCATTTTCGGGGAGCAACTCAAGCCAGATATTATCTTCGCTAAACCATTTATATTGTGAGCCAATGCGGATGATAAAGTCATTTACTTCGTCATTTTCCGGTATTGGTAGTACAAAACCACCATTTTTACCTGTGGAACTTCCGTAGTTTACCAAGAGGGGGAAGGCGCTTTCAGACAAATTCTTTGCTTTTATTAAAATATAATTTGATCTGCGATCGACTACATCAATAGGTTCAAAATTGTATCGTATGCTGATATTATCTTCTATAACGGTGGCAGTGGTTAACACTTCACGCATTTTATTCGCTTCCATCATTTCGGCAATTTCTTTGATTTTTTCACGTGGATAGCTTTCATCCGGCTTGGTGTTTTCAGCCTTCAGATATGCTTCGATTGCCATGTCCAGATTTCCATTCTTATAAAAGCGATCTGCATCTATAATATGTTTGTCATATGCAGTTTTAATTTCAAGCAAGCGTTCTTGGATAATTTGTTCCACCTGCTTAATACGTTCTTTTGCCTCAGGGTCTTCTTTTTTGTAACCCAATGCGGTTTTATATGCAGTAATAGCTTGCTGGTACGACTTTTCAAGCACCAAATCATTTCCTAACTGCATGGCGTCGGTATACTTTTGTTCACGCTCTTTGGCAAGTGCGGCAAGTGTCAGTTCAATCTCTGCTTTACGTGCATCAGCCGTGATATTTGAAGGATCGAGTTCCAAGATTTTATTAGCACTTACAAGCGCATCATCATACGCTTTTGCGGCAAAATCCTGATTCATCTTTGATGTGAGTGAGCTGATTTGTTTTTCTAAAGCGTCAGCAGCTGCAAGTTCTTCAATTATTTTAGTGATTTCTTGAATTTGTTGTTGGGGATAGCTTTCATCTGCTTTAAGTGCCAATGCATTTTGATAGCTGACAATGGCTTGTTCCCATTCCTTTTCTTGCTGTAATTGATCGCCTTGCTGAATGTGGGCGGCATAGTTTTGTTCCAACTCTTCAGCTTCAGCGATTGCTTTCAGCTCATTATCAATTTTTTGAATTTGTTCCCTGGGATAGGCTTCTGTTGCAATTAAAGCAAGTGCTTCATTATAACTTTGTTTGGCTTCTGCCAATTGCTTGTTACTGTATTGTTGATCGGCAGTTTCAATCAATTGATTGAAATTGTCCAATAATTCTTGTTCTGCTTTTGCTTGGTTTAGCATGCGCTCGATTTCCTGAACCCGATTTTTGGCTTCTTCGCGCTCGGAATAAATTGAAAGTGCATTGCGGTAGCTGTCTAGAGCTTCATGTAATTTGTTGTCCGTGAAATAGGCTTCAGCCGTTGCTATCAGCTGTATGTATTGAGTTTCACGCTCTTGCTCTTGTTTTACTTCAGCTAACTTCTGAGGCGGTAATTGTTCTTCCGGCTTCAGTTGTGCTGCTTTTTCAAATAAACTAATTGCTTGATCAAATTTTCGTTCGGCAAAAGCTTGAGTGCCTTCTGTTAGTGCCTGCTGATAGTCGGCATCAGTTTGAGCTAACTCTTGGGCTATTGATTCTAACTTGCTGTTAATCAGCTGCAGGCGTTCATTTGCTTCCGTTCTGTCGGCTAAAATAGCAATAGCTTGTCCCACAAATTGTTTGGCAGCTTGCCATTCTTCAGCTTCTATCTTTTCATCGGTTTGTGCAATCAGTTCGTCGTATCTACTTTCTTTTTCAGCCAGTGCGGCTGCAGCAGCTAGCTTTTGTTCGGCTGCATTAATTTTTTCATTTACTTCATCGCTATCAATAAGTTGTTGTGCTTCTTTATAAAAACTTATTGCATCTGTAAAAGCCTGTTGTGCGTAGGCATCATCTCCTTTTTGAACCAGCTGGCTGAATTGTTCTTCTTGCTGTGCCAACTCTTCTTGTTGCTTTATGAGAAAGCTGAGTTCACTGATGCGTTCAGTTGCTAACTCATGATCCGGATTAATATCCAATACCTTATTATAGCTGCTGAGTGCCATTTTCCATTGCTCGTTCCGGTATTGTTGTTCTGCTTCTTCAAGATACTGATTCAGTGCAACTTCATTAAGGTATGCATCGCTTTTGAAATAATCATCTATCCGTCTGATCATATCATTCGGATAGGTTTGTTCGGGCCAAAAATCAAGTGCTTTTGCGTACAGTGTTTTAGCTTCTTCAAGCTCCTTTTTCTCATATGCAGCATCAGCTTCTGCCAACATTTCTTCATATTTCTCCGATTTCACCAATGCTTCTTGGGCATTTTTTAGCTGGTTGAGAGTTGTTGCATCTTCGGGAAATAATTCCAATGCCTCTTCTAATTTTTCAATTGCTGCGGCATAGTTTCGGCGTAGTAAAAATGCTTCAGCTTCATCTTTTAGCTGTTTAAACGATTGTTCGAGAGCAAGCTGTTGTTCCAATAATTTTTTTGCTTCAGTAATTTTTTCATCCGGCTCATTGCGATCGGGGAAAATAGCTTTTGCTTCTTCAAACTTTTGAATTGACTCTTCAAAATCCTTATCTTCAAGTAGTTGAATGCCAAGCCGCATTGCTTGATTATATGCATTTTGTGTAGCTTCTTCTTCGGCTAAAATTTGTCGAATTTTATCTGTTTGTGCTTTGGTATATTTATCTTCAGGAAATATTCCCAAGGCTTTATTATATGCTTCGAGTGCTTCTATGATTTTTCCTTCACTATTTAAGCGGTCTCCGTGGTCAAGATGGAAATAAAAGCGTTCTTGTTTTTCCATTTGCGAGCCAATTTTTGCAATTGTTTCGCTAAGCTTTCGTTTTGCTGTTGCATCATCTTCGCGCAGGCGCAAAGCCATCTCATAATAGGTTTTTGCACTGATATAGTCACCGGCATTGAAGCGTTCGTTACCCGATTGCATACTGCTTTCGTAGGTTTGTGCTTGTTGTGCAAAAGCTGCCTGACCTATAAGTATGGTAAAAAAGAAAAAGACTAAGGTTCTTATTGTAAAATTACGAAGCATATTTAAAGTTTCGTTTTGATTTAACTGTTAAAAACGATTTAGAGTTTAATTTAGTGTATAGCGGGTATTATTCCGTCTATGATTTGCAATTTTCTATCTGCCATATCCGCAAGTTGCGGATTATGTGTCACGATAATAAATGTTTGCCCGAAGTTTTCTCGAAGCTCAAAGAATAATTCATGCAGTGCTGTGGATGCTGCTGAGTCCAAATTTCCGGATGGTTCATCCGCCAAAATTACTGATGGTTCATTAATCAGGGCACGTGCTACGGCAATGCGTTGTTGTTCGCCACCTGAAAGTGCTGCCGGTTTATGCGTGGCACGCTCTTTCAAGCCAAAAAAACCGAGTAAGTCCATCGCCCGTTCAATAGCTGCTTTTTCTGAAATTCCTGCAATAAAAGCAGGAATACAAATATTTTCCAGGGCAGTAAACTCGGGGAGCAAGTGGTGAAATTGAAAGACAAAACCTATTTCTTTATTTCTAAATGCAGAAATGGCTTTATCGCTCAAGCGAAAAATGTTTTTCCCCTTGATATTTACTTCCCCTTGGTCCGGCTTATCAAGGCTGCCTAAAATATGCAATAAAGTTGACTTGCCGGCTCCCGATGCACCCACTATGGAAACAATTTCACCGGCTTCCACATGAAGGTTAATGCCTTTAAGCACCTCAAGGCTTCCAAAACGTTTTGTGATATTTACACAATTAATCATGCAAACTTATTTTCGGATGCAAAAGTATGGATTTTAAGTATGCCCGTCGATAATTTGCCTTGAATCACTCTGATTTTATGCATATTTAAATAGAAAATCAGCTGATGTGTAAAAAATATTGGTACAATACATTCAAAAATACTAAATTTGCCCGTTAAAAGTAACACAATCTAGTTTTATGAATTTACACGAGTTTCAGGGAAAGCAAATCTTAAGCGGATACGGAGTATCGGTTCCCTTTGGTATTGTTGTTGAGTCAGCCGACAAAGCTGTGGAAGCAGCAAAAGAAATCCAACAAAAGACCGGTTCAGATAAATGGGCTGTTAAGGCACAAATTCATGCCGGAGGGCGTGGCAAAGGCGGCGGAGTGAAGATTGCAAAATCTTTGGAAGAAGTCGAGTTTTATGCGAATCAGATTATCGGAATGATGCTTGTAACACCACAAACAAGCGCGGAGGGTAAGCTGGTGAGCAAGGTGCTTATTGAACAAAATATATATTATGCCGGACCATCGCCTGTTGCTGAGATATATATGAGTATTTTATTGGATCGTGCAACAGGACGTAATATGATAATGTATTCGCCCCGTGGCGGCATGGATATTGAAAAGGTTGCCGAAGAAACTCCCGAAGAAATATTCACCGAAATTATTGATCCGCGCGTAGGATTACAGGCATTTCAGGCAAGAAAAGTTGCATTTAACTTAGGTTTAAGCGGAACGGCTTTTAAAGAAATGGTAAAGTTTGTGAATGCACTTTACAAAGCTTATGAGGGCTCTGATGCCAGCTTGTTTGAGATAAACCCTGTGATTAAAGCTGCTGATGATCGTGTATTTGCTGCCGACTCAAAAGTTGTTATTGATGATAATGCCTTATTCCGTCAGAAAGAAATTGCCGAAATGCGTGACCTTAGTGAAGAGGACCCAATTGAAGTGGAAGCAAGCCGTTTTGACTTAAATTATGTGAAGCTCGATGGAAACGTTGGCTGCATGGTAAACGGAGCCGGCTTGGCAATGGCGACAATGGATATGATTAAAATGTCGGGTGGCGATCCTGCCAACTTCCTTGATGTGGGAGGCTCGGCAAATGCAAAGCGTGTTGAAGAAGCATTCCGTATCATATTAAAAGACCCGAATGTAAAAGCAATCCTTGTGAATATTTTTGGCGGTATTGTTCGTGGCGACCGCGTAGCGCAAGGAGTTGTTGATGCATATAAAAATATTGGAGAGATTAACGTACCTATTATTGTCCGTCTTATTGACGAATCAGGTCTGAAGGTGTACTCGGCAATTCGTTTAGAAGATGCGGCAGCTTTGGTTAATCAGGTGCTAAGTAAATAAGAGGGATACACCTTAAGCAAAAAAAAGTCCGACAATTGTCGGACTTTTTTTATTCGTTTTAACTTATCTAATCTTTTGTTTATCTGGAAGTTATTTCGGTAAACACATCTGTCTTCACAGGAATTTTCATGCCGCTTTCTTCTACGGTGCTTTCCATAACTTGGTGAATGGATGCCTTGATAATCCAACCGGATTTTACATCCACCGTACTTTTTCCTGAAATTGTTCCACCCATTTCCATTTTTATCCCTTTCACTTCCGTGCCGGAAATTGTTCCTTCATAGGAAATTTCGGCAGTATTGCCTTTAATCTTTGTAATTGTATATACAGAGTGGATAACCATATCACCTGTCGGGTCCGGCTTAAGGTCTACCTCCCAGCTTTCGCCCGGCTTCAATGTTTTATCGGAATAGACAATCATGAGCCCGGACTCAAAACCCGAAATAAGATTGTTGTTGCTTATTTCTACATTACGTAAGAGGCTGATTGGCATACCATATTTATCAACTTCTGTGGTGATGGTATCTTTCATAAATGGCATTATTGCATCACCAATGGCTTTTGCCATGGGGTCACTGACTTCAGGCGTGTCACTGTCCCAGTTCAATTCCATGCCTAAAGTGTTTTGTTTCAGTTGTATTCGATTGAAAGTGAGGTTAATGACATAGCCTTCGTCGGTTTTGTCCTTTATCAATACATCTTGGATAACAGTAGAGTTTTGTTTGATGTTGATATGCTGCCCCATCATTTCCATAGACATATTTTGGGTGCTGCTTAATTTTAATTCGTATTTCTTCCCTTTTTCCAAATTATATGAAAGCTTCACTTCTTTTGCTGCATACAATAAGTTTGCTGTGAGAAGCAATACGATAATAATGGCACTTTTTAAATTCTTCATTTCCAAGATGTGTTTAAATTGATTACTTAAATTTATTTAGATATTACAAATTTTGTACCGCAATTAAAATACCGGTTCACCATGCGTATCCATACCGTAATCATCTTCGTGATTCATCCTTGAAGCGACTGTACGCGTTTGGGGTTGAAAATGCTGGTTTGGCATTAATTCAGACATTGAACTTTTATCAACTGCAATATCTTGGAATCTGGCGAACTGATTCACAAATTGTAAATCTACTTCACCCAAAGGACCATTTCGATGTTTTGCAATAATAATTTGTGCAATACCTTTCAGGCTTTCATTTTCGTCCCCATCTGTAAGTCCGTAATACTCAGGCCTGTATATAAATACTACCATGTCTGCATCTTGTTCAATTGCTCCTGATTCACGAAGGTCGGAAAGTATGGGTTTTTTTGATCCGGGGCGGTTTTCAACCGATCGACTCAGTTGTGACAATGCAATAATTGGTACATCCAATTCTTTTGCAAGGCTTTTAAGTGAACGGGATATATTACTAATTTCTTGTTCACGGTTTCCTTTGTGGTCCGTACCGGTCGTCATCAGCTGGAGGTAGTCAACAAAGACAATTTGAATATCATGCTGTTGCTTTAGTCGGCGGCATTTTGCGCGTAGTTCAAAAATAGATAGCTGTGGCGTATCGTCAATGAACATCTTGGCATTAATCAAAGGTTCTACTTTTGATAAAAGCGCCTGCCATTCGTATTGTTCCAGGTTTCCTTTTCTCAGCTTTTCGGATGAAAGCTTAATTTCGGATGAGATAAGTCGGGTCACCAGCTGTATGGAGGACATCTCCAATGAGAAAAAGGCCACAGGTTTTTCAAAACTAATTGCGGCATTACGTGCCATATTTAATGCAAAAGCAGTTTTTCCCATACTTGGTCGTGCTGCCAGAATAATTAAATCACTCCTTTGCCAGCCTTGTGTGATGGCATCCAGCTTGCTAAAACCCGAGCCGACACCACGTAGGGTGTGTACGCTGTCTTTTGCGGCTTCAATTTCTTTAATTGCTTGTTGTACGAGCTCCGGCATAGCAATGCTACTGCGCCTTAAATTTGTTTCTCCCACCGAAAATAAACCTGCTTCTGCCTTATCTAAAAGGTCAAACACATCGGTAGTGTCTTCGTATGCATCTTTTATAATATCGGATGATATTTTAATTAGCTCACGCTGAATGTGCTTTTGTAGAATGATACGGGCGTGGTATTCAATATTTCCGGCAGAAACAACGCGATTTGTAAGCTGTGAAATAAAATACGGACCACCCACCAAGTCGAGATTTCCATTTAAGCGGAGCTCATTTGCTACAGTGAGCATATCGATAGGTTCGGATTTGGCAAAAAGGCTTTGGATAGCCTCAAATATCATCCGATGGGTGTCTTTGTAAAATACTTCCGGACGTAATATGTCAATTACACTGTTAATCGCATCCTTTTCCTGCATCATCGCACCGAGTACTACTTCTTCAAGTTCGGTGGCTTGTGGGGGGACACGCCCATGACTTAACATCATATCGCGCTGTTGATCAGCGAGATTAACAAGTGGTTTTGGGTTCTTTTTAGTGCTTTTCTCCATGCTTCAAAAATACAGGAATCTTGCAATATGATGGCGTTTTTTTTAAAATATTTTGAATAAAATGAGATATTGCTTCTTAAGGCTCTGTAAAGATACTATAATTCTTTGTTTAAAAAACGTAGCTTAACCTGCATAATTCACCAATTCATAAGCTTGTCAATCTAACTTTATCGTAATA
>CAZDWA010000023.1:0-26878 GCA_964509065.1 uncultured Lentimicrobiaceae bacterium
AAACATATTACTATAAATTTAGATTGAAAAGATTATGAATTGGTGAATTATGCAGTTTAGCCTGCTTAATTCATGAATTTAATTTTGAGAAATTTTAAGGCATGAGCTGTGAAGCTGTAGTAAGCTACCGCGAACAACTCATAACGTAAAAATTGCCAAAATTAAATCAAAATTCATTTTATAATAAACAGCTTTTTAAATTAGGACTAAAGTCTCCTAACACACAGAATATAAACATATTACTATAAATTTAGATTGAAAAGATTATGAATTGGTGAATTATGCAGGCAAAAACAAACAATTTAAAAAACCTGTACCTTTGCAAAAAAATATTATGTCCGTATTTCTGTTTGATGCGTTGATTTTTGGACCTGTTCGCAGCAGGCGCTTAGGTGTGTCACTGGGGATTAACCTGCTTCCTACGCATAAAAAGCTATGTAGTTTTAATTGTATTTACTGCGAATGCGGTTGGACAAAAAACCGAAATGCCTTAAAAACCACTTTGCCAAGCCTTCAAGAGCTGGAACAAGCATTGGAGTCCAAGCTTCGCGAGCTTCAAGGAACGGATATGGAGCCCGACAGCATTACATTTGCTGGGAATGGCGAGCCTAGCTTACATCCCGCTTTTGCGGCTATAGTTGACAGCACCCTACGCTTGCGCGATGAATATGCTCCAAAAGCTGTGGTGAGTGTGCTTTCGAACGGCAGCATGCTGCATAAGCCCGAAATTAGGGATGCGTTAAAAAAGGTGGATAACAACCTCTTGAAATTGGATGGGGGAACGGAAGAAACCATTAAAAAGATTAATACTCCGCTCAAAGCCTTCCGTTTGGAAGAATATATACGACAGCTGCAGCTATTTAACGGAAATCTGACCATACAAAGCTTGTTTTTACGTGGCACCCACAATGGCGAACAAATTGATAATACCAAGCCTGAAGAATTGGAGGCATGGCTTAAACTTTTGAAACAAATTCAGCCGAAGCATGTGATGGTGTATACCATTGAACGCAGCACTGCGGAAGAAAATCTTTTTAAAGTACCCTTATCTGAATTAAAAGAAATAGTAAAATTGGTTGAAGAAGCAGGTTTTGAAGCAAGTGTGTTCGGATAACAGCTATAATACTGGTAATGCAACAATATCCGATAAAAATATTAATGGCTTTTGCAGAAACATTTGGAGAAAAGGAAGACTTTTTTGAGTGGCTGATGCAAAACGGCTTCCCTGAGCTTGCAGCATTGAGCAGTGCAATCCGAGGTAGTGAACAAGCTTTTGTGTGGCTTATGCAACACGGATTTTATCGTTTTGCAGCACTTGACGGGGCCATCGATGAGCAGCCAAAAGCAAGGCAATGGCTTGCGAATCACAATTATGTGCTTTTGGCAAATCTTGCTGCGGCAGTACATCAAAATGTGCAGGCAATACAGTGGTTTAAAGAGCAAGAGCTCGAAATATTTTTAATTATTGCACAACGAATACACTACTTTAGGGAAAACCAATACTTTGATCATCATAAGCTGAGGTTTTAATTTACAGGCATAAATTCTTCGGTTTTTTGTGTTTTTTGCTATAAAACACCTCCTTAATCGGACATATACTGCTTTTATTCACTCCTTTTCATACTAAAAAGGCGATTTTACAGGTTTTAGATGCAGAAACTATCTCTAATTTTGTAGAGAATTCAATTCGGTTCATACTATGAAGCAAATCCCCATGGTTGACCTCATTGGTCAGTATACTAGAATAAAACCCGAAATTGATCGGGCAATTTCAGAGGTGGTTGAAACTGCTGCCTTTATAAACGGTCCTGCAGTAAAAACATTTCAGGCAGATTTAGAGCGTTATTTGAATTGCAAACACGTCATCCCCTGTGGAAATGGCACCGATGCACTGCAGGTAGCACTCATGGCACTCGACTTGCAGCCCGGGGATGAGGTGATTACCTCAACTTTTACCTTTATCGCCACTGCTGAAGTAATTGCTTTATTGAAATTGACTCCTGTTTTGGTCGATGTAGACCCCATAAGTTTTAATCTGAAGCCGGATGAGGTTGAACAAGCTGTTAGCTCAAAAACGAAAGCCATTATACCGGTACATTTGTTTGGCCAATGTGCCGATATGGATCAAATTATGGCAATTGCCGAAAAACATCAGCTTTATGTGGTAGAAGATAATGCTCAAGCATTGGGAGCCGATTTTTATTCAAAAAATGGCAGGGTAAAAAAAGCAGGTACCATTGGTCATATTGGATGTACCTCCTTCTTCCCGGCTAAAAATTTAGGATGTTATGGTGATGGAGGCGCTATTTTTACAAATGATGATCAGCTTGCTGAGCGTATGCGAATGATTGTGAATCACGGCATGAAAGTTCGATATTATCACGATATCATTGGTGTAAATTCAAGGCTCGATAGCATACAAGCAGCGGTATTATCCGTTAAGCTGAAATATCTTGACGAGTATGCCGAGGCAAGACGCTATGCGGCAAACTATTATAACGAAGCTTTCAAAAACTGTGAAAGACTACGAACACCATCTACTTCTTCGTTTTCATCACATGTGTTTCATCAATATACCTTGGTGACAAACGGTTTTGATCGCGCATCACTTGCTGCACATTTATCGCAAAAAGGAATTGCATCAGCAATTTATTATCCTGTGCCCATTCATTTACAAAAAGCATATCTGGATGCACAGTATAACAGCGCCAACCTGCCTATAGCCGAAGAGCTGAGCAAATCAGTGATTTCTTTGCCCATACATACCGAGTTTGACGATGAATCCTTGCAATATATTGTGGATGCGGTGCTAGAATTCATGGAAAAACTGAAATAATTTACACGATTGAATTTTGCAGAAATACATTGAAAAACCTTATCTTGCCGATTGAATCATAAGACAAAAGCGAATGAGTGAAACACATACATATTTTGCCCATGAAACAGCTGTGATTGATGAGGGCAGTAAAATTGGAAAAGGCACTAAAATCTGGCATTTTTCACATATAATGCCTGATAGCGTGATTGGTGAAAACTGCAATATCGGTCAGAACGTAGTTATTTCTCCCGAAGTTGTGCTTGGAAAAAATGTAAAAGTGCAAAACAATGTGTCGATTTATACCGGAGTTATTTGTGAAGATGATGTGTTTTTGGGTCCCAGCATGGTGTTTACCAATGTGATAAACCCACGGTCTGCCATCATTCGTAAAGATGAATTTTTGCGCACTTTGGTGAAAAGGGGTGCCACAATAGGAGCGAATGCAACCATAATTTGTGGAAATGATATTGGTGAATATGCTTTTATAGGAGCAGGTGCCGTTGTCACTTCCGAGGTGCTGCCTTATGCATTGGTGGTAGGAAACCCGGCACGTCAAATTGGCTGGATGAGCGAGTACGGGCATCGCTTGGAGTTTGATGAAAGCGGCATTGCATTTTGCCCGGAAAGCAATGAAAAATATGTGTTGGCAGATGGAAGGCTGTCAAAAGCTTAAGAAACGGAAAATGAAAATTGTAGTAACGGGTGGTACGGGCTATATCGGTTCACATACAGTAGTGGAGTTGCAACAGAAAGGATTTGAGGTGATTATCATCGATAATCTGAGTAATTCAACAGCTGATGTTGTGGATTCGATCTTTTCCATAAGTGGAACTAAGCCGTATTTGGAGGTGATGGATTTGGTTGACAGGCAAAAATGCCTGCATTTTTTTAAGCAGCATAAAGATGTGGCAGGTATCATCCATTTTGCCGCCTATAAAGCAGTGGGTGAATCGGTTGAACAGCCTTTGAAGTATTATCGAAACAACCTCGTTTCGCTTATGAATCTGCTTGAGGCAATGGATGAAAATGACATACAAAACCTTGTTTTCTCATCTTCATGCACGGTTTATGGTCAGCCGGAAATATTACCTGTTAGCGAGAATGCAATGATTAAACCAGCTGAATCGCCCTATGGGAATACCAAACAAATTTCGGAAGAAATCATTGCTGATATGGTAAAAAGTAACAATATTAAAGCAGTGGCTTTACGTTATTTTAATCCCATTGGCGCACATGAATCGGCTTTGATAGGCGAAATACCTCTTGGTGTCCCCAATAATTTAATGCCGTTTATTACGCAAACTGCCTTAGGCTTACGCGAGCAGCTGCAAGTGTTTGGCGATGATTATGATACCCGCGACGGAACAGCCATACGTGATTATATTCATGTGGTTGACCTTGCAAAAGCACATGTGGTTGCAATAAACAGGCTGATAAATGCCGAAATAAAAGAAGATTTTGAAGTGTTTAATCTGGGCACAGGAAAAGGTTATACGGTTTTAGAAGTGATTCGTTCCTTTGAGAAGGTATCCGGATTAACACTGAATTATAAAATTGTGGGGCGAAGAGCAGGCGATATTGAAAAGGTATGGGCAAATCCGTCCAAATCAAATGAAGAGTTAGCTTGGAAAGCAGAAAAAAACTTGGACCAGATGACATCTTCTGCATGGAAGTGGGAACAGAAATATCGTGCGCGTAAAATGAATTAACACTTGAAGAATGAAAAAAATACTTATCACCGGAGGAGCAGGATTTATTGGCTCACACCTTGTGCGATTGTTTGTGAATAAATATCCGAACTATCAGATATTTAATCTTGATAAGCTGACTTATGCAGGAAATCTTTACAACCTAAAAGACATAGAAAACAAAGCCAATTACCATTTTATCAAAGCCGATATCGTTGATGGCAATCGCATACAGCAGCTTTTTGCCGAACACGCATTTGATGCGGTGATACATCTTGCAGCCGAATCCCATGTGGATCGTTCTATTTCAAATCCGATGGAGTTTGTGATGACAAATATTGTAGGTACGGTAAATTTATTAAATGCGGCTCATTTTCACTGGAAAGATAATTTTAGCGAAAAACTGTTTTTCCATGTTTCTACGGATGAGGTTTATGGCTCGTTGGAGGATACAGGTTATTTTACCGAAACTACCGCTTATGACCCACATAGTCCATATTCTGCTTCCAAAGCGGCAAGCGACCATTTGGTTAGGGCATATCACGATACCTATGGATTACCGGTTGTAATTTCCAACTGTTCAAACAATTATGGTCCAAACCAGTTTCCCGAAAAGCTGATTCCCTTGTTTATCAATAACATCCGAAATAATAAGGCACTTCCTGTTTACGGCAAAGGTGAAAATGTACGTGATTGGTTGTATGTAGTCGATCATGCCGAAGCTATTGATGTGATATTTCACAAAGGTAAAATACGGGAAACCTATAATATTGGTGGGCACAATGAATGGAAAAACATTGATTTAATCAAGTTATTATGTCAGGTCATGGATGAAAAGCTTGGGCGTGAGCCGGGTACTTCGGCAAAGCTGATAACTTTTGTAAAAGACCGTGCAGGTCATGACTTACGCTATGCCATCGACTCTTCAAAATTACAAAATGAATTGGGGTGGGTGCCCTCCTTGCAGTTTGAAGAAGGCATTCGCCTTACAGTAGATTGGTATATGCAAAATCAAAGCTGGCTGGATGAGGTGACAAGCGGTAATTATTTAAAATATTATAAGGAACAATACGAAAAGCGTTAATTTGTGGAGCTTAATCAGCTTTAAAACAATAAAATATTGATATTTAGGGCAGTATTTTATTAGTTTTGCAGTAGGAGTGTTTTATTAAAATATAATGCTTTTTCTCTCAAATACTACAACATAATACAAGTAAGAAACTATGGGCCCTTTTCGCATTTTTATTATTGAAGATGATGAATTTTTTGGCCAAATGCTTAAATATCATCTTTCGCTAAACCCGGATAATGAGGTGTATCTGTACCAGACAGGCGCTGAATGTTTGAAAAACTTATACCGTATGCCTTCATTAATTTCATTGGATTATGGCTTATCTGATATGTCGGGCTTGGAGGTGATGCGTCAAATTAAAAAAACACTTCCGGATGTACCTGTGGTTATTGTTTCCGGACAGGAAGATATTTCGACTGCCGTAAGTCTTTTGCGCGAAGGCGCGCACGATTATTTCGTCAAGGATGATGATATAAAGGAAAGGATATGGAACGTAATCAAGCAGTTACGTGAAAATATGCAACTTAAGAGCGAAATCAACAAGCTAAAGGACGAAATTGGTCGTAAGTATGAATTTAGCAATGCCATAAAAGGGAATAGCCATGCGTTGAAGCAAATATTCAAACTTATAGAAAAAGCAGTTCGAAGCAATATTACAGTTTCAATTACCGGTGAAACCGGTACAGGTAAAGAGTTGGTTGCCAAGGCAATACATTATAATTCGCCGCGTAAGAAAGAAGCTTTTGTAGCTGTAAATGTGACTGCAATACCTACAGAACTTATTGAAAGTGAAATGTTTGGCCATGAGCGTGGTAGTTTTACTGGTGCCATTACGCGTAAAATTGGAAAATTTGAGCTTGCACAAGGCGGCACACTTTTTTTGGATGAGATTGCCGAAATGGATATGCATATGCAGACAAAATTGCTTCGAGTGATACAAGAGCGTGAGCTGCAGCGGGTAGGAGGGAATGAAACGATTTCTGTGGATGTGCGCTTAGTAGTAGCAACCAATAAAAACTTGGCTGAAGAAGTAGCAAATGGCAACTTCCGCGAAGACCTTTACTATCGCTTGCTGGGATTGCCAATTGCATTACCCCCCTTGCGAGCCAGAGGGAATGATGTGATTATTTTGGCAAAGTATTTTATTGATGAATTTTGTAGTGAAAATCAAATGCCGCGATTGACAATTTCTGAGCAGGCGCAACAAAAACTGTTGCAATATGCCTATCCGGGTAATGTACGTGAGCTGAAAGCTGTGGTGGAATTGGCAGCAGTACTCGTTGAAAAAGGAACTGTTGAAGAACAACATATACGATTTAATGCAGCGAATCCGGTTGAAGAAATAATGTTGGAAGAAAAGACATTGGATGAATATACCCGACAAATCATTCGCTCATATCTTGATAAATACCACGATAATGTAGTATTGGTAGCTCAAAAACTAAATATTGGTAAGTCCACCATTTACCGTATGCTTAAGGAAAATAAGTTATAAGCTCATGACAACATCACAAGGACGCTATAATTTATCGAAATTAATTTCATTTGTTGGCAATGACAAAGATGCGCTCGAAGAAATGGTGCATGTTTTTATTAAATCGGCTAATGAATTACTAGCTGAATTGCTTGAGGCTCAGGGGCAAAATGAGTTTGAGCAAATGTTTAAAGCAGCTCATAGGATAAAGCCTTCGCTGGAAATTATGGGCTTGGATGATTTGTATCATCCCGTACGCGAAATTGAAATGCATGCCAAATCAGCTGTGCCAACTGAGCAACTTTCGGAACTGATTGCTTGGTTTGAGCAACGTTTACGCTTTTACATAACTCAGTTGGAGCAAGATTTTAGCCAATAGACCCAATAAAACCTCACTAATTGTTAGTGGATTATAAGTTTTGTAACAGTTCCGCCATTTCTGGTCCTTACAAAGTAAACTCCTTGGTTTAAAGCTGAAGTTTGCAGCTGTATGCTCGTCGTCCCACGTGGATAATCCACTTCCATAATGGTTTTTCCGGTCATATCCACTACATCAACTTTAGTGTCGTGTGTAAAAGCTGCTGATGTGGAAATAGTGACTTTATTGCGCGCCGGATTGGGATATACTCGAATTTGCTGAACAGCTTCTTTTTCCTCTAATCCTGTTTCAATATCCAAGCAAATAATGCTTAGGTCATCAAAGTAAAAACCGTCGGCATTCACATATACATCGCTTACCATTTTGAATTGCAGTTGAATATCTTCACCTGCATAGGCGCTCAGGTCAATTTCTTCTAGCACCCAATCCGAGATGCCGTCATAAATCGGCTTGCCCAAAGATTGATATGAATTGCCGGTTTTGGTGTGTTTGCCTTCCAAAGGAATCCAGCTGGCAGAAGAAGCCGGCTTAATCGAAGCTTGCGCATAATCCCAACCTAATTCGATATTCCATTTAGCCCAAAAGTTCAATTCTATATATGAAGTTTCAGGCAGACTTATGGGATTTGTAAGGGTAATAATATTTGTGCTATTGTTGGGATAATTGCCGTTTGGACTGTCCGTAATAGATGAAGGCGCGCTTACATAAGAAGTGCTGCTAAGCCCCCAATTTCCCGGAGTCCAATTATTAAGGCTGCTGCAATCATCTTCAAATACAATGGAGGTGAAGCCATACATTTTGGTAATGGTATCTATTTGAATGTATTTTCCATTATCTATCTTTAGTAAAAAACGGAAGTTTTGACCTGATAAAATGGATGGATTCAATGTGATATGTATGGAGTCGGTCTTCGATTCCAAAACATCTAAACTGCCAAATGTAATGGGCTCTGAAACACTCTCTATCCGGTCATCCAATGGCTCGATACTGCATTGCCACTGCTCCGTGTCCGATAAGCCGTAGCGCTGTAAATCAAATACAAAAAAGAAGTCTTTTTCATCGACAATTTTATTGGTCTTATCTGTTATCATGCCGTAGCTCCCCGAAAATAGTGCTGCATAAATACTTTGAATCATATTTTCTTGGCATAAAGGGATAATTCGGCTAATCGATGGCCAAAAGCCGTCAATATTACTTCCTACTTCGGGTGTATAAGCAAAAATAGCATTCTTAAATTCCGTGTCTCCGTACATATAATCATCTGAGCCACCGTTTGTTGGATAAATGGCTACACTCGAAGGTCCGTACACATAGTTGTTGTCGCGCGTCATTTTTTCTGAGTAAGCAGAGAAAATGGCATCATCATCGCATAAAGTTGTGGTCCACCCCCAAGGATAAAGCAGTAAATTGCTGTATGAGTGATAGTTTAATGCAATTTTAAATTCATGTTCTTCAACAAATTTGCGGATTGTTTGTGTTTCAACTTCACTGAATCCGGCAATTCCTCTATAAGTCTCTGAAGTAGGGTCAGGTGATGAGCCTATATTATCATAACCCCAATAATATCCGAAGTTGCGGTTAAGGTCCACTCCAAAGGCTCCATTGCCATTGTTTCTTCTGTTTTTGCGCCACATACCTCCACCGTTTGGATTGGTTTGCTGATTATGTAAATAGCCGTCCGGATTTACAATTGGAATGAAGTACAAATCGTAATTATCTACAATGGTTTTTGCCAGATAATTCGTTTCATAATTTTCGAGTAGCCACAGCATAAAATAAATATTATGTTGCACGCCAATGCCTTCGCGAGAATGTATGAGTGAAGTATATAAAACTTGTGGCTTTTCTGTTGCTGCCTTCGCATCATTACTGATTTTTATCCACCATAGTGGATTTCCGTTGATGGTTAAATTATCTGGATCAATGATTTGACGCTCCGAAACAAATTCGGGCCATGTAGCTGTCATGAAATCCAGCTTTGCCAATACCTCATCATACGTATAAAAGCCTCCCATACTCCCATATTCCCAGTTTTCCGGCACCGGAAATTCATCGGCAGGATTTCGATAAATGCGGAGCTCTGCTTCGGCTGCTGCTCGTTCACTATAAAATTGCGATACATCTTCAATCATCATTTGCACTTTGAAATCCGACGCTTTAATGCGTGAAATTTCCGAAGCGCTCAGGTCGGTCTCAAGGAAATAAGCAGATTTGTAAAAGCCTTTGGTCACATCAATGCCGGTTTGAGCCAAAGAGGAAATATCTTTTCCTTCGAGCGATATTCGTACACGTGAATAGCGCTCTTCATCCTGTGAATGAAGCATTAAAAAAGGGAAAATTACTAAGAATAGGGCGAGGTACTTTTTCATCGGGCAAATTTTTTGATTCAAATGTAAAAGTACGCATTCTGTAGCAGATGGGCATTGATATTAGTTCCCGATTTTTGAGAAGGAGTAAAATAAAAGTCTAAATGCCATCTTATCAATAAGATATGCACAGGACTTTATCTCAAATCCGTAAATTAGGCTTTAATTTAATTTTTTGCCTGGAGAAGAATTAGCCTAACCTGCATAATTCACCAATTCATAAGCTAATCAATTAAAATTTATTGTAATTGATTCGTAATCAATCTATTACAATGTTTTTGTAGTAATCTAAAAAAATGCTTAATTAAATTCATGAATTAAGCAGGCTAAAGTGTGTTAGTTATAAGAATCCCAATTCCAGCTTTGCTTCTTCGGTAAGCATATCCTGGTCCCATGGGGGGTCAAACGTCAATTCCACATCCGAAGAGCGAACATTTTTCACAAGTGCAACCTTGTCTTTTACTTCCTGTGGCATGCTTTCGGCTACCGGACAATTAGGTGTGGTAAGCGTCATCAGCACTTTGACATCTGCTTCATCACTGACGCTAATTTCATAAATTAAGCCCAAATCGTAAATATTTACGGGGATTTCAGGGTCATATACGGTTTTTATAACGGTGATAACGTTTTTCTCGATTATAGCTTTTTGTTCTTCAGTCATGAGTGTAAAATATAGTGTGTACGTAAAATAAGTGCTTATAAATCTTCTTTGAGTTTAAATACTTGCGCATACAGCTTCATCTGCTTAATCATTGATAATAAGCCGTTTGAGCGCGTGGGTGAAAGGTATTCTTGCAAGCCTATTTCATCAATAAACGAAAGATTGGCTTGTACAATATCATTTGGGTTTTGACCGGATAATACACGAATCAGCAGATTTACAATCCCTTTGGTAATTACTGCATCGCTGTCGGCGGTATAAAATATCTTACCGTCACGGTAATCGGCATGCAACCAAACACGAGATTGGCATCCACTAATAAGGTGGTTATTGGTTTTGAATTGTTCCGGAATCATGGGGGTATCTTTTCCCATATCAATCAACAAACTGTATTTGTCCATCCAGTCGTCAAAAGCTGAAAACTCTTCAATAATTTGATTTTGTATTTCGTCAATCGTCATTTTGAAAATGGTTTAAATCTATGATAACATCATTGCAGCTTTTTTTACTGCTCTAATAAAGCGTTTGATATCTTCTTCGGAGGTATACATTGCAAATGATGCGCGTACTGTGCCGGGAATTTGAAAATTATCCATGACAGGCTGTGCGCAATGATGTCCGGTGCGTACTGCAATCCCCATCTTGTCTAGCAAAGTCCCTAAGTCGAAGGGATGAATATCTCCAATAAGGAAAGAAACCACCGCAGCCTTATCTTTTGCTTGCCCAATGATGCGCAAACCCGGAATCTTAGCTAGCTCCTGCTCGGTAAACGCAAGAAGTTGTTGTTCATGAGTGCGTAAGTTTTCTATGCCTATCTCTTGCATGAAACGCAAAGCCGTTTCCAAGGCAAGTACGCCTCCTACATTGGGTGTTCCTGCTTCAAACTTGAATGGTAGCTGATTAAAACTGGTATGTTGAAACGATACCTGATCCACCATTTCACCACCAAACTGATAGGGCGGCATGCTTTCTAACCATTTGGTCTTTCCGTAAAGCACACCCACACCCATGGGAGCATATACTTTATGCCCGGAAAACGCAAAAAAGTCACAATCAAGCTTTTGGACATCTATGGGCATATGTACAATAGATTGTGCACCGTCGAGCAATACCGGAATATTTGCCTGATGTGCCAATTCAATCATTTCTTCAACAGGATTGATTGTTCCCAATGCATTTGAAATATGTGCGATGGCAACAAGCTTTGGCTTTTCATCCAGAAGCTGTTTGAAATGCGTTAAATCTGTTTCTCCGGCTTCGTTCATTTGAGCTACCAGCAGTTTGCCATTTTTGCGAGTACATAGTTGCTGCCAAGGAACCATATTGCTGTGGTGTTCCATAGCCGTAATTAAAATGCTATCGCCTTCTTCAATGAGTTGTTCACCAAGGGTGGATGCAAGTAAATTGATCGACTCGGTAGTACCTCTTGTAAAAATGATTTCATGCGAATGGGCTGCATGAATATATTCGGCAATAAAGTTTCTTGCATTTTCAAAAGCTGTAGTAGCTTGTTGGCTCAAATAATGCACTCCGCGATGTATATTGCTGTTTTCCAGCTCATAATACTCTTGAAGGCGTCTTATTACCGGCAAGGGTTTAAGCGTGGTGGCCGCATTGTCGAGATATACAAGCGGCTTGTTGTTTACCTGCTGCTTTAAAGCAGGAAACTGCTCCCTTATTTCCGATATAGTACGCATAATAGGCATGAACTGTTATAGTTTACTCATGTCAATATCAAAATAAACTTCTTGCTCCGGGCTTCCGCAATGCAGCACACATTTGTCACATACGGAAAGCTCTCCTCTCAAGCGCTTTTTGACCATGTCATCAATTCGCTGTTGCAGTGGCTCGAGGCTGATATAATTGATTAAATCGGCAGCAAAAGCATACATCACCAACAAACGTGCATTTTCTTTGCTGATACCGCGTGAGCGCAGATAAAACAAAGCTTCTTCATCCAATTGACCAATGGTGGCACCGTGCGAACATTTTACGTCATCAGCATAAATTTCCAAGAAGGGCATGGTGTTGATGACTGCTTCCGGCTTTAAAATTATATTGTTGTTGTTCTGATATGCATTCGTTTGCTGTGCATCGCGGGCAACATAAATATATCCGTTAAAGACAGCAGATGCCCGGTCGTCCATGATACCTTTGAATAACTCATTGCTTGTACAATTCGGCTGATTATGCAAAATCTTTATCTGATTGTCTACATGCTGTTCCTTGTCCATAAGGTATAAACCGAGTACATCTGCATGTGCACCTTGACCATCAAGTGCGACGGTGATATTGTTTCGAATCAATCCGCAGTTGAAGGTAAGCGTATTGGTTTTAATATTGCTACTTGCTTCTTGTTTAATAAAGGTAGAATTGATTAACCCGGACTGGTCATTCAGGTTTTGCAGCTTATACAACTCCAAGTTTGCATTTTCATCCACAAAAATCTCGGTTACTGTATTTACCAAACTGGTATGATGATTAATGGAGTCGTCACAATGCATCAGCTTGAGTTTGCTGTTTTTACCCAAAATGATGAGGTTACGATTTTGAACAAAATGTGTGGTATCGTGATTTATCAGCTTGATAATTTGCAGTGTTTTCTCCACTTCTACATTATCCGGCACATAAATCACCACCCCATCTTGTACCATGGCGGTATTTATGCTGACAAAGCTATTGTCTTCAGCATTTGCAATTTCACCGTAATATTTTTCAAACAGTTCGGGAAATTTCTGCATGGCAGTGCGGAAGCTGCTGATAACCACTCCTTGCTCGGTAGTGTACAGCCCTCCATTATTTTCATAGTACCAGCCATTTAATACAGAAACTATTTCGGTATCGAAGTTATGAATTTCGCATTTAAATAGCTCGTCGATATTTGGTGTAGGTTCGCTCGGTTCAAGGAGGTGAGCAAAGTCTTGGTCCAAAATATCTTCAACCTTTGAAAAACGCCATTTTTCCATTGAAGTATCCGGAAAGCCATTTATCTGGAAATCCTTAATTGCATTGTTCCTCAGCTTGGTGACTTTGGGCATATCATGTGCGATAATGCCTTCGTAATCGCTTTGAAATTGCTCAATCAACAAGCTGTCCAATGACTTCATATCTTCTGTTGTTTCATTCATGTCTACAAAGTTTTAAAGGTATCAACTGACGGATTGAATATTATAATTGATATTCTTTAATCCAATCATATCCTTTTTCTTCCAACTCCAACGCCAGGTTTTTTCCTCCTGTTTTCACGATGCGTCCATCAAAAAGTACATGAACAAAATCGGGAACGATAAAATCGAGCAGGCGCTGATAGTGTGTAATCACAACAAATGCATTATCCTCTGAGCGCAGTTGATTTACACCGTTTGCAACGATTTTCAATGCGTCAATATCCAAGCCTGAGTCGGTTTCATCCAAAATACCTAGTGTGGGGTTGAGTACCGCCATTTGAAAAATCTCATTTCTCTTTTTCTCACCACCTGAAAAGCCTTCGTTCACTGAGCGGTTGGTAAGTTTGGAGTGAATTTCTACCAGTTGTTTCTTTTCTTCCATCATTTTCAAAAACTCTCCTGCCGGCATGGGAGGCAACTTTTTGTACTCACGCTGTGAATTCACTGCGGTACGCATGAAGTTTGTCATGCTAACTCCCGGTATTTCAACCGGATACTGGAAGCTCAGAAAAATACCTTCGTTGGCACGTATATCGGGTTCTATCTCATTGATGAGCTGATCTTTATACCAAATCTCACCTTCGGTGATTTCATAGCCTTCGCGACCGGTAATTGCGGCGGCAAGCGTACTTTTGCCCGAGCCGTTAGGTCCCATGATGGCATGTACCTCGCCTTGGTTTACGCTAAGGTTTAATCCTTTTATAATTTCTTTGCCGTCAATGGCTACATGTAGATTTTTTATATTGAGTAACATGTTTCGGATTTTATTGTGAATGTCTTTATTTTTCTTTCTTTAAAATATCGTTTAACCAACACTTCCTTCAAGGGTTATGGTAAGTAATTTTTGCGCTTCCACGGCAAACTCCATAGGAAGTTTATTAAGCACGTCTTTCGCATAGCCGTTTACGATAAGTCCAATTGCTTTTTCAGTGTCCATGCCGCGCTGATTACAGTAGAACAGTTGGTCTTCCGAAATTTTGGAAGTGGTAGCTTCATGTTCTACGATGCTCGATTCATTCTTTGTTTCAATATACGGGAAGGTATGTGCTCCACATTTATCGCCCAACAGCATGGAGTCGCATTGCGAAAAATTTCGTGCATTGGTGGCGCGAGGCAAGATACGTACCAATCCTCGGTAGCTGTTATTGCTGCGACCTGCCGATATACCTTTTGAGATAATGGTGCTGCGGGTGTTTTTGCCCATATGTATCATCTTGGTACCGGTATCGGCTTGTTGGAAATGATTGGTAACAGCAATGGAGTAAAACTCGCCCACCGAATTGTCGCCTTGTAAGATACAGCTTGGATATTTCCAGGTGACTGCACTTCCTGTTTCAACCTGTGTCCAAGATATTTTGGAATTTCTTCCTTTACATATCCCACGCTTTGTCACGAAATTATATACCCCGCCTTTTCCTTCCTTATCACCCGGATACCAGTTTTGTACGGTAGAATATTTTACTTCTGCATCATCCATTGCAATAATTTCAACTATGGCGGCATGCAGTTGGTTTTCATCGCGCATGGGAGCGGTACATCCTTCGAGATAGCTTACATAGCTCCCTGCTTCTGCCACGATAAGGGTACGCTCAAACTGTCCGGTATTTGCCGCATTAATACGGAAATAGGTTGATAACTCAAGCGGACAGCGTACTCCTTTGGGGATATAGCAAAATGATCCGTCACTGAATACTGCTGTATTGAGTGCGGCAAAGAAGTTATCGGTATAAGGCACAACCGAGCCCATGTATTTTCTAACCAGCTCGGGATGCTCTCGTACTGCTTCGCTGAAGGAGCAAAAGATAATTCCATGTTTTGCAAGGGTATCTTGAAAAGTTGTTTTGACCGAAACACTGTCAATAACGGCATCTACGGCAACTCCTGACAATCGTTTTTGCTCTTCAAGTGAAATACCAAGTTTATTAAAGGTTTCCAACAACTCAGGGTCTACTTCGTCAAGGCTGGCCAACTCTTTCTTTTGCTTGGGGGCAGCATAGTAAATAATGTCTTGATAATCTACCCTCGGATAATTAAGATGCGCCCAATCAGGCTCTTTCATTGTTTGCCAGTGGCGAAATGCCTCAAGTCGAAACTCAAGCATCCACTCGGGCTCTTCTTTTTTTGCAGAGATAAAACGAATGGTGTCTTCGGATAGACCTTTGGGTGCAAATTCGGTTTCTATATCAGTGAAAAAACCGTACTTATACTCCGCTTGTGTTACTTCATCAAGTATTTTATTGCTGTCGTTTGTATCCATTCAAATACTGTTTTATGAATTATAGCTGCGGACAATAGATTGTCCCGGCATAGTGTGTTCAATTATTAAATAAACATAAGTCGCATTAAATCAGGTAGATACACTGTAAATACATTTTGATTTTCATTGCCTGCCTGAGAAACTGCAACATCGGCTTTAAACCGTGAATTTTATTAGCCTGCAAAGATAATTAAATTAGACAATTTTATCTTTTATCAGTGTTGATAAAACGAATTTAAGGCGTTTTTGTTCAGGATTTAGAGCAATAAATTAGCAGCTGCCATAAGATTTCGATCCTTATGTTTGTAAACAGATAAAAGCTTAAATGATTTCTATTGCTTTACTCAACTTTTTTTGTCATGCTAAATCTTAGCACAAAATCCGATCTCACGAAAAGTGCCAAAGCCTTAATTTGTGCGTATAATTTTATACACCTTATCGCCTCTTCGTAGTACGGAATTGGTTGCAATCGAACAGTGTTCTCCTTTTTTTGTAGTCTCCACAGCTTGTAATTCCACGCGAATTTCTTTTACCACATCTTCATAAACCCCTGTTGTAGGTCCGATAACCATTAGCTTATCTCCTACGGAGAATGAATGCGTTTCCATTTTGATTTCTGCTACCGAAGGCTTTTGGAAGAAGTTCACTACTTTTCCGATATATAGCTTACGTTCAGTGGCTTTTGATCCATAGCGATCCGTCCATTCTCCTAATCTTCTGCCCAAATAATATCCATCCCAAAAGCCTCTGTTATAGACTGTTGACAGTTTTTTGTTCCATTCGTCTACCTTCTTGGGAGTGAATGTGCCTTGTTGAACGGCTTGTACCGCTTCTTTATATACGCCTGTCACGGTTTTTACATAATCGGCTGAGCGCCCCCTGCCTTCGATTTTGAGCACCTCAACGCCGGCAGCCAGTATCTTATCCACAAAACCTAGGGTGTTTAAGTCTTTTGGCGACATGATATATTCATTTTCCACTACCATTTCCACTTCTTCATCCTTGTCTTTTACCTGATAAGCTCTGCGGCAGGGCTGCAGACAAGCGCCACGGTTGGCACTGGAGTTTAATAAGTCAAGGCTTAGATAACATTTTCCGGAAACAGCCATGCATAAGGCTCCATGTACAAATATTTCAATTTGTATCGGCTTGCCCGAAGGTCCTGTAATATTTTCTTCTTTAATGGTTTTGGTGATGGCAGCAACTTGATCGAGCGATAACTCACGTGCAGTAACCATTACATCCGCAAATTGCGCATAAAATTTTACTGCTTCAATATTTGTAATATTGGTTTGTGTCGACATATGCACCTCCACGCCCTGCTTTCTGGCATATTGAATAACAGCTTGATCGGAAGCAATCACAGCCGATACACCATTATCCCGACATGCGTCGACCAATTGCCGCATCGCCTCAAGCTCTTCATCAAAAATTACGGTATTAATGGTGACATAAGTTTTTATTGAATGGGAGCGACAGATGGAAGTAATCTTTTCTAAATCTTCAATACTGAAGTTTTGAGAAGATTTGGAGCGCATATTCAGTCTTCCCACACCAAAATATACCGAGTCGGCACCTGCCTGAATAGCAGCTGTCAAGGATTCGTAGGAGCCAACGGGCGCCATGATTTCTATTGTCTTCATCTTGAAATCTATCTTGAATTAAATAAAT
Organism: uncultured Lentimicrobiaceae bacterium; assembly: GCA_964509065.1. Classification (GTDB taxonomy): domain Bacteria; phylum Bacteroidota; class Bacteroidia; order Bacteroidales; family F082; genus JALNZU01. The sequence continues at coordinate 17,554 of CAZDWA010000023.1, forward strand.
AAGGAAAGCTAAAAGTGTTTGAATTTAATTGTAATCCAAGTATTTACTGTTTTAGCCTTGCCTTTAATGCAGTTGTTTGAGCTTCAAAACCGGCTTTTCCCAATAATGCAAACATATTCACTTTATATGCTTCCACTCCCGGCTGATCAAACGGATTTACGTCGAGCAGATATCCACTTAATGCACAGCTCATTTCAAAGAAATAAACCAACTGTCCCAGTATATTGGGGCTGATTTCGGGAATTTGAATGCGGATATTTGGAACCCCACCATCTACATGCGCTAAAGTTGTGCCCAACTCTGCCATATGATTTACTTCCGATAAGCTTTTTGCAGCTATATAATTCAGCTGGTCCAAGTCAGAATCTCCTTTTGGGATACGTAGTTCACGCTTGGGAGCTTCCACAGAAACAACTGTTTCAAACAGCATGCGTAATCCTTCTTGGATATATTGTCCCATCGAATGCAAGTCGGTGGTGAAATTAACGCCTGCAGGGAAAATTCCTTTTTGCTCTTTTCCTTCGCTTTCGCCAAATAGCTGTTTAAACCATTCGGTAAAATAAAACAGTCGCGGCTCATAATTAACCATTATCTCAATGGTTTTTCCTGAGCTGTACAAGGCATGGCGTGTTGCGGCGTATAATGCAATGGGATTGTTTTGTAATGCAGCCGAATCACGACTGAATTTTTCCATTTTTCGTGCCCCTTCAATCAGCTGACGGATATCGATACCTGCTACAGCTATGGGTAGCAAGCCTACCGGACTTAATACGGAATAACGACCGCCCACATCATCCGGCACCACATAGCTGACATATCCTTCAGTTTCTGCCAATTGTTTCAATGCACCTTTTGATTTGTCCGTAATAGCCACAATGCGTTTGCGGGCTTCTTCTTTACCGTATTTATTTTCAATATGTTCGCGTAATATCCTGAAAGCAATGGCGGGCTCGGTAGTCGTTCCACTTTTGGAAATGACAGCCATGGAATAGTCTTTCTTATCTAAAATATCTAACAAGTCAGCTAAATAATCTTCGCTTATATTTTGCCCGGCATAAACAATATGGGGTGTGTTGTTATCATTCAGCAGTTGTCCAAAATGATGCGAACATGCTTCGATGATTGCTCTGGCACCTAAATAGGAGCCACCTATGCCAACAACAACAAATACTTCCGATTGTTGCCTGAGCTGTTGGGCATGTGCCTGAATTTGTTCGATGAACGCATCATTAAGCTGTGAAGGCAGCTCTACCCATCCCAGAAAATCATTGCCGGCACCGCTTTTATTGTAAATCTTTTGATAAGCTTCCCGTATCGGGTTTTCATATGCATCAATCTCGGTTTTAGCTATGAAACCATATACTTGATTAAGGTCTAATTTAATCTGTGTCATTGATTTTTTATGTTTTAAACAAATTTTTGTCGAATTGGAGCAAAAGTAGCGTAAATTTGACTTTATTATTGCATCGGATTGTTTTTTACCATGAAATGGCTTGGTTTTAAATAAAAAGAGGCAAGTCAAGTCGACTTACCTCTTTTGAACCAAAAACCAAAATTTATGAAAACCTTTTTAACGCACATATAGTTAGTACATAAACTTAAGGTCCATATTTAAAACCACGATGGGTATGAAAAGAACTAATGCAAAAGTACATTGCTTTGGGGTTTTAGGCTGTTAACGAAATCTAATGCATGTTAACAATTGTTAAGCGGCTGGTGCCCACCTGTATATAAAAGTAATTTTGTATTGTGAACAAACGGATAATTATAGTAACCATCATTGTTATGACCATTGCCCTTATTGGGTTGATGCGAATTCAAATACACCTTATCGGTGATGCCGTAAAGGTGAAAGAAGCTACTTTTGTTCGGGATGTAAACCATGCACTCAACCATGTAGTTACCATACTCGAAAAGGAAGAAATGCAGCGTCAGTTTGATTATCATGTCAGCATCATGAATCAGCGGGAAAATTTCTTATCGGTGTATGATTCCATACAACGAGCAATACAGCATGAGCTTCAGCAGCCAATGAATGAAGAAGAATACGAAGCCTTTTTGAGGCGCTCGGCTTTGGCACAAGAAAAACTGCAAGAAATGTCATTCGGCTTTAGTGAAATTATGGAAACAGTAAGAGAAGTACATCCCTTGCATATCGATTCGCTGGTGAGTATGGAGCTAAAAAAGCACGGAGTAACAACACGATATGAATTGGGGATTTATAGCCCCACGCGAAATGCCATGCTGTTTCAAAAAACAGGTAAATATCCTCAGGAATTACTTACGGAAAGCTTTTCCTACGATATGCATCCTACTATTGCCCCAATTCGCTTTGCAGATAAAATTTTACTTTATTTCCCAAATGAAAAGAGCTTCCTGCTTGGTCAGCTATCACAGCTTTTAGTGGTTTCGGTCACTTTGATATTGATTATAATTTTAAGCTTTGTTGCTACTATCTTCATCATTATCAGACAAAAAAAGCTGTCGGAAATGAAGAGTGATTTGGTGAATAATATGACACATGAATTCAAAACACCTATTTCTACCATTAGGTTGGCATGTGAAGCTCTTCGCGATGATGATGTACATAAGTCGGAAGTACTTTTTGGTACGTATATTGATATGATTGATGAAGAGAATAAGCGTTTGGGAGTGATGGCTGAACAGATTTTACAATCGGCTGTGTTGGAAAAAGGAGAATTCATGCTAAAGCACGAACACCTTAATTTACATGATATTGTTCGAGAAGCGGTGGCAAGTAAGCAGCTGGCTGCAAAATCAAAAGATGGGCATATATTTACCGAGCTGAAAGCAGAAAAGGAGTATGTGCTTGGCGATAAAGTACATATGACAAATGTACTGTTGAATTTATTAGATAATGCTATAAAATATACGGAAGATGCACCTCAAATCGTTGTGAAGACACGAAATATCCCAAACGGTCTCGAATTGATGGTGCAAGATAACGGCATAGGGATAAGTAAAACAAATCAAAAGCGTATCTTTGAAAAACTTTATCGTATCCCGACAGGGAATGTACATAATACAAAAGGCTTTGGCCTTGGCTTGAATTATGTAAAAGCTGTGGTTGAAAAACACGGAGGTATGATTGGACTGAATAGTGAGCCGAAAAAAGGAAGCACTTTTTACATACGCTTACCATTAGTAGACACTTAAAATATTATTGACATATGGAACCTCAAATAAAAGTATTATTAGCGGAAGACGACAAAAATCTTGGAACAATTTTAAAAGCCTATCTCGAAGCAAAAGGCTATCCCACTACCTTATGTGGTGACGGGCATGAGGCATTGGAAAAATTTAAGCGAGAAGATTTTAACTTTTGTGTCTTTGATGTGATGATGCCCGTGATGGATGGGTTTACACTTGCTGCCGAAATCCGGAAGTTAGATAAAAAGATACCCTTGCTTTTTCTTACTGCAAAAGCCATGCAGGAAGACAAGCTGAAAGGCTTTGAGTTGGGAGCGGATGATTATCTCACCAAGCCCTTCAGTATGGAAGAGCTGCTGCTGCGAATTCAAGCAATCATACGCCGTTCCGCAGAAGATACAGTGCGCCCGACAGTGTTTAAAATTGGACGTTATACATTCGATTACAACCGTCAACTGCTTACACGCACTGATGGTGAAGAAAGTAAATTGACCTCCAAAGAATCGGAGCTGCTGCGTCTTTTAGCCGAAAATATGAATAATGTACTCGACCGTTCGGTTGCCTTAAATAAGATTTGGTACGACGACAGCTATTTTAACGCCCGTTCGATGGATGTATATATCACCAAGCTGCGGAAGTATTTCAAAGATGATCCGACAATCGAATTAATGAACGTACATGGAGTAGGATTTAAACTCCTTGTAAACGAATAAGCAGCTTTACCTGCTTAATTCATGAATTTAATTTTGAGGAATTTTCAGGCGTGAGCTGTGAAGCTGTAGTAAACTACTGCGAACAGCTCATAACGTAAAAATTGCCAAAATTAAATCAAAATTCATTTTATAATAAACACTTTATAAAATCACTAGCAAAATCTCCTAAAGCAATGATCATGAGCTTATTACGTTTAAATTAGATTGACAAGCTTATGAATTGGTGAATTATGCAGGTTTATAAGATTATTCTTCAATTGCTTGTATTACAGTCGGTCTTCGATTTAACATTATGGCTGCGTTAGCCGAGCCTTCGGGCAGATCGATTGTAGTATCATTAATGAGATCCCAAAATATATCCGGAGAAGGAGCTTTGGATTTGTTGGTTAGTATAATCAGTGCTTTTTGTTGTGCTAAATCTCTGATAAAGAAGTTCCTGAATCCTTTCCACCAGCCGTAATGGTATATGGCCGAGTCGGATTCACTTTTTATTCTCCAGCCTAAGCCGTAATTGTCTTTTCGCCCTTTATGTGCCGGACTTCCCGGGCTATATGCTTCTTTTATCGATTCTTCACTGATTAACAATCCGCTGTTTAGTGCCAGCTCGAAGTTAAATAAATCACCTACGGTAGAAAACATTCCTTTATCACCTTGTACCCCGTTAAGGTAGTTGTCGGCTACCCGAATCATGCCTTTGCGAACGATATCGTAACCTGAAACAATGCCCTCCGGATAACCTGAAACCGGCGCATCATAATTTGCTTCATAAATCATCGAATGATGCATTCCGGCCGGCTCGAAAATATTTTCACGCATAAAACTTGCAAAACTTTGCCCGGATACGCGTTCTACGATGCTCCCCAGAAGCGCATAATTCACATTGCAATAATGAAAGCCATTATCAGCTTGGAAATAGGGAGCAGGAAGGTGTTTTCGATATAGTTCTATCATTGCGTCGTTTGACAAAAATTTAGTTTGGTCGGGCCAATATTCGTCTGCCAGCGATTCGTAGCGCGACAAGCCGGAACGATGTGTTAACAGCTGGCGCACACTGATATGTTCGTAGGGCCACTCGGGGATATAGTGTCGGATGTCCTGATCCAGCTCCAACAGCCCTCGATCTTTTAAAATAAGTATAGCGGTTGCCGTAAAAATTTTTGAGACAGAAGCCAATTCGAAGCGGCTGTTCAATTCAAGCGGTATCCTGCGTGTACGCGGATCTTCATAGCCAAAAGCATTTTCGTATATCAGCTGTCCCTGCTCGGCATAAAGTACTAGGCCATTAAACCCGGCTGACCGTTCCAAGCGTTGAAATGTACGTTCAATTTCACGTGCTTTTTTATCGCGTATGGATTTGCCTAAGTCCTTATATAATAACTCCGGCGCAAGTATGTTTAATTCTTCGATGGGTATTTCTGCCTTGCTTTTCTTGAAAATATTCTTGCAAGAAGGCAAAATCAATACGAAACTTAACGCAAGGAGTAAAAAAGCGGTTTTATATTTATATCGAACTAGCACCCTCTAGTGTTTGCTTTTCAGAATGCGACTTTTACTTGTATAATGAATTATAATCCTTGAATCATTTGACTCATTTTCTCGCTCACTTCGGAGGCAAGTTTTGAGAGCTCGGGATTGTTGAGAGATTCCATAATTCCCATGGGGTCCATGGCAAGCACTTCGATATTTCCTTCGCCTTGATCAATTACCACCACATTACAGGGAAGGATGGCACCTATGGGTTCCTCAAGACGCAATGCGCGACTTGCAAAATGGGGATTACACGCACCTAGGATGACATAAGGTTTAAAATCGTCATTGATTTTTTCTTTCAGCGTAGCTTGTACATTAATTGAAGTGAGTACGCCAAAACCAATACCTTTTAACTCTTCAGTGACTTTTTGAATAACAGATTCAAAATCACCTTTAATGGTCTTATTTGTATAGTATTTCATGATTTATGCTATAAATTAGCTGCAAAAATATTGATTTTGGGCGCTTCAATACCCTAAATAAGCTTAAAAAGTTCAAACAATGCAGGCTTAATGCCTTATGTACGGCTTTTGTGGTTTTCATCTTGAAATTTTGTCTAATTTTGCCAAAATTTTTAGTTAAGATTAAAATGTCAGAAACACTTACTCAAACTCCTGTCCGTTATAAGATTGCAGATATTAAGCTTGCCGGATGGGGTAGAAAAGAAATAGAAATTGCAGAGAAAGAAATGCCGGGATTGATGTCCTTGCGTGAAAAGTTCGGAAAAGAAAAGCCGTTAAAAGGTGCACGTGTTTCCGGTTCATTGCATATGACCATTCAAACTGCAGTGCTTATAGAAACCTTGGTGGAGCTTGGTGCCGATGTACGTTGGGCAAGCTGTAATATTTTCTCAACCCAAGACCATGCTGCTGCAGCAATTGCCGAATCGGGTGTTCCGGTCTTTGCATGGAAAGGCGAAACATTAGAGGAATATTGGTGGAGCACCAAACAAGCATTGACTTTTGAAGATGGACAAGGTCCACACCTTATTGTAGATGACGGTGGCGATGCTACCCTCATGATTCACCTCGGCTACGAGATTGAGCGAAACCCTGAATTGCTCAACAAGAAACCCGAAAATGATGAGGAAGCCGCATTGTATAAAGTGCTTGCCGATACTTATCGCGAAAATAACAGGCACTGGCATCAAACTGTTGAAAGCTGGGCGGGCGTTTCGGAAGAAACCACTACCGGTGTTAACAGACTTTATCGTATGAAAGAAGAAGGTTCACTCCTTGTACCTGCCATTAACGTAAATGACTCGGTTACCAAGTCCAAGTTTGACAACTTGTACGGATGTCGTGAATCGTTGGCTGATGGTATTAAGCGTGCGACAGACGTAATGCTTGCCGGAAAAGTATGTGTAGTACTTGGATATGGCGACGTAGGTAAAGGCTCGGCCATGTCCTTGCGTTCATACGGTGCCAGAGTATTGGTGACAGAAATTGATCCAATATGTGCGTTACAAGCTGCCATGGAAGGTTTTGAGGTTACAACCATTGAAGAAGCACTTAAAATTGGTAATATTTATGTGACCGCAACAGGAAATAAAGATGTGATTACTTTTGAACATATGCGTCAAATGAAAGATCAGAGCATCGTCTGTAATATTGGTCATTTCGATAATGAGATACAAGTGAGTCGCTTGGAAAATAATCCCGAAGTGACACGCCTCAACATTAAACCACAAGTAGATAAGTTTACTTTTGCCGAAGGAAACTCGATATTCTTATTAGCCGAAGGAAGACTTGTTAATCTAGGTTGTGCCACTGGACATCCCAGTTTTGTAATGAGTAACTCCTTTACAAATCAGGTGTTGGCGCAGATTGACTTATGGAAGAACAGAGGAAATTATCCCATTGATGTATATCGTTTGCCAAAATATTTGGACGAAGAGGTTGCACGTCTGCATCTGGAACAAATTGGTGTGAAATTGACCAAGCTGAGCCCCGAGCAGGCTGAATATATTGGTGTACCGGTTGAAGGTCCATATAAACCGGATCATTACCGTTACTAAGAAGAATTTCTAACCTGCATAATTCACCAATTCATAAGATTATCAATCTAACGTTATCGTAATAAGCTTATTATAATTGTGTTATTAGGTTTTAGAAGTAAATAAAAAAGACTGCCTTTATTATTGAGGCAGTCTTTTTTTTTAGGATATGCTGTATGAAAAATTCAGTTTTTTCTACTGCTTATCATACTCTTGTATGCTGTCTTCCATAAATTCGAGCTGCACGCCTGCTTCTTTAAACATTGCTTCTGATTCTGCTCCGGCATGGTATTTACGCTCACAAACCACCCTTTCGATGCCGCAATTTATAATCAGCATGGCGCAGGTACGGCAGGGTGTCATCCTGCAATAAAGTGTTCCCCCATCGAGGGCAATGCCGCGTCGTGCCGCTTGTGTAATCGCATTTTGTTCGGCATGGACGGTGCGCATGCAGTGCTGGGTAACCGAGCCATCTTCATGAACCACCTTTTTCATCAGATGGCCTACATCATCACAATGAGGAAGCCCACGAGGAGAGCCTACATAACCGCTAACCAAAATCTGGCGGTCTTTGACAATGACACAGCCGCTGCGACCACGGTCACAAGTGGCCCTGCTGGCAACACTGTCGGCAAGTTGTAAAAAATATTCATCCCAGCTGGGGCGTCGGTTTTCCTTTTTTGTTGCTTCACTCATGATGTATAAGTATTTGAGAAATGATATGTTCAATTTGATGATGTAAATCTTCTATGCTGCCATCGTTTGACAATTTAAAATCTGCCTCACGAATACAAGCGGCAAGGTTTTGATGATTTGGGTCGTTGGTATGCATTTCCCTTGCTTCATTGGCAAGAAAAGTCTCATAACTGGTATTGTCGGTTTCCGATTTGCGTTGTTGAATGCGCGCATACCTGATTTCGGCTGCGGCATCTACGGCAAGCAGTACAAAATCGCCTTTTTTGCGAAGTGCGGCAATTTCCGATAAATTACGAATGCTTTCTATCACACAATTAGTGCCTTTGGCTTTTGCCTTGCGATACAACCGTTTGATGATATAATCGGGTCCGCGCTGTGCCCGTAACTCATTTGCTACCGAAGTCATGCTGTCACGGTTTATTTCTAATTTTCTCTTTTTTATTTCTGTGATTAGAAAATCACGTACAGAAAAATGCAGAAACTGTTTATTTTCAATCAGATAATCTACTATTGTGCCTTTCCCGGCGCCCAATGTGCCTGTAATTCCAACAACTATCATCTTTATTGCTTGCTTTCGTTTTTAATATCTGCAATCCATTTTTCTGTGGCAACCGGCTTGTATGACTGCATTAATTCAAGCAGTATTTCTGCATCTTCGTGCACAAAAATACCTTTGCGGTGCTCGGCACGTATAAAACCTTCTGCCACCCCATGGTCTAACCATTGAAGTAAATGTGTAAAATACCCGTTTAAATTAAGCAAACCCAAAGGCTTTTCAATAATTCGAAGCTGGTTTAGGGTAAGAATTTCCGAAATTTCATCCAATGTCCCAAAACCTCCGGGAAGTGCAATAAATCCATCCGAAATTTCAGCCATCATTTCTTTTCGCTCTGCCATGCTGTCTACATGATGCATCTGATCTAAACCGTTATGAGCCACCTCTTTTCGTATCAGGTCATGCGGCATGATGCCAACCACCTTGCCGCCTGCTTCTAACGCACTTTCGGCAATGACTTTCATCAAACCTACATTAGCACCCCCATACACCAGTGTAGAAGGGCGCTTGGCAATAAGTTTTCCTAATTTATAAGCAGCTTCTCTATAAATGGGAGAAACACCCATGCTGGAGCCGCAGAATATGCAAATCGATTTCACAAAAATTATATTTAGCCTGTTTAATTCACAAACCTACAATTTTCTTTCTAATCATCCCATTTTC
>CAZDWA010000024.1:0-16536 GCA_964509065.1 uncultured Lentimicrobiaceae bacterium
TATTAACATATTACCCTGATTGTCAATGCGTTATAATTTTTGTCATGTACTAAGCCTTTAAAATTACAATTTTCAATCAGATTATACCAAGATAATATTCTTTTATGCGATTAAAATATTGATTTGTGAATTGATTGTCTGCTTTTCGGATTGTAAACTGTTCTTGCTTTATGGGCGTGTGGGAATTAAAGCTGTAACACATATTTATTCTATTTGGCGGCATGCCTTCAACGGGGATGATGTGTTCAATTTTATTCAGCCGTAGCTTTTGCTTTGCAGCGGCTTTGTCCCAGCTTTCAAATTGATCGGCGGGCAGCACAAGTACAAAACTTCCGGATGGGGCTAGATTTTTGGCAACGGCTTCAGCCAATTCGTCAAATGACAACTGCTCTGTATGTCGGGCTAAATTACGCTTTTCCTTTTCTGATTTGAAGGCGGCTGAAAAGAAAGGTGGATTACTGATTATCAGCTCATATTTTTTTGATTCCAACTTAGAAAAATGTCTGATATCGGCATGTATTGCTTGCAAGCGATTGCTCCAAGCTGAACGTCTGAAATTTTCCGCTGCTTCATCAACTGATTCGGCATCAATATCTACTGCAATTATCTCCGCCATTGGAAACCGTTGTGCAAGTAGCAATGCAATGATGCCGCTGCCGGTCCCTATTTCGAGTATGCTATTCGAATTTAGTCCATTTTCCCAGCTTGCAAGCAACACGGCATCTGTTCCTATCTTCATCGTGGAGCGTGCATGAAGCATACTGAATTTACGAAAATGAAACGGCTGTTCCATTGTGATGACTTATTGCAAATAAAGATCTATTAATCCTTCGGGTGCGCGAACAATAATTTGTTTGTTTTGGCGGTCTACCTTGATAATCAGTTCATCAATAATTGGAATCAACACTTCTTTTGAATCGTGAAATATCTGCATGAGTGTTTGATTTGGGTATTCCAACACATTTGCCAACTCGCCTATGGTGCCAAATTCTTCATCAATAATGGTGAAGTTAATTATTTCGTGATAATAAAATTTGTTTCCTGTCAATTCGGGAAGCAACTCTAATGGCAGAAAAATATCTTTACCCGTAAGCGCACTTGCAGCTTCGATATCATGCACATCTTCGAGCTTAATAGTTGCTTTATCCTTTTGTATTTTAATCGATTGTATGAAAAAAGGAATCAGTTGTTTATGTATTTCAAGGAAGAACATGGGCAGCTCGGCATAATTGAGTGGTTCATCGGCATCGATATGAATGCTGAGCCCGCCATCAAGCCCGTGTGTACGAATGATTCTGCCAAACAAAAAGCAATCTTCTTTTTTCATTGATTTATGGGTATTAAAAAATAAAAGCCGGCAGTTGACTGTCGGCTTTTATACGTAAATAACAAATGTTTATGCTTCTTCAGTACCTGCTTCGGCACCTTCATCGCTTTCAGTTTCTTCTGTGCTTTCTTCGGCTTTTGCTGCTGCAGCTTCTTCAGCTTTAGCTTTTGCTTCGTCGATTTCGGCTTGAAGTTCAGCAGCACGTTTTTTGGCTACTTCTGCTTCTTTTAATTCTTTAGCTTTGACTTCAGCTTCAATTCTCTTCTTACGTTCATTCCGATCTTTTTCAACAAGACCCTTCTTCTTGGCTTCAATCTTTGCTTCTTTTTCGCTCAACCATGTTTGGAACTTCGCTTCTGCCTGTTCGATGGTAAGCGCTCCTTTTGTAACACCTTTAAGTAAGTGTGATTTTAATAAAACTCCTTTGTAAGAAAGGATAGCGCGTACCGTATCAGTGGGCTGTGCGCCATTGTTTAACCATTGTAAAGCTTTATCGAAATTTAATTCGATAGTAGCCGGGTCAGTCATCGGATTATAAGTGCCAATTTTTTCAATAAACCTACCATCTCGAGGTGCACGACCATCCGCAATTACAATATGATAAAAAGGTTGTCCTTTTTTACCACGACGCTGTAATCTCATTTTTGCTGGCATAATAAAAAAATATTAAATGATTAGAATTAAAATTAAGGCTGCAAAAATCGTAAAAATATCATTACCACCAACATAAATTCTAAAATAAATGTTTAAAATCGGCATTATTTGCAGCATTTTCATAAAAAAGAGCTGCCTCAAGTGAAGCAGCTCTCTCTGAAATTATAAATATTTCAATGATTAGCTTTTATCGTCTACTTCTTCAAAGTCTACATCAGTTACTTCATCATCTCCGCCTTGTTGACCGGGATGAGCTTGTTGTTCAGCTCCGGCTTGTGGATCTGCTTGTGTATTTTTGTACATTTCTTCACTTGCAGATTGCCATATGCCGTTCAGCTTGGTCATGCTGCTGTCGATAGCATCTAAATCCTGGTTTTTATGTGCAGTTTTCAGCTCTTCAAGTGCGGCTTCAATTTCCGATTTCTTATCGGCAGGCAGTTTGTCACCGTATTCTTTGAGTTGCTTTTCTGTTTGGAAAACCAGTCCGTCTGCTGCATTCAGCTTATCGGCACGTTCACGCTCTTTGCTATCTGCTTCGGCATTTGCAGCTGCTTCATCTTTCATGCGTTGGATATCTGCATCGCTAAGTCCTGAAGAAGCCTCAATACGTATGCTTTGTGACTTACCGGTGGCTTTATCTTTTGCAGCCACATTTAATATACCATTCGAGTCGATGTCAAATGTTACTTCAATCTGCGGTATACCGCGTGGCGCCGGTGGAATGCCGTCGAGATGGAATCGGCCGATGCTCTTATTTTGGTTTGCCATCGGGCGCTCACCTTGTAATACGTGTATTTCTACCGAAGGCTGATTATCGGAAGCAGTTGAAAAAGTCTCCGATTTGCGTGTGGGAATCGTAGTATTTGATTCAATCAAACGAGTCATCACACCGCCAAGGGTTTCAATACCTAATGAAAGAGGGGTCACATCCAGCAGAAGCACGTCTTTTACTTCTCCGGTGAGTACACCGCCTTGGATTGCTGCTCCAATACTTACAACCTCGTCGGGATTTACGCCTTTTGAAGGTTCTTTTCCGAAAAAGTCTTTTACAACTTGTTGGATAGCAGGGATACGTGTTGAACCGCCTACCAGAATCACTTCATCAATATCGGATGCATTCAGGTTTGCATCTTTCAGTGCTTGACGACATGGCTCAAGCGTAGCTTGGATGAGTTTGTCGTTCAGCTGCTCAAATTTGGCGCGTGAAAGTTTGCGTACCAAGTGTTTCGGTATGCCGTCTACAGGCATGATATAAGGCAGGTTAATTTCTGTTTCGGTGGAGCTTGACAACTCGATTTTTGCTTTTTCAGCTGCTTCTTTCAAGCGCTGCAATGCCATCGGGTCTTTTCTTAGGTCAATTCCTTCGTCATTTTTAAATTCTTCTGCCAACCAATCGATGATATTATGGTCAAAGTCGTCACCGCCAAGGTGTGTGTTTCCATTGGTGGATTTTACTTCAAACACTCCATCACCCAATTCGAGTATTGAAATATCGAATGTACCGCCGCCAAGGTCGAAAACAGCAACTTTTACATCATTTACTTTCTTGTCGAGGCCGTAAGATAATGCGGCTGCTGTGGGTTCGTTGATGATTCGTTTAACGGTAAGTCCTGCAATTTCACCGGCTTCTTTGGTAGCTTGACGTTGTGAATCGCTAAAGTAGGCAGGGACAGTAATAACAGCTTCAGTAACAGTCTGTCCAAGATAATCTTCAGCAGTTTTCTTCATTTTCTGAAGCACCATGGCTGATAATTCTTGGGGTGTATATTTTCTGTCGTCTATTTGTACTCTGGGCGTGTTATTTTCTCCTTTTACCACTTTATAAGGTACTCTGCCGCCTTCTTTTGAAACTCGGTCAAAGGTTTCTCCCATAAATCGTTTGATGGAAAAGACGGTCTTTTCCGGGTTTGTAATAGCCTGTCGCTTTGCTGGATCACCTACTTTACGCTCTCCGTTTTCGGTGAATGCAACAATTGAAGGAGTTGTTCTGCGTCCTTCGCTGTTTGGAATAACAACAGGCTCGTTGCCCTCCATAACGGCAACACATGAATTTGTTGTTCCTAGGTCAATTCCAATGATTTTACCCATTATTGATTTCCTCCTAAATATTTGAATAAGTTAATTTTTCTAATTTTCTATATATCCGACAATGATTGTGCCAAGTGCTTTTGATGGGATATTTTAGGTTTTGTTTTGAGGAGTTTGATGCAGTTTATTGTGTTTAAATGGCATAAAAGATTGATTTACAAATGGTTATGTTGTGATTTAATAAAGAATGAAATCTGACATAAGAATGTGACAAAACGACAGTATTTTAATGAATATCTCTGAAATAATACTTCACACCATTATATATATAGTTGAGATTTTTATTTTTGAAGCTTGTACCTGCATAATTCACCAATTCATAAGCTTGTCAATCTAATTTAATAGTAATAAGCTACTGATCATTGCTTTAGGAGATTTTACTAGTTATTTTATAAAGTGTTTATTATATAATGAACTTTGATTTAATTTTGGCGATTTTTACGTTATGAGCTGTTCGCAGTAGTTGGCTACAGCTTCACAGCTCACGCCTGAAAATTTCTCAAAATTAAATTCATGAATTAAGCAGGTGTAAAAGCTTGCACAAGGCGCATACAAATATTATTTTTGCCAAAATTTTCAAAACATGGATTTAAGTAAAATCGTTACTATTTCCGGCAAGCCGGGCCTTTTTCAAATTTCGGGACAAGGAAAAAACAATGTGGTGGTAGAATCTTTGGTTGACGGAAAGCGCTTTGCTGCTTTTGCACACCAAGGCATGAGTATTCTTGAGGAGATAAGTATATATACCCAAACAGAAGACCGCCCTTTAAAAGAAATTTTTAAAAGTATCAATCAAGCTTTTGGTGATTCTTTGGATTTTGATCCTAAGAAAATCTCGTCTGAAGATTTAAAAGCCAAATTTGAAGTTGCTGTGCCCGACTATACCGAAGAAGCCGTGTATCCGTCGGATATGAAGAAAATATTTGGTTGGTACTCCTTGTTGATGGAGAAACAACTGCTGGATTTTACGGAAGATACTTCTGAGGAAGCAGCTGCTGAAGAAACTAAAGAAGAGGCTGCCGAATAAGTTTCGTAATTTTGGCGAGAAACTTATTTATTTGTGAATTATGCTGTATAAATGGCTGATTAGACCTGTTTTTTTTCGGATAAATCCGGAAAAGGCACATCATATGGTGGTGTCGCTGCTGAAATTTGGATTTGCAATCCCCGGTTTTCAAGCCTTGGTTTCTTATTGTACCCAAGTTAAAGATGCTCGTTTGGAAAAGGAAGTTTTTGGCTTGCATTTTAAAAATCGTATTGGAATTGCTGCCGGATTTGATAAGAATGCAGAAGTTTTTAATCAGCTTGCGGCTTTTGGCTTCGGGCATATTGAAATTGGCACTGTCACGCCAAAAGGACAGCCTGGTAACCCCAAGCCACGTTTGTTTCGCTTGCCAAAAGACAAAGGGCTAATAAACCGCATGGGCTTCAATAACAACGGCTTTGAGGCTGCCTTGTCAAATTTAAAAAAGCGTAAGACAAAAGCAGTTATTGGTGTAAATATTGGAAAAAATACGCTCACCCCAAATGAGACTGCCGTAGAAGATTATTGGATTAATTTCCGGGCTTTGTTTGAGGTGGCAGATTATTTTGTCGTAAATGTCAGCTGCCCAAATATATCCGACTTACGTGAGTTGCAAGACCAAGAGATGCTGACGGAGATATTAATGCGTTTGCAAGAATTTAACCACAAGCAAGTCAATCCCAAACCGATACTTTTAAAGGTATCTCCCGATTTGAATGAAATGCAGCTGGATGAGGTTATTGATATAGTGAAGCAAACGAAGATAGATGGTGTTGTAGCAGTAAATACCACGATTACCCGTCATACACTTGAAGCAGAAAAGGAAGCTGCGGAGCAGATTGGAAATGGTGGCTTATCCGGACAGCCCATCAAAAAGCGAGCTGTTGAAGTGATACGATATTTAGCCGAAAAGTCGGAAAAATCATTTCCAATTATTGGGGTTGGGGGTATTTTTAGTGTGGAAGACGCCATTGAACAATTGAAGGCAGGCGCTGACCTTATTCAAGTCTATACCGGATTTATTTATGAAGGTCCGATGATTGCACGCCGTATTAATAAAGGAATATTGAAAGCCATAAATTCCGGTGAACTGAAACTCAGCTAAGCTTTAGTGGCTTTGGCAGATGGCTTAAGAGTTTCGGGTGCTTTGACAGTATCAGCTTTCTTTTGAAATCACTAATTTCTGTTGCTGCCGAAGTTTTTCAATAATTTTCGGGATAATTTTTTTTCGTGGAAGGAGCCCTTGCTGTCGAAACTCAATATTTCCTTCATCCGGATTTTCTGCCAATCCAATCCAGAAATTGATTTTATCAGCCATTTTAAGGAAAAAAGCCAATTCATAAGCAGGCGAATCTTTTGGGTACTTTTCCAGGTCTTCGTCCAAGAGGTGGTATACCTGATTCAACGTGATGACTCCTTCTGTTGCCAATTCAAAGCCATCAATGGTATAGGAGGGAGGGGTGATGCTGCTTACGGATTGCTCTATATCCATGCTTGTTCCCAATACACGTGCTGCTATTTTTGAAGTCGATCCGCCACAGCTGATATGGATTCCTTCGGATTGCATAAAGTCATTTACCCAATCTTCATCCATGTTTTTATGGCTTGGAGGACCACTCATTAGGTTCACAATGATACCTTTTCGTGTTGTGGCACATATGACCGAACAGTCGTCTCCTTTACCCATGGGCCAATATTCGCGTGCTTGGTCATGTACATCAGTTGCGAGTTCCAAGCCGTTTATACGCTCCACGGGCATTCTTGTTTGCAAGAATTTACGTATTCCTTCTGCTTCCCATCCGTAGTTAAAGTACTTACCTATACCGGCTTGGCTGATTCCGTCTGAAACAAGCATAAGCCCTTCTTGAAGTCCTATTTTACAATCAGCTTCGTGAATGATGGCTTTGCCTTGTACATATGTTCTTGTTTTTAAGATTTGGGCATAACTTTTGGTGATTAAAAAAGAAGGGGGCATTTCATAGCTTAGAATAATGGTATGTCCGTTATTCATAATGCGTGCTATTGAAAATACGGCAAATGGCTCACTTGTTCCCCAAACCTTATCCATGGTTGCTGCCACGGATTTAAATGCTTCTCGGGTGGAAAGCCCTTGACTTAAAAGGCCATGTATGCGTGAGACACACATATTGGCAGCAATATGTGCTTTGATACCCGATCCAAGCCCATCGGATAAAATGATATGTGTTGCAAGTTCGTTACGATATATTCCATATGCGTCACCGCATGGATCGCCTGCTTTTTTAGGTGATTGTACCGCAAATACGTCCGTATGTATATACATTTTTTAGCCTTTCGTAGCGAACTTATTTCTTAATGGTATCTATCAAATTCTTCATCAACACCTCTCCGCGAGCGGTATTTTCGCCAAGGAATTTTGCCATTTCTTGTGCCAAGCTTATTTGATGATCAATGAGTTCTTGTGCTTTTAGTATGGTTTCGGACTTAATGGCAGTAAGTTTTTCTTGACTTAGGCGTGTATCGGTGATATCAACAAATACACCTGCATAATGCTGCTCCTCCGGCAGGCTAAATGCTACCACATGGCAGATTAGGTTGTAGCTGGTGTAATGGTTAATTTCTTTAATGACGTTTGTTTTACCGCTTTGCAGGCGCTCGAAGATTCCCGGGTCGGTTAGATAACTGATTTTTTTGCCTAATAAGGCATCGGAGCAGGAGAACATCTTTTTGAAGGAGTTGTTCATATGCAATATGCTCAAGTCTTTGTCCAGCAGTAATATGCCGTTCGGGTCGTGTGTAATCATTGCATCAAACTGTTGTTCAGCACGTTTACGCATAAACGGAATACACATTTCGGGTTCTGCCATGCCACGCAATACGGCAATTGCTTTGTCTCTACAACTTGCATAGCCGCAAGCGGTGCAGTTAAGCTCGTCGGCGGCTTCTTGTTTTCCGGTGATAAGCAAGACTTCCCGAATTTGTTCTTCGGTAAACTGATTCTTATCTTTTCTTGAAATTGCCGGGAATGAGGCTTCAAGGCGATTGAATAAGTCTTCGCTATCTTTTTGTTTGTTCTTATTCAGGCGTGTATAATCCAATATAGCTTTACGTCCTTGGAAACTAGATATTTGTTGATTTGAAACGGGACCGTTGATGCAGCCGTTTTTGCAAAACATTGGTTCAATGACAATACCACTTTGGTTTTTCTCATTTAATCCGTCCAGGGCTTCCTTCACTTGTCGGTAGCCGCTTACGGTTATAATTTGTTCGTCCAGCATATCTGTTGATAAGCCGGCGGTACGTAGTAGTCCTCCTTCTAAAGGAAATAGACGTGCATCACCGGGTACTACTTCACTGAATGAACTTTCCTCACAGTTTAGGATGTCGATCTTTTTGCTTTGAAATATTTCGTCTAATTCGGCAAATGTGAGTACTGCATCGATCCATATTTCATTTTCGGGCCATTGTGCTTCGTCTTTTTTTGCTACACAAGGACCAACAAATATCACTTTATGTTTTGGCAGCTTCTTTTTAATCATTCGTGCATGTGCTACCATGGGAGAAGCTACTTTCACGAGCATGCTTGCATGCTGCGGCTTTTGGTGCAATACATAATTTACCACTGCGGGGCATGTGGTGCATATATGGTTTTTATCGGGATTTGCAGTGATTTGGTCTTTAGTTGCAGAAGCGGTTTGCCATGCACCTATAGCTGTTTCCACAACAAATGAAAAACCTGCCATACGTAAAGCAGATGGCAGGCGTTTTTGTTCCCATTCGTTATAATATGCAGCAAATGAAGGAGCTACGCTAATAGCTAGGGAGTGTCCTTCTTCAATCATTTGCAGTACTTTACCCGAATCGCTTCGATATTCTTTTGCGTGCTGCGGGCAGTTGATAATACAAGTTCCGCATGCAATACATAGCTCCGGTATTACCTGAGCTTGCCCATCTTGCATTTTAATGGCATTTACCGGGCATACGCGCACACAGCGGTAGCAGTCACGACATTTTGCTTTAGAAGTGAATACTATTGGGAGTTTCTCCTTCGGTCTTAATGATACAGTGGCTGCCATATTACTTGTTTTTGCGGTTTTGCTGTTAACTGTCCCCGACTGATTTCTCAGTGTTATAAAGTAATCAGACGGGGAGCAGTAATTACTAACAGCATATTAACCAATTTAACCAAAATCTCACTTATGATGAAAATCTAAGCTGATATTTTTATACATTTAAAAGTCTTCCCATACGGAGTACTTCTTTGTCGAGCAATTCTTTTGCTTTCTCAAAGGTAGCATGCTCCATAATGTGGTCGTTGATACGTAAAACCGGTCCATTTTCGCATCGCTCGAAGCAGAAGGTAGCTTTTACGTCTACCATTTCCTCTTGTCCTTCGAATCCAACGATATCTTCCAGTCTATTTTCGGTTACATAGTCTGTAAGCTTTTTCAGTAACTCTTGTGAGCCTTTCAAGTAACAGTTGGTACCTACGCACACATAAAGTTCAATCTTCGGCTGATCTGTGTTGCGGATATTAATGACTTGGTCAGTAATACGTGCACGACCACGGTAATCGGTATGCAGAAGTTCATGTGCTTTGGGTCCACCAACCTCACCTAATGAAGTTTCATATAATTCTTTTACATACGGATTGTCTTGTGATTTACGCAGTTCAAGCTGCTTATCTGCATTGTATAACCCTTGTATACGTTTTTGACGGAAGTCGGGGTCGAAACTCACCGGCTGACCACCTCCAGCGATACAACCGCCGGGGCATGACATGATTTCAATCAAGTCATAATCGCAATCGCCATTCACCACCATTTCACACATGGTACGTGCGTTGGATAAGGTATGAGCGATACCCAGTTTAATCTTAATTCCGCCAAGTTCCATGTTTACAGTACGAATACCGTCTAAACCGCGAGTCATTTTCAGTTCGGTATCAACCAATGTTTCGCCGGTAATCTTTTCGTAGGCAAAGCGCAATACTGCTTCGCTCACTCCACCTGTATTTCCAAATATTACTCCTGCACCGGTTTTGAATCCGAGTGGGAGGTCAAAAGATTCGGGCTTGAGTTGTGTAAACTGAATACCGGTTTCGTGAATCATACGTCCAAGTCCTTCTGTTGTAAGCACATGGTCTACGTCTGCAATTCCTTCATGGATAAATTCTTCGCGTTTTGCTTCGAATTTCTTTGCCGTACAGGGCATGATGGATACGACGACTAAGTTTTCAGGATCAATTCCGAGTACATCCGGTAATATATCACGTGCTACGCTACCAAACATCTGTTGTGGTGACTTACATGTTGACAGATTTGGGAGTAGTTCAGGATAATATTGTTCGGCAAACTTTACCCAGCTTGGGCAGCAGGAAGTAAACTGAGGTAGTTTTTCTCCGGCAAGCTTACGTTGGATAAATTCAGTTGCTTCTTCCACTACAGTAAGGTCAGCAGTAAATGAGGTGTCATATACCTGATCAAATCCCATGCGCTTGAGTGCAGCAACAATTTGTCCGGTGCTAATGGTACCTGCTGGCATGCCGAAGCCTTCTCCTAATGCTACGCGAACGGCCGGGGCTAGCTGTGCAACCACATATTTTTTCGGGTCGTTAATTGCTGCCCAAACTTCTTCGGTTTCCGGCTTTGGTACTAAAGCACCTACGGGGCAAACCGAAACGCACTGACCGCAATACACACATTCCACATCATTTAGGCTTTTGCCGAAAGCAGGTCCTACAATCGTATGTGCACCTCTATTTATAAAGTCAATGGCTCCAACACTTTGCATTTCTTTACATACTCTTACGCAGTCACCGCAAAGCACGCATTTGTTGGGGTCATGGATGATACTCCAAGAGTGATTGTCGATCGGAGCAATTTTATCGGTTTTTTGAAAACGTACTTTTGTTACTCCCAGTCGACGTGTAAGGTCTTGTAGTTTACAATTGTTTGAACGGGCACAACTTGGGCAGCTGATGTCGTGATTGGCAAGCAGCAGCTCAAGATTGATTTTTCTGATTTGACGTACTTCGGCAGTATTGGTATGAACCACCATGCCATCTTTTGGTTCAATGGCACATGTAGCTTGAATTCCCATACCATCGATGTCGCATATGCACAAACGGCATGCGCCATATGTACTCAGATGCGAGTGATAACAAAATGTTGGAAGCTCGATGTCTGCTTTTCTAATCATTTCAAGCAGGTTACGCTCGTCTTCGATTGGGACTTGAATCCCGTCTATAGTTACTATTCCTTTCGTTATTTCCATTATTTTACCCTTTCAATTAGTTAAAACCCAATACTGCATCAAACTTACAAACCTCAAAGCAGATTCCGCACTTGGTACAGATCTCCGGATCAATCACATGCACTTGTTTTCTTTCTC
This sequence comes from uncultured Lentimicrobiaceae bacterium, assembly GCA_964509065.1. Classification (GTDB taxonomy): domain Bacteria; phylum Bacteroidota; class Bacteroidia; order Bacteroidales; family F082; genus JALNZU01. The sequence continues at coordinate 11,466 of CAZDWA010000024.1, forward strand.
CGGTAATAGCTTGTACAGGACATTTTCTGAAGCATGCCATACATCCGATACATTTTTCGGGATCGATGGTTATCTCGCGCAAGGCGTTACAATTATTGGTAGCGCATCGTTTATCGTGAACGTGCTGCTGATATTCTTGTTTAAATTTTTCAATTGTTGATAATACGGGGCTTGGTGCCGTTTTTCCGAGTCCGCAGAGGGAAGCTTTCTTTACAACCAATCCTACTTCTTGAAGCATATCGATAGTTTCCTGTGTGGCTGTTCCATCAATAATGTCGTCAAGCAGTGAAAGCATTTGTTTTGTTCCTTCGCGACAAGGTACACATTTACCGCAGCTTTCGCTTTGTGTAAAGCTCATGAAGAACCTGGCAATCTGAACCATACATGCTTGTTTGTTCATTACTACCAGTCCTCCCGAACCTACCATAGCTCCTTTGGCAAGCAGGTTATCATAGTCTAATGGGAGGTCGAGGTCTTCTTCGGTTAAACAACCACCTGAAGGTCCACCAATTTGAACAGCTTTGAATCCTTCGCCGGTAACCTTGCCTTCGTCATCGATTACTCCACCACCGATATTATACACAATCTCACGTAAGGTGGTTCCGAAGGGTACTTCGATAAGTCCGGTATTGGCAACGTGTCCAGTAATTGCAAATGTTTTAGTCCCTTTGGAAGTTTCGGTTCCATATTGGTTAAACCATTCCGGTCCATTGCGCATAATTAAGGGTACCGCTGCTAATGTTTCAACGTTATTAATTACTGTAGGCTTTCCAAACAATCCTTTTTGAGCAGGGAATGGAGGCTTTGGCATCGGCATACCACGTTTTCCTTCGATAGAAGCTATTAGTGCTGTTTCTTCACCGCACACAAATGCTCCTGCACCTTCCATAATATGTACAAACATATTGTGTTCAGTTCCAAAAATGTTTTCGCCAAGTATACCTGCTTCTGTAGCATCTTCAATAGCTTTACGCATGCGCTGTACTGCCAAGGGATACTCAAGTCGTACATATACATAAGCTTCATCAGCTCCGATAGCACGTGCGGCAATCATCATTCCTTCGATGATACGGTGCGGGTTTCCTTCCATAAGGCTTCTGTCCATAAACGCACCGGGGTCACCCTCATCCGCATTACAGATGACATATTTTTGATCGCTCTCTTCGATACGTGTTAAATGCCATTTACGGGCTGTGGGGAAACCACCGCCACCACGGCCACGCAAACCGGATTCGAGGATGGTGTCGCATACCTCTACATCGGTCATCTTCGTGAAAACCTTTTCAGCGGCAAAATAACCTCCGTGTGAAATATATTCACGGATATTTTCAGGGTCTACATGTCCGCATTCGCCTAATACCAGACGGTTTTGACGGGCGTAGAACGGAATATCTTGCTGTCCTTTGTTACGTTCGCCGTTAACGGGGTTGATGTAAAGGAGGCGCTCAATAACTTCGTCCTTACGAATTGATGTTTCAATAATTTCTGCTGCGTCTTCGGGCTTTACCTTCACGTACATGGTTTCATCGGGAAGGATATTTACCAGAGGTCCTTGTGCACAGAATCCTTGACAACCGCTTCCGGTCATCTGATAGCTTTTGTGATCATGGTCATCATGCTTGTCGAGTTCGAGCTCAACAAACAGCTCTAAGCCTGCATCGCGAATGGCGTTTTCTAAAGCTTCGTACACTAATAGTGCGCCATTGGCAATACAGCCGGTTCCTGCACATACAATGATTCTTTTATGAATTCGTGATGCAGCTTTGTCGTATGTTTCTTTTACCTTGTTCAGGTCAATTTTTGTCAATGTTTCCATATATCTATGCTTATTAATTGGGATACCTAAACTGCAGGTTCCAGTGTTTCCTCTTTTATAATGCTTTGAATAATTTCCTCGCAACGTTTTTCGCTTACTTCACCGTAAACTTTATCGTTGACAACCATTACGGGGGCAAGACCACAAGCTCCCAAACAGCTTACTGCTTCAACAGTAAACATCATATCGTCTGTTGTAAGCTTGTTTCTGTTTAACTTTAGCTGCTTGTATAAGGTGTCAATCAAACGTGTTGATCCTTTTACGTGGCAAGCAGTTCCGTCACATACCTTTACGATGTACTTTCCTTTGGCTTCCAAAGAGAAGTGGGCATAAAATGTGGCTACGCCATATACTTCTGCAATTGGCATGTCAAGCGCCGTAGCAACATAAGTAAGCACTTGTGGCGGTAAATAACGATACTCTTCCTGTACTTGTTGCAAAATTGGAATCAGTCGAGCAGGATCGTTATTGTTTTGCTCGATAATCTCCATCACTTGCTGAAATTGTCTGAGATTTTTGTTTGGTTCTGTCTTCATTTTACATTCTTTTTTGGCAATGCCTTAAATTATTTAATTTCAGTTTTATCTAATTTATTTAATATTACAGCCAGGTTGGCGTAAATATGTGTGTCTTGCAAAATAATATGCTCCGGAACTTTTAATGCAACCGGTGCGAAGTTCCAAATGGCTTTAATTCCCCAGCCTATCATCAAATCGGCAATATTTTGAGCTTCTGCCGGTGGTGTAGTGATAATGCCTATCGAAATATGCAGTCTGTCAGCTAAATCTCTGAACTTCTCAAGGTCAAATACCGGAACGCCGGAGATTTCTTGTCCGACTTTAGCTTTGTCGATATCAAATGCTGCAACAATACGCATTCCCGATTCTCTGAATCCCTGATATTGAATAAGGGCGCTGCCCAAAAAGCCGGCTCCCACCAAAAATGCTTCGTGCTTACGGTTGAAACCTAAAAAATCTTCCAATGAATCTACCAGCTCGGAAATGACATAACCGACACGTGTCTTGCCCATTACACCGGTATATGATAAATCTTTGGTTACCTGAGTGGGGTCTAATCGAAGCATGCGCGCAAGGGTAGGAGCAGATACATGCTTTTCATTCGATTGCTGCAAGTTTTTTATCACATTCAAATAAGTGGGCAAACGCCTTACAGTAGGCTCCGGAACGGCCATCACTTGCTTTGAACTATGAAAAACTGTTGCACTCATTGTGATTCTTATCTAATTACGAAGCAAAAATATGAACAATAATTCTATTAAAGAAAAAAATCTTTATTAATAGCATAATTTATAGTTAGTCTAAATAAATACTAATGAATAAAATCATAAAAAACAGCTTATAATGTAGATTAACAGTGTAATACAGCGTAAAAATCGAATTTAGGCTGATTTTTCGTAAAAATTATCCTATTGAAGAAATTAATCTTTAAATAGAATGATTTTAAATAGCGTGCAGCCCATAATTAAAAGCTACAATTGCTAATAAGTATTTGTTTGAAATAGATTTTAGCAGCTTAGAACATTCATGGATAATTTAAATAGTGGCAGCTAATTACTTAAGTGTTGAATATGAGTGTTTTTCAATCGGAGTTTGTTGAAATAAGTAAAAAACATTCAATATTGCCGAAGATTTCGATACGTAAAGCTATCTTTGCAATAGAAACGCATATGATTGGATGTAATGAAGCGGTTTGTAAATATATTATGTGTTTTATTGATTTTTAGTTCCAAATTGTTTGCTACTCACCAGCGAGCTGCTGAAATAGTGTATAAGCATTTGGGTGGACTTACCTATGAGATTACGCTTATAATGTACACGTATACACCCAGCCCTGCTGACGATACCCGAACCAGTTTGCCAATTAAATGGGGTGACAATACCGAAAGTGAAATACCGCGTATTGTGTTTCAAGATTTGCCTGATAATTATACCCTGAACATATATCAGATGAATCATACCTTTTCAGCTGTAGGGACTTATCTTATTTCCGTTGAAGATCCAAATAGAAACTTTGGAGTGGTAAATATTCCCAATTCGGTGAATGTACCCATGTATGTAGAAAGTTTATTGGTAATCAACCCATATTTGGGACCAAATAATTCAGTACAATTATTAAATCCACCTATTGACCAAGGATGTGTAGGGAAATTATTTGTTCACAATCCTTCGGCATTTGATGCGGATGGGGACAGCCTTAGTTTTCACTTAGTTAACTGTCGTGGAGCCGATGGATTGGAAATTCCCGGCTACACTTTTCCAATGGCGAGTAGTGAGTTCAAACTTGATCCTCAAAGCGGCGACTTAATTTGGGAAAACCCTGTATTACAAGGAGAATATAATGTAGCTTTCGTTGTCGAAGAATGGAGAAATGGCATTAAAATAGGTTCGGTGATGCGCGATATGCAGATTTTAATCGGAGCTTGTGATAATGAGCCACCAATTATAGAAGCGCCGGATAGAGTTTGTAGCATTGCCGGCAGAACACCCTTGCAATTTGATGTTTCTGCAACGGACCCTGATGGTAATGCCGTGATGCTCACCGCGAGTGGAGGTCCTTTTGAAATGGAAATTCAGCCGGCTGAGATGAATCCAAATCCTGCTTCGGGAACGCCTACAGCCCATGCAAGTTTTCATTGGTCCAGCCTTTGTGAACATATTCGACCGGACGATTATAAGGTGTTATTTAAAGCACGAGATGTGCATCATGAAATTAGTTTGACCGCCTTACATACAACAAAAATTAAGCTGGTGCCACCGCCTGTGGAGCAGCTGCAGGCATCGCCTTTGGGCATTGGAATTGACCTTCAATGGCTGCCTTACGATTGTCCGAATGCTTCAGGGTTTTATATATATCGAGCGGCGGATAGCAGCGGCTTTGTTCCCGACTCATGTCAAACCGGAATTCCTGCGGAATACGGTTACAGCCGCATTGCCGTAATTGACGATATAGAAAGCCTTTCTTTTAGGGATGATAACGAGGGGATAGGACTGGTTCCGGGTGTGAACTATAGTTATTTTGTGACAGCATATTTTGCCAATAATGCAGAAAGCATGGTGTCAAACGAAGCATGTGCTTCTTTGCGAAGAGATTTACCCATTATTACCCATATAAGTAACGATAGCACGAATTTGGAAGGAGGAAAAGTCTTTGTTGCTTGGGCAAAACCTACCGAGCTGGATACAATACAATATCCGGGTCCATATACCTATGAACTCTTCAGGAATCTACAACAGC
>CAZDWA010000024.1:16546-26845 GCA_964509065.1 uncultured Lentimicrobiaceae bacterium
AGGTTTCAGTCTATCAAGGCAGCGGATTGGAGGATACGCTCTTTATGGATAATGCCATAAACCTAAATGAGTTGCAGGAAGCCGTATATTATTCGGTTTTGTTGAAAAGCGGTGCTATGGAAGTAGGCTATAGTAAAACAGCTTCTTCCGTTTTTTTACAAATTAGTCCAACGGATCGTGCATTACTGCTCAGTTGGGAGGCGCAAGTTTCTTGGCAAAATGACAGTACCGAAGTCTTTCGCCTTAATGAAACAAGTGGATTATTTGAAAAAATTGGAGTCAGTTTTGATGGCATGTATTTGGATGAATTTCTTGAAAATGAACGTGATTACACCTATTATGTGCGTACTATCGGCAGCCTTGGCTCCGATTTTGTTCATCCGATTATTAATTACTCACAATTATTAACTGCTGTTCCTATAGATAATGTGCCACCTTGTCCACCGCTAATTGTTGTCGACACAAATTGTGAAACCATTGAGAATACGGTTATTTTAGAGCAGATTTATGACAGCTGCAGCTATGATGTAAGTAAGTTTCAAATTTTTTATACCCCTTCCATCGAGAATGATTATCAGCTTGTTGCCACCATGGATGGCTATGATAGAAGTTTTCTCCATGGTCCTTTGGATAATGTGACGGGTTGTTATTATGTGCAGGCAGTAGATAGCACCGGTAATATTTCCGAGCCTTCAAATATTTATTGTGTGGATTATGATGTATGCCCTATCATATCTTTCCCGAATGTGTTTACGCCTAATGCGGATCAAATAAACGATCTTTTCGTGCCTTTTGATTATCCACAAATAAATCCAAATGCCAATATCGAAAGCCTTACAATGATTATCATGAATCGATGGGGAAATATTGTATTTGAAACAACAAATCCTGCGGTGGAGTGGGATGGCAAAAACCAGCGTAATGGGCAAGATTGTGCGGTTGGAACGTATTTTTATATTTGTGAAGTATATTTCAGGGCTTTTGACCGCTTGGTTCAACAACGACTTCAAGGAAGCATTACGCTCATACGATAAGCTAGCCTGCATAATTCACCAATTCATAAGCTTAACAATCTAACTTTATTGTAATAAGCTCATGAGCAAAGCTTTAGGAGGTTTTACTAGTGATTTTATAAAGTGTTGATTACAAAATGAATTTTGATTTAATTTTGGCAATTTTTACATTATGAGTTGTTCGCAGTAGTTGGCTACAGCTTCACAGCTCACGCCTTAAAATTTCTCAAAATTAAATTCATGAATTAAGCAGGATAAATATATGTTTTTAGTTTTATAGCTTGCGTGCTATTTCTTTTTCAGCATATCCTTCGATGATATCACCTACTTTAATATCATTAAATCCGTCAATATTCAATCCGCACTCATAGCCGGCACTTACTTCTCGCACATCATCTTTGAAGCGTTTTAGTGAGCCCAATAATCCGGTATATATCACAATTCCGTCACGGATAAGGCGGATTTTCGAATTCCTTGTAATTTTTCCATCCAATACCATACATCCGGCTATGGACCCTACTTTTGAAATTCTAAATACTTCACGTATTTCGAGGTTACACGTAATAACTTCTTCAATTTCAGGGGCATGCATACCTTCAATAGCTGATTTAATTTCTTCTATTGCTTGGTAGATAATGGAATACAGTCGTATATCGATTTCTTCTACTTCTGCTAATCGGCGTGCACCCAAGGTAGGTCGCACTTGGAAACCGATTACAATGGCATTTGAAGCGGAAGCAAGCATGATGTCGGATTCGGTAATGGCACCAACAGATTGGTGAATCACATTCACTTGCACTTCCTCTGTTGACAGCTTTAGAAGGGAGTCGGAGAGTGCTTCGATAGAGCCGTCCACATCACCTTTTACAATCAGGTTCAGCTCTTTAAAGTCGCCAATGGCAATACGACGTCCGATTTCATCCAGCGTAATATGCTTTTGTGTACGCAATCCTTGCTCACGTATGAGTTGCAAGCGTTTTGCTGCCACGTTTTTCATCTCACGCTCGTCTTGCATGACAATAAATGTATCTCCGGCTTGCGGTGCACCATTCAACCCAAGCATAAGGGTAGGGGTGCTCGGACCAGCTTTTTCGATCTGTTTATTTCGTTCATTGAACATGGCTTTCACCTTGCCGAACACTGTTCCTGCCAACACCAAATCTCCGGTATGCAGTGAGCCGTCTTCAACAAGTATCTTTGCTACATAGCCACGTCCTTTATCCAGTGAAGATTCAACTACCGTACCACGGGCAAACTTCTTGGGATTTCCTTTCAGTTCAAGGATTTCGGCTTCAAGCAATACTTTTTCCAACAAATCGGAAACTCCATTACCAAATTTCGCAGAAATTTCCTGGCTTTGATAACTTCCACCCCAATCTTCTACCAATATATTCAATTGTGACAGCTGTTCTCTGATTTTCTCAGGATTAGCTGTAGGCTTGTCAATCTTATTAAATGCAAACACTATGGGTACACCGGCTGCTTTGGCGTGGTTGATGGCTTCTTTCGTTTGAGGCATCACCGAATCGTCAGCAGCAATTACAATAATTGCCACGTCTGTAATTTTGGCACCTCTGGCACGCATAGCAGTAAATGCTTCGTGTCCGGGTGTGTCCAAGAATGTTATTTTCTTACCACTTTCAGTTTTCACTTCATATGCACCGATATGCTGTGTAATACCTCCGGCTTCTCCTTTGGCTACATTCGCATTACGTATATAGTCGAGCAATGCTGTTTTACCGTGGTCCACGTGTCCCATCACCGTTACTATAGGTGCACGATCGATTAAGTCTTCCGGATTGTCCGGCTCTTCAGTTTCGGCAACTAAGGAGTCTTGCAGGTCGTGTGACACAAACTCCACTTCAAAACCAAACTCATCGGCAACCAATGTAAGTGTTTCGGCATCCAACCTTTGGTTGATAGATACGACCATGCCCAAGCTCATGCATGTAGCAATTACTTTCGTTACGGGAAGGTCCATCATAGTAGCCAATTCATTAGCAGTTACAAACTCTGTAACTTTAAGGATTGACTTTTCTTGTTCGAGTTTGGCCATTTCTTCGGCTTGCTGGGTCGAAATTGCGTCACGCTTTTGTCTTCTGTGCCTTGAAGCCTTCGATTTACCCGCCGGGGATAATCTTGCCAGTGTTTCTCTGATTTGACGTTGGATTTCTTCTTCTGTCAGTTCCGGTTTTTCTTCTCTTCGTGCCGGTCTGCCTCGCCTTTGTTCTTTTTGTGCAGGGCGCTGCTGTTGTGTTGTACCCGGTTTTGCAGCTTGCTTATCGGGTGCTTCCTTCTTAATGCGTCTGCGCTTACGTTTCTTTTGGGTAGTGCCTGCTTTATCTTCCGAAGAAGAAGCAACGGGCCTTGACCTGCTTGGACGCTCTTGAGGCAGCTCTATCTTATCTAGAATTTTTGGTCCTTTAAGCTTTACAACGGTAGTGGGAAGGAAATTATCGGGGCGTTCGGGCTCTGTGGGAGCTTCCGCTGCTTTTTCTTCCTTAGCTTTCTTCTTTTTGTCCGCTGCTGCTTCTTTTGTCGCCTTTGCTTTTGCGGCTTTTTCAGCTTCTTTCTTTTTCTTTTCGCTCAGCTTACGGGCTTTTTCTTCTTCCTGTTCTTTTTTCTTCTGCTCTTCCTCCTGACGCTTTTGAGCCCTAGTTTTTCTTTCGGGCTTCGTCTTAAGGTTCATGCTCGAAAGGTCGATCTTACCCAAAATCTTCAGTTCACCTTCTTTGGGTTTCTCTTCCGGCTCTTCTGCAACTACTTCCTCAGCAGCAGGCTGTTCAGTACTTGGTTCAGCAGATTCAGCGATTTCAGCTGCTTTTTCTTCAACCGTTGCCGTGCTTACTTCAGGAGTGCTACCGGTTACTTCCGGAGTTACAGCTTCTGCAGCTTCTTTAACTTCTTCTGCTTCTGTGGTTTTATCTGCTTCAGCTTTAGTTTTTTTGGCAGTAGTCGTCTTTGCTTTTTTAGCAGTAGTTTCTTTAGTGCTCTTCGCCTTTTTTACTTCTTTTTCGGCAGGCTTTTCCTTTTCGGGAGTTTCCTTTACAGGCTCTTCTTCAATTTTAGCTTCCTCTTTTTGCGGTTTGGGCTCCGGCACAATAATATCCGGTTCAAGCTGTCCGCTGGGAATATTTTTGATAAAGAGTTCTTCCGGCTCGAAATAATCTTCTTCTATTTCTTCGGCTTCACTTTTAAGAACCTCTTCAGCAGTAATGGTTCTTCGTTCTGTAATGTTTAAGCCAAGCTTTTGCGAAACTTCTTTTACTTGCTTTTCTGTTTGAAACTCTTTTACCAACAAAGCGTACATCTCAGGCGTAAGCTTGGTGTTGGGGCTTGAGTCAATCTCATGTCCCTTCTTTGAGAGAAACTCAACAATGGTGGTAGTGCCAACGTTGAATTCTCTGGCTGCTTTACTTAATCGAACTGTGGGTGAGCCTCCGGACATAATCATTAATAATTGTTTAATGGATGATAACAATGCGCAAAAGTATGATTTTTATTCAAATTCAGCTTTTAAGATACGTATAACTTCGTGAATGGTTTCAATTTCGAGCTCAGTACGCTTGTCTAACTCTTCTATGCTGAGTTCTAAAACGCTTTTTGCAGTGTCGCAACCGATTCTTTGAAGTTCTTCAATAACCCATAACTCGATTTCATCTGCAAATTCGACCAAGTCAACGTCTTCGGTTTCGGTATCGGAATCGCGATATACGTCAATCTCATATCCGGTAAGTTTACCGGCAAGCTTAATATTAAATCCTCCTTTACCGATGGCAAGACTTACTTGATCGGGTTTCATAAATACTTCAGCCCGTTTGTTTGCTTCATCAATAGTGATGGAAGTAATTTTTGCGGGGCTTAAGGTACGGGTAATATAAAGCGAAGGATTGTTGGTGAAATTGATTACGTCAATGTTTTCATTGCGTAATTCGCGTACAATACCATGGATTCGTGAACCTTTCATTCCGACACATGCACCAACAGGGTCAATACGGTCATCATAAGATTCTACCGCTATTTTTGCCCGTTGACCGGGTTCGCGAACAATCTTTTTGATGGTAATCAATCCGTCATAAATCTCTGGCACCTCGGCTTCAATAAGTCGTTGCAAGAAAATCTCCGAAGTGCGGGATAATATGATAACCGGATTGTTGTTTGCCATTTCTACTTTTAATACCACGGCGCGAACTGTATCGCCTTTGCGGTAAAAGTCAGAAGGTATTTGTTCCGATTTTGGAATAATTAGTTCAATACCTTCATCATCAAGTATGAGTATTTCTTTTCTCCATACCTGATATACCTCGCCGGTCACGATATATCCAACCTTTTCGCGGTATTTTTGATAAATATTGTCTTTTTCGTATTCCATGATTTTGGCAACCAAACTTTGTCTGATTGTCAATATCTCACGTCGACCAAAATCCTTAATGCTGATGGCTTGTGAAACTTCTTCACCTACTTCAAAGTCGGGTTCAATTTTAATGGCATCTGAGAATGCAATCTGGGAGGTAGGGTCTTCTACCTCGCCATCTTCAACTATCTCACGGTTGTGCCAAATCTCCAGGTCACCTCTGTCAATATTTACAATGACGGAAAAGTTTTCATCGGAACCGTAGCGTTTTACCAGCATTGCTCTGAAAACATCTTCCAGAATACGCATCATGCGCTCCCGATCGATATTTTTATATTCCTTAAATTCGGAAAAACTTTCTACTAAGTTTATGCTGTCCATCTTAACCTTTTGCTATTTATATTTTTAACCAAAGCTAACTTGTACCATTGCACGTTCAATATCCGCGAATGGAAATTCAAGCGTTTCGCCGCTTGTAGTTTGCTTTATTTTATTCTTTTTTTGTTCATTGATTAATTCTACCAATACATATTTTTGATGCACCTCGAGCAGTTTGCCGATTTGTGTGCTGCCGTCTTTAAGATCAAATTTAATTTTTCTGCCAATATTTTTCACATATTGACGCTGCATTACCAGTGGATGGTCAAGTCCTGCAGAAGATACTTTTAAATCAAAATCTTCTACATCACGATCAAGTTTACTTTCCAACATCCTGCTCACCTCAATACAGTGCTCAATGGTAAGTGCAGTATCAGAATCCAGAAACACAGCGATATGGTCATTATTTTTAATAAGCACATCCACTACAAAGCGGTCGCTTCCTTCTAAAAAGCTTTCGACCCATTCTATTATTTCTGATCTTTTAATCATAGTTTATGTATGCAAAAAAAGGGCTTGAAAGCCCCTCACTTCATTTAATCTCCAAAAACACTGCAAAATTAGGATATTTTTGATATTATTAATAAGGTATCAAAAAATATTTCTAAGATTTCGCGATTTACTTAAAAAAAACAAAGCCTGTTACTCGGGAGTAGCAGGCTTTTGTTGTCCGACTAGGACTCGAACCTAGACAGGCAGAACCAAAATCTGCAGTGCTGCCATTACACCATCGGACACCGTTTCTTTTCCGAGATGGAAATCGAGCGGCAAAAATAGTAGATTCAATTGAATTATGCAAATGCAAAAATAGAATATTATCTCCTTCTATAAAAAAATGTTTCATGCACTCTAGCTATATGATTGATTATGAGCATATAAATGAAAACTCAATTTTAACTTAAATCTGTAAATTTTTGTTGATCTAACCAGCTAAAAAGTCAATTTTCAAGTTTCGATTTACGGTAAAAGCTTCAATTCTGCGAAAAGATTTTTCCTAAAAACTGCTAAACAGAAAATTTACTGTCGGTTAAATGGTTTTAAAATGTATTTTTGTGCTCATAAAATACACAACAAAGCGTATTGCCTCAATTTCTGATTGAATAAACATCAATAATTATGGGTTTTAAAAAATTAAATAATCTTGCTGGTTGGCTTGTTTTCTTTATTGCGAGCGCAGTTTATTTTTTAACGATGGAGCCTACTGCCAGCTGGTGGGATTGCGGCGAATTTATTGCCACAGCCTATAAATTGCAGGTGGGGCATCCCCCGGGAGCACCACTTTTTCAGATGATTGGTCGCTTTTTTAGCTTATTTGCCTTTGGTGACACCTCCAAAGTAGCTTTGATGGTAAATATTATGTCATCACTCTCAAGCGGCTTTACAATCATGTTCCTTTTCTGGACAATTACGCTGCTTGCACGAAAGTTTATGATGCAAGGAGAAAATGAAAACTCAAAAGCACAGCAATATGCAGTTTTGGGAGCAGGTCTTGTTGGTTCACTTGCTTATACTTTTACCGATTCATTCTGGTTTTCGGCAGTAGAAGGCGAAGTATATGCCATGTCATCCTTTTTTACGGCAGTTGTGTTTTGGGCAATATTGAAATGGGAACAAAAGGCAGATGAGCCACATAGCCTCAAATGGCTGTTACTAATAGCATATTTGATAGGGCTTTCCATTGGAGTACATATGCTCAACCTGCTTGCCATCCCTGCAATAGTTTATGTGTATTATTTCAAGAGATACAAAGTCAGTACCAAAGGATTTATTATTGCAGGCTTGTTATCAGTGGGTATTCTCGGCTTTATCATGAGTGTGATTATACCTCAAGTTGTAAATCTTGCGAGTGTTTCTGAAATATTTTTTGTGAATACGCTCGGACTACCGTTTAATAGTGGTACCATCTTCTTTTTTATTGCAATTACGGCACTTATCAGCTTTGGAATCCTGTATTCTCAACGAAAATCCAAGGTGTTGCTTAATTCCATTGTGTTGGCGTTTACTTTTATTTTGATAGGCTATTCATCATTTATGATGATTGTAATCCGCTCCCAGGCGAATACCCCGATTAACGAGAACGAGCCCAGCGATGCGGTTTCATTATTGGCATACCTGAATCGTGAACAATATGGCGACTGGCCCTTGTTATACGGACCTTATTATAGTGCACCGATTGTGGATTATGCCGATGGTTCACCTGTATATATTAAAGACAAAAATAAAGGACGTTATGTAATTACCGATTATCGCAGAAGCACCAAACCGGTATATGACGAGCGTTTTATGACGATATTTCCGCGTATGTACAGCAACCTTAAACCTAGCCATGCCGAGATGTATAAACAATATGGCGGAGGGCAGGGGGTGCCCATACGCATCACAAAGCCTGATGGCTCCACGGAGGTTGTATATAAACCTACTTTTGGACAAAATCTGAAGTTCTTCTTTACCTATCAGCTGAACCATATGTACTTCCGCTATTTTATGTGGAATTTTGTAGGTAGGCAAAATGATGTGGAAAGCCAAGGAGAGATAGAACATGGAAACTGGATTAGTGGAATCAAATTCATTGATTCGATGCGTTTGGGTGATCAGTCGAATTTGCCGGCAAGTAAGCAAACGCCCTTCCGAACCACCTTCTTCTTTTTACCGCTTATTTTGGGCTTAATAGGCATGTTTTATCATTTGAAAAAGCATATTCATGATACCTGGGTAGTGTTTTTGTTGTTTATACTGACCGGAATAGCCATTATTGTTTACTTAAACCAATATCCGTATCAACCGCGTGAACGTGACTATGCATATGTTGGTTCGTTTTATGCTTTTGCCATCTGGATTGGTTTTGGGGTGCTTGCTTTGTTTGATTACTTCAAAAAGATTTTCCGCCAGCAAACAATGGTTGCTATAGTTGTAAGCTTGATTTCGCTTATAGCAGTACCTACATTGATGGCAACCCAAGGTTGGGAGGCACATAATCGCTCAGGCCGCTATTCGGCACCCGATTATGCCAAGAGTTATATGGCGCAATGTGAACCCAATGCCATTATTTTTACAAATGGTGATAATGATACCTTTCCGCTTTGGTATGTTCAAGAAGTTGAAGGCTTCCGTAAGGATATGCGAGTGGTGAATTATATGCTTTCCGCCGGAGATTGGTATGTTCATCAGATGGGTAAAAAAGTATATGAGTCTGATCCGCTGCCGTTTTTGCTGCGACCTGATCAGTATAATAAAGGCGTAAATGAGGGAATCCCGGTTTTGGAACGTTTGGAAGGACCTGTTGAGCTTAGCGAAGCAATTGCTTTTATAGCCGATGATCGCGACCAGTCGAAAATCCCACTACAGTCCGGTGAACGAATTAATTACCTGCCTGCACGTAAGTTGAAGATTACCGTAGATAAAGAAGCAGTCATTCGTAGTGGCACCGTGCCGGCTTCCATGCATCATCTAATTGTAGATGAGATAGTTTGGGAGGTCAAGCAAAGCATTTTATATAAAAATGATTTAATGCTACTCGACCTTATTGCGCATAACAACTGGGAGCGCCCGATTTATTTTGCAAATCCGTATAGCGTGAACAAGGTGTTTGATGTAGACCGATATTGCCATATGGAAGGGGTGGTATATCGCTTTATGCCCGTTGAAGCCGCTGAATATTACCGAAATATGGGAGGAGTTTATACCGAAGGCTCCTACGATTTGCTTGTGAATAAAGCAAATTGGGGTCGTCTGCATGAAAAAGGTGTTACCGTAGACCGTGAAAGCTATCGCAACTCCGCCTTGGCAAAGCAAAGCTATATGCGTTTGGCGCAAGCCCTGCTTAATGAAGGGAAAGCCGATTCCGCAATTGTTGCTTTAGATAGAAGCATTGAACTATTTCCGCACGAAAAAATCACGTACGACTTTTATATGCTGCCTTGGGCTGATATTTATTACGAAGCGGGAGCAGTAGAAAAAAGTGAAAAGATTTTGCGTCAACTTGCCGATCGTTATATGGAAGACTTCGATTATTATAACAGGCTTAAAGATAAATTTGCCAAATATTATGAGGCAGATATGCAGGAAGCCTTGGTAATTGTAAATCGAATTGCAGAAATGGCTAAGGACCAAGGATTTACTGCAATGCAAAAAGAACTTGAAGACTATGTAAATACGAATTTGGAGTTTTTACAATTCCGTTAATATAAAGAAATGTTTTTTTAAGTGTTTGTTTCGGGGCTGTCAATACATTGGCGGTCCCGATTTTTTTTGATGTTTTATATTCTTGAGTTCTGGTTCTTTTTATAAAGAAAAAGGACGAAAGAAGATATGTGTTTTGCGTGTGAAGTTGTTACTGAAAGGGTGTTTCGTCCCTATAGGACGAGGTAAAAACTTGCTGCAACAGTTTTTACAAAGGTTGCGTCCCTCTGGGACAGCATTTGTACCTGCTTCTAGGTCAATTAAGCATAAACAAACTAAAAAAACACCTGCCCTTATAACCGGGCTGGGCGGGGAGCCATGCATGAATGGGGGAGCAGCGCCCGGGTGAATCAAGAAAGCACAGTAAATCTTACA